>NZ_CP012700.1:1629293-1942151 GCF_001307295.1 Sphingopyxis macrogoltabida | reverse complement strand
GAAGGACCTGCTTGGCATCGTGCTGACCCACGGGCACGAGGACCATATCGGCGCGATCCCTTATCTGGCCGCCGACCTTGGCGTGCCGCTCTATGCCAACCGCTTCACTGCGGGGCTGATCGCGCACAAGCTTGCCGAAGAAGGGCTGGAGAAAGAGGTCGAGATCAAGGTCGTCGATATCGACGCCAGTTTCCGGATCGGCCCCTTCGGCATCCGGCTCGTCCCGCTGGCGCATTCGATCCTCGAAATGAGCGCGGTGGTGATCGACACGCCTTATGGCCGCGCTTTCCATACCGGCGACTGGAAGCTCGACGAAGAGCCCATCCTCGGGCAGCCCGCGACCGCCGCGGCGCTGACCGCGATCGGCGACGAGGGCGTCGATGTCCTCGTCTGCGATTCGACCAATGCGTTCAACGCCGAGGCATCGGGCAGCGAGGGCGGGCTGCGCGCCGGGCTGACGCAGGCGGTCGGCGCTGCAAAGGGCAGGGTGGTCGTCACCACTTTCGCCTCGAACGCCGCGCGGCTGGCAACGCTGGGCGCGGTCGCGAAGGCGACGGGACGGACCTTGTGCGTCGCGGGCCGCTCGCTCGACCGCATTCTCGGGGTGGCGCGCTCGGTCGGTTATCTCAAGGATTTCCCGCCGACGGTCGATTTCGACGAGGCGATGCGCCTGCCGCGCGACAAGATGATGGTGATCGCCACCGGCGGGCAGGGCGAGCCGCGCGCGGCGCTGGCGCGCATGGCCGCCGACGGGCACCAGATCAAGCTCGAGGCGGGCGATACCGTCGTCTTCTCGTCGAAGCAGATTCCCGGCAACGAGGTCGCGATCGGGCGGATCATGAACCAGCTCGCCGCAAAGGACGTGCTGACGGTCACCGAAAAGCAGGCGCATATCCACGTCAGCGGCCATCCGGGGCAGCCCGAACTTGCCGCGCTCTATGGCTGGCTGCGGCCTAAGCTGGTCGTGCCGGTGCACGGCGAGATCCGCCATATGCACGAACAGGCGCGTTTCGCGCTGGAACAGGGCGTGCCCGATGCGCTGATCCAGGAAAATGGCGATCTCGTCCGCCTGTCGCCGGGACCTGCGAAGATCGTCGATCACGTACGTTCGGGGCGGCTGATCCTCGACGGCGACGTGATTCTACCCGCCGACGGCGAGACGATCAACGAGCGGCGCAAGCTGGCGCTCAACGGCCAGATTTCGGTCGCGGTGATCTTTTCGGACAAGCGCTTCGTCGACAGCGCAGTGAGCTATCGCGGCGTTCCGGTCGAGGACGAGCGCGAAACCTTCGTCGACGAACTGCGCGAAGCCGCCGAGCAGGCGGCGACCGGCCCGGCCCGCGACGAGGAAAAGCTGCGCGAGGCGATCCGGCTCGGCGTGCGGCGCGTCGCGACCAACTGGACGGGCAAGAAACCCGTCGTCGACGTCATGCTCGTCGATATCTGACCCACGGAAGCACGACGATGAAATGGACCTCGGCACTCGCCATCTATCTGCTGTTCTGGGCGTTCAGTGCCTTTTTCGTGCTGCCGTTTCACGGGCGCCGGGCAAGCGATGAGAGCACGCCGCTGGTGCGCGGGCAGGAGCCCGGCGCTCCCGCGAGCTTCCGGCCCCGGCGTATCCTGCTACAGATGACGATCGTCGCGACGGTGGCCTTCGGGCTCTATTACCTTGCGTATGTGAATGGCTGGGCCGATCCGGATGTGCTGAGCGGGCGGGCCTGAAGCGTCGTCTGGATTGGGGTAGGGAGCGGGCGTTTGCTAATTTGTGTACCCCGGCGAAGGCCGGGGTCCAGGGCGTAAGTATGCAGCGCTGGCTTTCCAACGCTCTGGACCCCGGCCTTCGCCGGGGTACATGTTACTTAGGTCCGCTTCCAGCCGAGACCCGTCGCCCGTCCGATTCCGTCTGAACGCAATCAGTTCCGCAGGCGGTCGATTGCCTGCGCCATGGCGACATAGAGCTTGCCGATATCCGACGACAGCAGGGTCACGCTGATCGCCGACCCGTCGCGTGCGCCGATCAGCAGGCGCAGCATCGCTTCGAAATCGTGAATGAACTGGTTCACCGCGGCGTGGAAATTGTCGTCATTCTGGTAGACGCGGAGGATTTCCTTCGCTTCGCTATTCTCGATCAGCTTCACCGCGCGCCGCGCAAAGACGCCGCGGTCGCCCTTCAGATAAGCATCCCATGCGGCGTCGCTGACCTCGGTCGAGAGGATCTTGGTGACGTCGATCGCCGTCGACTTCAGCGCTTCGGTGAGCACGCCGACCTGCTTGGCGAGCGAATCGCGATCGGAGGCGGCGATCGCCTGTTCGGCCTCGAGCGCGCGCTGCTCGACGCTGGCGCTGGTGTCCATGATCGTGATGAGCTGGCGCATCAGCCGGTCGGCGGCGGCGTTCGCGGCTGTAACCGCGCGCTGCGAGGCATCCTCGATCGCGTTGAGCTGGGCCATGATCTCGGTCTTGAACGCCGCATCGATCGCGTCGCTGGCGGTCGCCTGCATCGTCTCGCGGGCGCCGGCGATCAGCCGGTCGAGCGTCTCGCGCGCCTGTTCGGCGGCCGAATCGGCAGTGCTGCGCACCTCTGCCAGCGTCGCGATCATCCGCGCGCCGCCCTGTTCGGCAAAGTCGTCGGCGCCGTCGCGCAGCTTTGCCAAGGCGGCATCGGCTTCGGCAAGCGCGGCGTTGACCTGTTCTACGAGCAGCCGCTGGTTTTCGGCATGGCTGGTCATCTGCGCTTCGTTGGTCTTCAGCGTCGCCTGCACGGCATTGACGTGCGACAGCGTAGATTGTGCGACGAGTTCGGAGGCGTCGAGCATCGGGCGCAGTTCGGACAGCGCGGTCTGCGTCGTCTTGCCGTGCGCGGTCATGCGGCCAAGGGCGTGCGGCAGCGACTCGTCGAGTTCGCGCGTCACCGCATCGAGCGCGAGGAGCAGCGATTCGGCATGGCCGACAAGCTGCTGCGCCGAGCCGTTACCGCGCGTCACTTGATCGGCAAAGGCGCCAAGCTGCGCCTTGGTATCGGCAATGGCGCGGCCGATCACGTCGGTCCGTTTGGCAACGCTGGCATCGAGACCGGCAAGCTGCTGTTCAACCTCGGCGACATGCGCGCCGATGCGGGCAGCAAGCGCTTCGCTCGCTTTGCCATGGGCCGTCAACTGATCGCCGATCGCGTCGCCGGCTTCGCGTGCCGCTGACAGCTTCGCGTCCATCTGCGCGGCAGCGGCATCGACGCCGTCGCGGAACTGTCGCCAGCTCTCGTCCATCTGACCGGTCACCGCGGCCACGGTTGCGGACATATCGTTGCGTGCCGACGCCGCGCCCTTCGCGATTTGCGCCAGCGCCGTGCCATGCGCGCCGGTAACCTGCGCCGAAGCGGCAAGCAGGTCGGCCTCGGTTTCCTTCGTCTGTCCCTGCAGCGCGACCATCGCTTCGAGGACGCTGGTCGTAGCGGCTTCGCTGATCTGGGCGGTTTTGGCGGCTTCCTCGCCGAGCGCCGCCAGTCGCGCTTCGAGATTCGCGCCCTGCTGGTGGGCGACCAGCCCGGCTTCGCGGAAATTCACCGCAAGCCGCTGCGCCACATCGTCGATGCGCGGCAGGCCCGCGAGCAGGCCGTCCATCCGCTGCATCGCGACGTCGCCCGACCGCGCGAGCTGGTCGTGCGCGTTGGCGATTACCGACGCGTTGCTGGCGAGCCGGTCGCTGCTGTCGTGCAGCCGCGCGACCGTGTCGAGCCCGAGTTGCTGGACGATCTTCGCTTGCTCGGCGAGCTGCTTCTGCGCGTCGGCGAGATGCAGGCCGAGCGAATGCATCGACTGGCCGAGCATCATATTCTCGTTGCGAAGCGACGTCGTGATCCGCGCGAATCGCGCCTGCTCCGACCGGCTCGAACGGAGCAGTGCCATCCACAATATGGCGAGCAAGGTGAGCGGCATCGAGATGGTGGCGATCAGCGCCGGCCAAGCCTCTGCCGCAGGCGCCGAAGCGAAGCCGCCGGTCGCGCCATAAAGCGCAAACAATGTCCAGCCGGTGCCGAGCAGCACGAGAAGGCCTGGGGCGAGGCGATCGTGCCATGCCGAGGGCGGGGCAGGAGCGTCGCTCGCGTTATCCGCGGTTTCGGCTTCGGTAAGCGGCGACATATCCAGCCAGTCCCGTTCGGCGGCGGGCGCAGTTTCGGGCGCAGGCGCTGCTTCGGGCGCAGCGGCCTGTTCCGGAACCTTGCCGTCCGTTTCCTGGTTTGCCGCGGAATCCCGCCACAATCCGACGATCTTCTTTTCCCCCGTCATCCCCCCATCTTAGCACCAAATGACGCCCGAGAAACCGAAACTTAACCACAAGCTGCCAAGCCTGTGGAATGTCTTTCGATAGTGGCCCTCTCGACCGGTATCTGAGTTCCGCCGTCGGTGACGACGCAGCGATCACGCTCGAACTGCGCAACGTCTTTACTGGCAGTGCGCGCGAGCTGGCCGATCTGATGCGCCGCGCCCGTTGCGACGCGAACTGGCACGTCGCGGCCCTGCGGCTCAAGGGGCTGGCCGCGACGTTCGGCATCGTGCCGCTCATCCAGCTTTCCGAAGCGGCGATGGCCGGCGCGCCCGGCGATCCGGCGGTGCTGCGTCAGATCAACCGGGCGATTGACGAGGTCTGAACGCTCCACTTGCGCCGATCCGGGTTCAATCCCCGTTCAGCCGCGCCTCTCCATGATAAATATCGACCCCGGCTGTCTTGCCTTGGCAACGCGACGGGTTTAGCCGCGTTACCGAACCGCGGCCGAGCCCATTTGTGTGCCGAGGCGAGGCGGCCGTATCTTTGAGGAGAGATTTCGATGTTCAAGCGTTTTCGCTCGATGCCCGCGACGGCGATGGCCGCTGCGCTGGGCTGCGCGCTGATGATGTCCGCTGCCCCCGCTGGTGCCAAGGAAAAGAAGGAAAAGGATAAGAAGGAAGAGTCCGGCAAAGGAGGCGGCATTTCGGTCAGCAAGGGCTTCATCCCCGCCGCGAAGAAGATGGAAGAAGCGTCGAAGGCCAAGGACGCCGCCGCATTGCAAGCCGCGCTCGCCGAAGGTCAGGCGTCGGCCACGACCCCCGACGATAAATATCTCGCGGGCTTCTACCAGCTCCAGCTCGGCATCCTGAACAAGGATCAGGCGGTGCAGAGCCAGGGGCTGGATGCGATGCTCGACACGGGCGTCACGCCGGCGGAAAATGCCGCGACCTATAATTTCTTCTCGGGCAACTTTGCCTATGGCGCCAAGGATTATGCGAAGGCGGTGAAGCGTCTCGAAGCGGCGAAGGCCGCGGGTTCGACCGAGGCGCAACTGCCGCTCTTGCTGATGGACAGCTATCTGCAGCAGGGCCAGATCGACCAGGGGCTCGCAATCGCCAAGGCCGGGATCGAAGCCAGCCGGGCCGCCGGACAGCGTCCCTCGGACGAGCTTTATGTGCGTCCGATCCAGGCGCTGCAAAAGGCGAACCGCAATCCCGAGGCGCTCGACCTGATGACGCTCCGCATGCGCGACTATAACCAGCCGCAAGTGTGGCGCCAGACGCTGTTCATCCTGTTGCAGCAGACCGGCGAGAACAAGGAAATCGCGCTCGACACGCTGCGGTTGATGCGCGCGACCAAATCGATGCTCCAGCGCCCCGAATATTCGGAATATGCGGCGCTCGCCACCGAAGCTGCGCTTCCCGGCGAAGTCGTTGCGCTGGTCGCCGAAGGCAAGGCGAGCAAGGTCATTCCGACGCCCGACGCCAATTTCGACGGAATCGCGAAGACGCAGGGCGAACGCGCGGGCGACGAGGAATCGACGCTCACCGCCTATGCCGCCAAGCCTTCGACGCAGTCGAACCCGAAGGTTGCGGGCGCGACCGGCGACGCTCTGGTCAGCTATCGCCGCTATGCCGATGCGGTGCCGCTCTACAAGGCGGCGATCGCCGCCGGCGGCGACAAGGAGCTCTGGACCTACCGGATGGGCGTGGCGCAGGCGCTGGCCGGCGATGCCGCCGGTGCGAAAGCCAGCTTCGCGCAGGTCACCGGTCCCCGCAAGCGGCTTGCCGACCTGTGGGTGATCAAGATCGACGGCGGCGCCGCGCCGGCGCCCGCCGCGGCCCCCGCAACGGGAAGCTGATCCGTCTGCCGAACGCGCGCAAAGGGGCGCTGTCCTGATCAGGCAGCGCCCTCTTTTGTTGGCGACCTGCGTGGATTGGAGCGGCTGGAACCGGCCGGTTGTTGCCGTTTGGGCCAACCTTACCCGTTCGCATCGAGCGAAGTCGAGATGCCCCTCGGGCCAGGCGCAACCTCGATGGGTGTCTCGACTTCGCTCGACACGAACGGAAATAGAGGACGGTCAGGAATCCACCCCAGAACTGCCGTGCCTCGATTCCGGTATCGGCATGGCACCCCGGCTGTGCGCGGCGGCGCCGCGCTATTCCTCGACGGGAATTCCGGCGAGCTGCTTTGCGGTGCGGATCGTCAGCGAGGTCTTCACGCTGGTGACATTGGGCGCCGACGTCAGATGCGCGGTCAGGAACGACTGGAAGCTCTGGAGATCGCGCGCGACAACCTTCAGCAAGAAGTCGATCTCGCCGTTCAGCATATAGCATTCGCGCACTTCGGGCAGGCCGCCGACATAATCCTCGAACGCCTTGAGGTCCGACTCGGCCTGGCTGCGCAGGCTGACCATCGCGAACACCGTGATGCCATAGCCGAGCTTCGCGGCGTCGAGGTCGGCGTGGTACGACCGGATAACTCCCGATTCTTCGAGTGCACGGACGCGGCGCAGGCACGGCGGGGCGGTCAGCCCGACCATCTGCGCCAGCTCCACATTCGTCATCCGCCCGTTTTTTTGCAGCTCGCCCAATATCTGCAAATCGATCTGATCGAATTTTTGGCTCGCCATTTTGTAACTTCCGCTGTCCTTGCAAGCCGCTGACCATAATATTATTTCAGGCGAATGCAATTGTCCCACAATGCGACGCGGATGGTTAAGGTGCTTTCATGACCCGTTGATTCACGCTAGCCGCTAAGGATACGCTAACCAACGAAATGAGGGTGGGGCCGGCTTCGCGTGACTGCTGACTCGATGATTACGACCATCTTGCGCCAGGCGCCTTCGGACCGCCGGGCGAGCATCGCTGCGTGGCGTCAACTCTCCGATATTCTGGCGCAGCGCGGCAATCAACTGCGCGATGGCGATATTCGTCGCAGCTTGCATGCGCTCGCCGTCCTGCGGCCGCAGGTCCCCGAAAATGTCCGCCGCGATTGTGCGCGGGCGATCGCGCGCCATGGGCGGTTTGCGCCGCTCGTCGCGCTTTATGCCAATGACGTGCCCGCGGTATCGGCCGCGATGCTCGGCGGCGCGCGTTTGTCGGAAGCCGACTGGCTCGCGCTGCTCCCGGCGACGGGCGCGATGGCGCGGTCGATCCTTGCCGGGCGCGACGACCTGCCGGTCAATGTCCGCCGCGCGCTGGCCAGCCTCGGCAGCGGATCGGTTGCCTTGCCCCAGCCGGCGAACGCGATCGAAGCGCCGCTCGCCGTCGCCGAGGCCGGCGCCGAGATCGCGGCGGCTTCCCCGGCCAACGATACCGGGTCGAACCAGATCAGCGAACTCGTCCGGCGGATCGACAAGTTCCAGTCGACGCGCGGTCAGCCGACGGCGGCGCGCAAGCCGCGCACCGGTTTCCTTTTCGAAACCGGCCCCGATGGTGTCATCCATTGGGTCGACGGCATCGCACGCGGCAGCGCGATCGGCCTGTCGATCGCCGAGGCTGCCTTCGGCGGCGAGCCGGGCACCGATGGCGTTGCCGCCGGCGCGTTTCGCCAGCGGGCGGAGATGATCAACGCGCGCATGATCCTCGACGGCACGCCCGCCGATGCAGGCGAGTGGCGTTTCTCGGCCTTGCCCTGGTTCGATCCGGCGACCGGACAGTTTCGCGGATACCGCGGTACCGCGCGGCGGCCCTACCGCAACGAGACGCCTTACGGCCATCCGCCAGCGCCGGATTCGGGCGATTCGATCCGCCAGCTCATCCATGAACTGCGCAGCCCGCTCAACGCGATCTCGGGTTTTGCCCAGATCATCTCGGGGCAGATGTTCGGTCCGGTCAGCGGGGCGTATCGCGGGATGGCGGAGACGATCGTCGCCGACGCCGCTTCGATCCAGGCGATCATCGACGACCTCGAAACGGCGGCGCGGGCCGGCGAAAGCGCGGCGAGCGAGCCGGTCGGCGAAACGGTCGACGTCGCGGCGATCGTGGCGCAGGTCGAGCACGACCTTGCCGGGCTGCTCGCGGAACAGCGGATCGACCTCAGCATCTCGCGCGTCGGCGGGTCGTTTTTCGCCCGGGCGGGCGATGCCAACGCGCGCCGGATGATCGGCCGCCTGCTCACCGCGCTGGTCGATGTCTCCGAACCGGGGACGATCATGGTCGGACAGCTTGTCACCGAAACGGCACATGACGACATCTTGCAATTGCGCATCGTCCGCCCGGCGTCGATTCGCTTCGCGACCGCCGCAAACCTGCTCGATCCCGGTTTCAGTCCCGAAGGCGAAGCGCCCGGCGCGGCGATCCTCAGCCTCGGCTTTTCGCTCCGTCTTGTCGACAGCCTCGCGCGCAGTGCCGGGGGACGACTCGAAATCGGGCATAACGCCTTGACCTTGCATCTGCCCTCGGCCAACCCGGGCGCTGGCAGCGGGCTGGACGTCCAGCAAAGCGAATAGAGCGCAGACCGGGGCCGACGGGGGAAATTGCGGTGCAGCCTGCGGGCAATCTCTTGGCACATCCAGCAGCGTCGAGCCTGATTCGGCTCGGGGCCGGCGAGCGGCCGCGCTTCTGGGTGACGATCGACACCGAGGAAGATTTCGACTGGCGGGCGCCCTTCGCGCGCAGCGGCTATCGCCTCGACTCAGTTCCCGCGCTCGCCGAATGCCAGGCGTGGTTCGAGCGCGCAGGCGTGCGGCCGATTTATCTGGTCGACTGGCCGATCGTCACCGACGACCGCGCGGTCGAGATATTGGGCGGGGGGGCGGCGGACGGGCGCTGCGAAATCGGCGCGCAGCTTCATCCCTGGGTGACCCCGCCGCATGACGAGGAGGTGAGCGAGCAAAACAGCTATACCGGCAACTTGCCCGTCCAACTCCAGCGCGCCAAGATGACGGCGCTGCGCGACGGGATCCGCGACCGCTTTCGCCTTTCGCCACTCGTCTATCGGGCCGGCCGCTATGGCCTTGGCCCCGAAACGGCGGCGATCCTCGCCGAACTCGGTTTCCGCTGCGATACGTCGGTCCGCTCGGGCTTCGATTACCGCGCCGGACATGGCCCCGACTATCGCGCCGCGCCGCTCGCGCCCTGGTGGGTGCCGGCCGGGCAGGGCGATATCCTCGAGGTGCCCGTGACGACGGTGTTCGGCGGTTTGCTGGGGCGGGCAGGCAGCAGCCTTTACCATCGGCTCGCGCGGCAAGGCACCCATGTCGGCGCAGCGCTCGCGCGGCTGGGGCTTGTCGAACGGATTGCCCTGACGCCCGAGGGTATTCCTGCCGAACGCGCCTGCCGCGCGGTCGATATCGCGCTCGACCAGCAGGTCCCGATCCTCAACTTCTCCTTTCATTCGCCGTCACTGCAGCCCGGCAACACGCCCTATGTCCGCAGCGCTGCCGATCTCGACCTCTTCTATCGCTGGTGGGACGTCTTGCTGGAACATCTGGCGCGGCGCGGGGTCGAAGCGACGACCGCGGCGGAGATATTGGCGATGGCCGAACGCAGGGCGAATGCCGCCTGAGCGCGTTGCCGCTTGCCAATCCGCCGCCTGCTCCGCTATCGCCCGCACACCCCGCCGGGTAAAGGAGGGGCCTGTAGCTCAATGGTTAGAGCTGGCCGCTCATAACGGCTAGGTTGCGGGTTCGAGTCCTGCCGGGCCCACCATTTTCTCCCGCCGCACCGGCATTTCCCTTGCATCTTGCAACCGATCGCGGTCCATTGGCCGCAGATGGCGGAGGGGGATTATTATGGCGAAACGGCGGATCATCATCCTGGGCGGTCTTGCGGTGCTTGCACTGGCCGCGGGAACGGTCGCAGTGCGCACGGCAGGCTTCGCGCCCAAGGACATCGCCGATGGCAGCGACATCCGCCTTGCCGCCGCTCCGCCCTATGATCTCGATGCCGCCGTCGCCCATCTCAGCGCAGCGGCGCAGATCCGGACGATCTCGCATCAGGATCCCGCCGAAAACGAGATTGCCGAATGGGACCGGCTGCACGGCTGGCTGGCGAAAACCTATCCGGCGATGCACCGGGCGATGACGCGCACCATTCTGCCGAACCGGACGCTCATCTATTACTGGCCGGGCAGCGATCCGGCGGCGAAGCCGATCATCGTGATGGCGCATCAGGATGTCGTCCCGGTCACCGAAGGCACCGAGGGCGACTGGAAATACCCGCCTTTCGCCGGGACGATCGCTGAAAACGCCGTCTGGGGTCGCGGTACGGTCGACGACAAGGGATCGCTGATCGGCCTGTTCGAGGCGCTGGAGGCGCTGGCGGCGCAGGGTTTCAAACCGAAACGCGGCATCTATCTCGTGTCGGGGCATGACGAGGAAGCCGGCGGATCGGGCGCGGTCGCGGCGGCGGCGAAGCTCAAGGCCGACGGCGTCCGCGCGCTGTTCACGCTCGACGAGGGCAGCGTCGTGCTGCGCGATACGCCGGTAATCAATGGCCCGGCAATCCTGATCGGCGTCGCCGAAAAGGGCTACGCGACGCTCAAGGTCACCGCCAATGCCCCCGGCGGGCACAGTTCGATGCCGCCGCCGGAAACCGGGGTGACAACACTCGCGCGTGCGGTGCTGGCGATCACCGAGAAACCTTTCCCGATCGAGATGCGCGGCCCCGGCGCGGCGATGATCGAGGCACTGGCAGCGCACAAGGGTGGAACGACCAAGATGGCGGTCGCCAACCAGTGGCTGCTCGGCTCGCTTGTCAAGCGCGAGGTGGCGGGATCGCCATCGTCGGCGGCCGCATTCCACACGACCATCGCGCCGACGATGTTGCAGGGGAGCCCGAAGGAGAATGTGCTGCCGCAATCGGCTTCGGCGCTGATCAACTATCGCATCGCGCCCTGGAACAGCTCGGCCGATGTCATGGCGCGCGCCAAGGCCGCGGTCGGCGACGCGCCGGTCGAACTGACCTGGGTCAAACCGCCGAACGAGCCTTCGCGCGTGTCGTCGAGCAGTTCGCCGGGCTGGAAATATGTCGTCGCCGCGGCGCGCGCCGATGCGCCCGACGCGGTGGTTTCGCCCTATCTCGTCGTCGCGGCAACCGACAGCCGCAGCATGGAGCCGATTTCGGACGATGTGTACCGCTTCATGCCGATGCACTTCACGCTCAAGGAAACCGCGATGATCCACGGCACCAACGAACATATGACGATAGACAGCTTTCGCCGCATGATCGATTATTATGCGCGATTGATCGCGACGTCGGCGGGGTGACGACGGAGGCAGTGGTCGGGGAGACAGGATTCGAACCTGCGACATCTTGCTCCCAAAGCAAGCGCGCTACCGGGCTGCGCCACTCCCCGACGCCGTGGGCGCCTTAGACGGCGTCGAAGGGCAAGTCTATACGCTGTGCTCTGCGGGCCCCTTGAGTTCGATCAGATTTCCTTCGGGATCGCGGAAATAGACCGACGGACCTTCGCCTTCGGCGCCATAACGCGGCCCCGACTGCTCGATCGCGACGCCATGGCGGGAGAGATGCGCGCGGATCGCATCTTCATCGAAAGGATGGATGGCGAGAGCGAAATGGTCGAGGTTGCGGCCCTCGCGGCCCGGTGCGGCGCCGCCGGCGGCGCCCAGCTTGCCGTCGATCGTCACCAGATCGATCAGCGAGCGCCCGGCGCGGAGCTGGAACAGCCCGATTTCGGCCTGCGTACGCTCGTCGCTGCATCCCAGGACGTCATGATAGAAATCGAGCATCGTCGGCAGATCGGAAACGCGCAGGACGATATGGTCGAGACCTGCCATCGTGAAGGGGATCGTGGTTTCGAACATGCGCGTCTCCATCCTTAGGCTCGCCGAATGGACGCATGGCGGCACCCGACCGTTCCGGATGGCGGAAGCCAAACAAAAAAAGACGGCCTTCCCGAAGGAAGGCCGTCCCTTTTCGTTTCAGTCATTGCCCCGAAGGGCTGCGACTTACTTCTTTTCTTCAGCCGGAGCAGCAGCCTTGGCGTCAGCAGCCGGAGCGGCAGCAGCGTCGGCAGCCGGAGCAGCAGCGGCGTCAGCGGCCGGAGCGGCAGCAGCGTCGGCGCCAGCAGCGGCAGCGTCGGCACCAGCGGCAGCGGCGTCGGCGCCAGCAGCAGCGGCGTCAGCGCCTTCTTCCGCAACAGCTTCAGCAGCCGGGGCGTCGGTGGTGGCTTCTTCAGCAGCCTTTTCACCGCAAGCGGCGAGGGCGAACATGCTGGCAGCAACGGCGATAGCAGCAAACTTCTTCATGATGTGTGGGCTCCCTAAAATGCCTTTCCGCGTCCGGGAAAACTTCCCGTACCGCGAGCGGCGGGATTTAGCCGTTCCGCATGAATCGTCAACAAAAATAATTGAGATGGCCGACGGGCTCGGAATTCTGTCATTTAGTTGAAACGATCATGGCAACTCGGCATCGCTGCTGTTGGCGAGAATCGCCAGAACTGCCGTCCAGACCACGACATTCTGCCGCAATTGGGCGGGGTCGACCTTGTCGAGCGTGTCGTCGGGCGTGTGGTGCAGGTCGAAGTAACGTGTCCCATCCTGTTGCAGGTCGAGCGCCGGTACGCCCGCTGCGATCAGGGCGCCGACATCGGCGCCGCCGCCGGCGGGATGCTGGCCCATCGTGACGCCGAAGGGCGCGACGGCGAGGGCGATGCGATGCGAGAGTAACTTGGCACTGTCGGGCAGCTTGAAGTCGACCCGCCAGATCCGGTCGGCGCCGAAGTCGGATTCCATCGCCACGGCGTGTTGTTCTCTCCCATGCGCCTCGAAATAGGCCTTGCCGCCGAACACGCCGACCTCTTCGGCGCCCGCCCACAGCAGCCGGATCGTCCGGCGCGGCTGGCCGGCCGCCATCACATGCTTCGCGGCAGCGGTAATGATGCCGCAGCCCGCGGCATCGTCGATCGCGCCGGTGCCCTGGTCCCAGCTATCGAGATGGCAGGCGATAATGACCGGGCTCGCGGCAGGATCGCTACCCACCACTTCGGCGATGACATTGCCCGAATGTTTCGTGCCGAGGTTCCGCGGCGTCAGGACCAGCTTCATGCGAAGCGGCTCTGCATCTTCATTCGCCGTGGCGGGATTGGCGAGGCGCTGCGCGCGATGCCATTGCCGTACCAACTGGTCGGCGTCGGGGTTGGACAGGGCGCCGGCGGGGATCGGCGTGACGCCCGCTTCGAAATTGGTCCCGCCGGTGTGCGGCACCCGGTGGCTGTCGGTGCCGATCGAGCGGATCACGACCGCGACCGCGCCCTTCTTCGCCGCGACATTGGCGCCCGTAAAGCGCGCCCGGCCATACTGGCCATAGCCGCTGCCGTCCTGCGCGGCTTTCATCTGATGGTCGATGAAGACGATCTTGCCCTTTACCTGCCCGGAAGGGGCCGCGACCAGCTCGTCATAGGTCGCGAAATAGGCGATCTCGCCTTCGATTCCCTTTGGTCCGGTCGAAGCGCTGTTGCCGAGCGTGGCGATCGCCAGCTTCTGGGGCAGGAAGGGGCTGGTCAACGACGCTTCCTCCGCACCGCGCACCCAGACGGGCATATCGAACTGTTCTTCGCGGACGTTGGCGAAACCCATCGATTGCAGTCGCGCGGCCGCCCAGCGCCGCGCCGCGGCTTCCGCCTCGGTACCCGCCATGCGCGGGCCGATCTCGGTCGTCAGATCCTCGGTGATCGACCATGCGATGTCGTCGCCGCGCTGCGCGAGGTCCACTGCTGTAGGCGGTGGCGGGAGCGATGCCGAGGCGCTGGCGGTGGTCAAGAGAAGGGTGGCAATCCCGGCAAGGCGGGCAAAGGAAGGCATAGTTTTCATGCCGCTGTCGTAACGGTCCGACCCGCGGGTGCAAGCGCCGATTGCCAAGCCCGCGCCCATTCGCTAACCGGCGCCCAACTCTTCCGGCCGCGCATCTGTGGCCCAGCCCATACCGGAGCATTTCCATGGCCGCCCAATATAGTTTCGTGATGAAGGGTCTGAACAAGACCTATCCCGGCGCGCAAAAGCCGACGCTGAAGGACCTCAGCCTGCAATTCTATCCCGATGCCAAGATCGGCATCGTCGGCCCGAACGGCACGGGCAAGTCGACGCTGATGAAGATCATGGCGGGGATCGACACCGAATTTACCGGCGAAGCGTGGCCGGGCGAGGGGATCACCGTCGGCTATCTGGCGCAGGAGCCCGAGCTCGATCCGACCAAGACCGTCAAGGAAAATGTCATGGACGGCGTCCGCGGCGTTGCCGACATGATGGAGCGTTTCAACGAGATCAGCACGCTGATGGCCGACCCGCCCGCCGACGCCGATTTCGACGCGTTGATGGAGGAAATGGGCTCGCTGCAGGAAAAGATCGACGCGGTCGATGGCTGGACGCTCGATAACCAGCTCGAAATCGCGATGGAAGCGCTGCGCTGCCCGCCGGGCGACTGGAGCGTCGAAAATCTTTCGGGCGGCGAGCGTCGCCGCATCGCGCTCACCCGCCTGCTGCTCGAAAAGCCGTCGATCCTGCTGCTCGACGAACCGACCAACCATTTGGACGCCGAAAGCGTCGCGTGGCTCGAAAAGCATCTCGTCGACTATCCGGGCAACGTCATCCTCGTCACCCACGATCGCTACTTCCTCGACAATGTCGTGAACTGGATCCTCGAACTCGATCGCGGCCGCTATTTCGTCTACGAAGGCAATTATTCGACCTATCTGGAGAAGAAGGGCAAGCGCCTCGAACAGGAAGCGCGCGAGGATGCCGGTCGCCAGAAGGCGATCAAGGACGAGCTCGAATGGATCCGGCAATCGCCCAAGGCGCGCCAAGCCAAGTCGAAGGCGCGTATCAAGAGCTTCGACCAGCTCGTCGAAGCACAGGAAAAGCGCATCCCCGGCAAGGCCCAGATCGTCATCCAGGTTCCCGAACGCCTCGGCGGCAAGGTCATCGAGGTCGAGGGCATCTCGAAAGCCTATGGCGACAAGCTGCTGTTCGAGAACCTCAGCTTCTCGCTGCCGCCCGGCGGCATCGTCGGGGTGATCGGGCCGAATGGCGCGGGTAAATCGACGCTGTTCAAGCTGATCACCGGACAGGAAACCCCCGACAGCGGCAAGGTGACGATCGGCGACACCGTCCGCCTCGGCTTCGTCGACCAGAGCCGCGACGATTTGAACCCCGACAACAATGTCTGGCAGGAAATCTCGGGCGGCCACGAGCTGATGAACATCGGCAAGCACGAGATGCAGACGCGAGCCTATGTCGGCGCCTTCAACTTCAAGGGCGTCGACCAGCAGAAGAAGGTCGGCCAGTTGTCGGGCGGTGAACGCAACCGCGTCCATATGGCGAAGATGCTGAAGCAGGGCGGCAACGTGCTGCTGCTCGACGAACCGACCAACGATCTCGACACCGAAACCCTCGCGGCGCTCGAAGAAGCGCTCGAAAATTTCGCGGGTTGCGCGGTGGTCATTAGCCACGACCGCTTCTTCCTCGACCGCCTCGCGACGCACATCCTCGCGTTCGAGGGCGACAGCCATGTCGAATGGTTCGAAGGCAATTTCGAATCCTATGAAGAGGACAAGATCCGCCGCCTCGGCGACGATGCGACGCGCCCGCACGCGACGTCGTACAAGAAGTTGACGCGCTGATCGCAATGGCGGGGGAGGCGGTTGCGACCTCGGTGCCCATATCGTCGGGCGCGATCCGTTTGGATGCGGACGCGCTCAACGTCTTCATGGCCGAGGCCTTCCCGCAGTCGGAACCCGGCTCGCGCGGCCATGTCGTGTCCGTCGTACCGGGACATGTCCGGGCGCGGCTCGATCCCACCGACAAGGCGCTGCGCCCCGGCGGGTTGATCTCGGGCCCGACGCAGATGGGTTTTGCCGACATGGCGGCCTATGCCCTCGTCCTCGCGCATATCGGTCCGGTTGCGATGGCGGTGACCAGCGCGCTCAATTACCAGTTCCTGCGGCCGTGCCGTCCCGGACCGCTGTTTGCCGACGCGCATCTGTTGCGGCTCGGCAAGCGGCTCGCGGTGATGGATATCCGCATCTGGGCCGACGATGCCGACAAACCGGTAGGTCAGGCGAACGTCACTTACGCGATTCCCTGACAGTGTGGCCCCCGACCTGCTAGGTATTGGGCATGAGCAACAAGGCACGCCGCGGCGCCATCGGTCTGCGCCAGTTTCTGGATCTCGACGAGCAGCAGGACTGGATCGAGGGCAAGGCCGATCTGGGCGATGCCGATGCGCGTTCGGAGTTGCTCGAACAACGGTTCAAATATGCCGCGCGGGTCGAAAAGCTGCTGCAGCGCCTGCAGGCGCAGGAGGTTCTGGACGTCCTCGGATTGTATGGCGCGAACCGCATCCCGATGCCGCGGCGGACCGAACGCGAATATTGGTCGGTTTCGTGTCTTCCGTCGACATCGGACAAGCCCTTGGTCCGCGTCAATGCGAGCTGGATGGAACTGTTCACCCTCTATGCGGACGGCGAGGGCATCCGGTCACGCTTCATCGTCCACCTGTCGGATTTCACCGATGACAGTTCGGTGATGCAGGACCGTCTCGACGAGGCGTTTCTGGAGGGGGCCGTCGCGGCGCCCGAGGATGTGAGCCATTATTTTCCGCGCGGCGCCGATATATTCATCGTCAACGTGCGCGGCGCCGCATCGACCCGCCCCTTCATGGGCTCCAATCGGGTGCTGCGTGCGATCCGGAGGTTCAATCTGACGCACATGAACCGGGGCCGGAACGCGTATCAGGCGAGCCATTGCTATGGCATCGCCGATTATATGATCGGCGATTGAGGTCGATTTCGGCCGATCTCAGCCTTCTCCTTCTCCGTTAGTCCGGGATGACGAAGGTAGGTTGAGCCAAAAAGCCCCAAGTCAAAACTCGATCATGATCCGCCGGGCAAGCGCTGGCGAGATGCTGTGGACGAACTGAAGCAGCTTCACCATCCCGGCGTTGACCTCGCGCTTGCCGGTGCGGATACCGTGGACGATCTCGGCGGCGCAATCATGTGCGCTCATCTTCTTGCCCGCGCGCGCGGCGGTCATATTGGTTTCGACGACCGGCGGCAGCGCCTCGATGACGCGGACGTTGCTGTCCTTGAGCAGGTGGCGGATCGCCTGCGTATAGCTGCGGAGGCCCGCCTTGGTCGCGCAATAGATCGAACCGCCCGCGCGCGGCGCGATGGCAAGGCCCGAGGTGACATTGACGATGGCGGCCTCGGGCTGTGCGCGCAGGGTAGGTAACAGCCGCGTACAAAGCGCGACCGGCGCGTCTAGATTGGTGCGGATACACTCCGCAGCGCTAGCCAGCGAGGCCGGGTCGTCGAGTTCATATTCGCTGCCGACCCCGGCGTTGTTGACAAGCAGCGCGAGCGGCTTGCCCGCGACGCCATCGACGACCGCATCGACCCCGGCGGGCGTCGAAAGATCGCCGGCGATCGTGCCGAAGCCCAGCGCCGCCATCGCCTGCAATTTTTCCGCCGAGCGCCCGGTGACGATCACCTGCGCGCCCGCGGCCTGCAGTTGCAGCGCGATTTCGCGCCCGATTCCGTCGCTGCCGCCCGTTACGAGCGCCAGCTTGCCGCGAACATCCATAAGACCCCTCCTATGTCGTTTTACCTCCGACACTATGGCGAGGCGGATCGCCTTCGCCTACATGCAAAATCATGGTTCGCCCGAATGCTCCCGACCGATTCAACGAAGAGAAAGCGACCTATGTCGTCCGCGGCGGCGGCGAGGAGGGCGACAAGCCCGACCTTGAGCGTGGTGCCGAAGCGATCCGTAGTGTCGTGCGCAAATTGCCGGTGCGTCCGGGCGTCTATCGCATGCTCGATGCGCGCGGCGACGTGCTCTATGTCGGCAAGGCGCGGGCGCTGAAAAACCGCGTCACCAACTACACACAGGTCGCCAAACTGCCGCAGCGGTTGCAGCGCATGGTGTCGCAGACGCGCGCGATGGAGATCATCACGACGACGAGCGAGGCGGAGGCGCTGTTGCTCGAGGCGCAACTGATCAAGCGCTATCGCCCGCCGTACAACGTCCTGCTGCGCGACGACAAAAGCTTTCCGTTCATCCTGCTGCGCATGGATCATGATTTTCCGCGCGTGCAGAAACATCGCGGGGCGCGGCGGGCCAAGGGGCGCTATTACGGCCCGTTCGCGAGCGCGGGGTCGGTGGCGCGGACCCTCAATGCGCTGCAAAAAACCTTCCTGCTGCGCAGTTGCACCGACAGTTTCTTCGCCAACCGCTCGCGGCCGTGCCTGCTGTACCAGATCCGGCGTTGCTCGGCGCCATGCGTCGATCGCATCTCGAAGGAGGATTATGCCGGGCTGGTGAGCGATGCACAGGATTTCCTCGAAGGCCGCTCGACCGCCGTCCAGAAGCGGCTCGGCGACGCCATGACCAGCGCCGCGGACGCGATGGACTATGAGCAGGCCGCGGTGCTGCGCGACCGGCTGAAGTCGCTGACCTTCATTCAGGGCAGCCAGTCGGTCCACGCCGATGGCCTCGGCGATGCCGATGTGTTTGCACTGGCTGCGAAGGGCGGGCAACTCTGTATCGCGGGCTTCTTCATTCGTGGCGGGCAGAATTGGGGGCATCGCAGTTTCTTCCCCGCGCACGTGTCGGGTGTGCCCGAGGAAGAGGTGCTCGAAAGCTTCCTGATGCAGTTTTACGAGGGCGTCCCGCCGCCGAAACTGATCCTTGTCGACCGCGAACCTGCCGAATGCGCGTTGCTGGCGGAGGCGCTGGGCGCGGTGGCCGAGCGCAAGATCGAGATCAGCGTGCCGCAGCGTGGCAACCGTCGTCGTCTGCTTGAACAGGCTGTCCGCAACGCGGGCGAGGAGCTCGACCGGCGGCTGGCCGAAAGCAGCTCGCAGGCGAAGCTGGGCCGCGAACTCGCCGATCTTTTCGACCTCGACGAGCCGCCGCAGCGCATCGAAATCTACGACAACAGCCATATTCAGGGCACTAATGCACTGGGCGCCATGGTCGTCGCGGGGCCCGAGGGCTGGATCAAGGGCGCGTACCGCAAGTTCAACATCAAGCGGTTGGAAACCCAACCGGGCGACGATTTTGCGATGATGCGCGAAGTGTTCCAGCGCCGCTTTGCGCGTGCGATCGAGGAAGACCCCGAGCGGACAAAGGGCGAATGGCCCGATCTGGTGCTGATCGACGGCGGCAAGGGACAGGTATCGGTGGTATCGGCGGTGTTCGCCGAACTGGGCATCGACGACCTGCCCTATGTCGGAGTCGCCAAGGGTCCCGACCGCAACGCCGGGCGCGAGACCTTTTATTTGCCCGACGGGCGCGAATTCACCTTGCCGCCGAACAATGCCGTGCTCTTCTACATCCAGCGGCTGCGCGACGAAGCGCATCGCTTTGCGATCGGTGCGCACCGGCAGAAGCGCGCGAAGGCGATGGGTTCGTCGCCGCTCGACGAGGTGCCGGGGATCGGTCCGTCGCGCAAGAAGGCGCTGCTGATGCATTTCGGTACCGGCCGCGCGGTGCGCAACGCGAGCCTCGAAGATCTGCGCAAGGCGCCGGGGGTCAGCGCGGCGGTCGCGCAGGCCGTCTATGATTTCTATCATCCGGGAAGCTGAGAGAGGAAGGCCTATGGATTTCGCGGCGGTGATGCCGCTGGCGGGAACGCTGGGGGTGATGATCCACGAGGGCAGCAAGGAGCGCGTCGCCGGCAAGCTGCTGGTGCAGCGCGAAATCTGCACCGCGGGCAATATCGTCCACGGCGGCGCGATCATGGCCTTTGCCGACTGCCTCGGCGCGGTCGGCGCCTTCCTGACGCTGCCCGAGGGCGCGAGCGGCACGACGACGATCGAGAGCAAGACCAATTTCCTCGGCGCCGGGCCGGTCGGCGCGATGCTGGTCGGCGAAGCCACGCCGGTGAAGGTCGGTAAGCGCGTGTCGGTGTGGCAGACCCGGATTCGCACCGAAGAGGGCGCCGAGGTCGCGCTGGTGACGCAAACGCAGATGGTGCTTTGGCCAGCCTGACCGCCGAAGCCATCGTTTGCGCGGTGCGCACGCATGGCGAGCATGGCGCGATCGTGCGGGCGTTGACCGCCGAGGCAGGGCTAGTCGCGGGCTATGTCCGTGGCGCGCGGTCGCGGCGGGTCCGGCCGATCCTGGTGCCCGGCAATCTGGTGGCGCTCGAACTGCGGGCACGGACCGAGGAGCAACTGGCCGGGGCGACAGCAGAGCTGCTTGCGAGCCGGGCGCCGCTGCTCGCCGAACCGCTGGCGGCGGCGGCGATCGACTGGCTGACGAGCGTGACCGCGGCGATCCTTCCCGAAAGCCAGCCCTATCCGGCGCTTTACGCGGCATTGTCCGCGGTGCTCGACGCGATCGGCGTCGCGCCGTCGGCGCGGCAATGGGCGGCGGCGCTGGCGCGATACGAACTGCTGCTGCTCGCCGAACTCGGTTTCGGGCTCAATCTCGACGAATGCGTGGTGACCGGTACAGCCGATGATCTGGCGTTCGTCAGCCCGAAGTCGGGCGGCGCGGTGAGTGTCGGCGCAGCGGCCGGTTATGAACAAAGGCTGCTCCGCCTGCCGCCCTTTTTGCGCGGCGCGGATGTCGATCCGTCGCTCGCCGATGTGATCGACGGGCTGGTCATTACGGGCCTCTTTCTCGACCGCGATTTGCTCGAAGGCCGCAACCGCGACCTGCTTGCCGTAAGGGCACGGTTGATCGACCGCCTCAACAGGGCGGTTGCGTGACTCGCCGCCGCTCCCTAAGCGGCTGGCGAGATAGGAAAGGGCGAAGCGTTGAAGATCCTGTTGCTGGCCGGGGACGGCATTGGTCCGGAAATCATGGCGGAGGCCGAGAAGGTGCTTGCGGCGCTTACGCTGCCGGTGACGCTCGACCGCGCGCTGGTCGGCGGGGCGGCCTATGCAGCGACCGGCCATCCGCTGCCGCCCGAAACGCTCGCCAAGGCCAAGGCGGCCGACGGCATTCTCTTTGGCGCGGTCGGCGATCCGCGTTTCGACAATGTCGAGCGCCATTTGCGGCCCGAGCAGGCGATCCTCGGGCTGCGCTCCGAACTCGGGCTGTTCGCCAATCTGCGCCCGGCGAAGCTGTTTGCCGGTCTGGAGGACAGCTCGACGCTGCGCCCCGAGGTTGCCTCGGCGATCGACCTGTTGATCGTCCGCGAACTCAATGGCGACGTCTATTTCGGCGAAAAGGGCACGCGCACGACCGAGAGCGGCGAACGCGAGGGTTATGACATCATGTCATACAGCGAGAGCGAGGTGCGGCGCATCGCGCATGTCGCCTTCCGCGCCGCGCAGGGCCGGGCGAAGCGGCTATGCTCGGTCGACAAGGCCAACGTCCTCGAAACCTCGCAGCTCTGGCGCGATGTGGTGATCGAGGTCGCGGCCGACTATCCCGATGTGGCGCTCAGCCATATGTATGTCGACAATGCCGCAATGCAGCTGGTCCGCAATCCGGGCCAGTTCGACGTCGTCGTCACCGGCAATCTGTTCGGTGACATCTTGTCCGATCAGGCGTCGATGTGTGTCGGGTCGATCGGGCTGCTCGCTTCGGCTTCGCTCAGCGAGGGCAAGCAGGGACTGTACGAGCCTATCCATGGCAGCGCACCTGACATTGCCGGCAAGGGCATCGCCAATCCGCTGGCGATGATCCTGTCGCTCGCGATGCTGCTCCGCCATTCGGGCGGCGACGAAGCGAGTGCGGCGCGGATCGAGGCGGCGGTGGCAAAAGTCCTCGCCGATGGATGCCGCGGCGCCGATCTCGGCGGTACTCTGGGCACGGCGGCGCTGGGTGATGCGGTCGTGGCAGCTTTGAACGGGTGACGAGATGAAGAAGACGACGGGTTTCGATCGCAACAAGACGAAGAGCTGGCATCCGGCGACGCAGGCGGTACGCGGCGGGACGTGGCGCAGCGAGCATGGCGAGACGTCGGAAGCGCTCTTCCTGAGCTCCGGCTTTACCTATGAAAGTGCCGAAGAGGTTGCGGCGCGCTTTGCCGGCGAAGCGCAGGGCATGACCTATTCGCGGCTGCAGAACCCGACCGTCGCGATGCTCGAGGAACGTATCGCGCTGATGGAAGGCGCCGAAGCGTGCCGCACGCAGGCGACGGGCATGGCGGCGATGACGACCGCTTTGCTCTGCCAGCTATCGGCGGGCGACCATATCGTCGCGGCGAAGGCCGCGTTCGGCTCGTGCCGCTGGCTCGTCGATCATCTTTGTCCGCGCTTCGGGATCGAGACGACGGTTATCGACGGGCGCGACAATGACGCGTGGGAAAAGGCGATCCGGCCCAACACCAAGGTCTTCTTCTTCGAAACCCCGGCGAACCCGACAATGGATATCGTCGACATGAAGCATGTGTGCGGGCTGGCAAAGGCGCATGGCATCACCAGCGTCGTCGACAATGCCTTTGCGACTGCGGTGCTCCAGCGTCCGATGGATTTTGGTGCCGACGTCGTCGCCTATTCGGCGACCAAGCTGATGGACGGGCAGGGGCGGGTGCTCGCCGGCGCGGTGTGCGGCAGCGAAAAGTTCATCAACGACGTGCTGCTGCCGTTCCAGCGCAACACCGGACCGAACCTGTCGCCGTTCAATGCGTGGGTCGTGCTGAAGGGGCTCGAAACGCTCGATCTGCGGGCTCGGCGCCAGTCCGAAAATGCGCTCGCGGTCGGGAAAGCGATCGAGGGCCGTGTCGCGCGCATCCTGCATCCGGGGCTGGCCAGCCATCCGCAGCACAATCTAGCGAAAAGCCAGATGGAAGCCTGCGGACCAATCTTCTCCTTCATCCTCGACGGTGGCCGCGAGCAGGCGATGGCGTTCCTCAACGCGCTCGAACTCGTCGACATCAGCAACAATATCGGCGATTCGCGCAGCCTCTGCTGCCATCCGGCGTCGACCACCCATTATGGCGTCAGCGCCGAGGCGCGCGCCGATATGGGGGTCGTCGAGGGCATGCTGCGGATCAATATCGGGCTCGAGGATCCGCGCGACGTCATCGCCGATCTGGAGCAGGCATTGACCAAGGTCGGGCTTTAGGCGACTTTGGCGTGGTGATGATCGACTCCTTCTTTCCCTTTGCGGCGACCACCGGGTCGATCACGGTGCGCGTGTCGGTTAGCTATCTGCCCGAACAGTCGCACCCGGCGCTGGGACGCTGGTTCTGGGCTTATCATGTCCGGGTCGAAAATCACGGCGACGTGGCAGTGCAATTGTTGACGCGCCACTGGCGGATCAGCGACGGGCGTGGCCAGATCAGCGAGGTCGAGGGCGAAGGCGTCGTCGGCGAGCAGCCGCTGATCGGCCCCGGCGGCGCGTTCGACTATGTATCGGGCTGTCCGCTGCCGACGCCCGAAGGATCGATGGTGGGAAGCTATATGATGGAAATGGGTGACGGTTCGGAAATGCTGGTCGCCATTCCACATTTCCCGCTTGTGGCGCCTGCGACCGCGTCATGAAGCGCACCCACCTGCCGCTCAACGCGCTTCGCGTTTTCGATGCCGCTGCCCGGCACCTGAGCTTCACGCGTGCCGCCGACGAACTTGCGGTGACGCCGGCGGCGGTCGGCCAGCAGATTCGCGCGCTCGAGGATATGCTGGGCGTCGTGCTGTTCCGGCGAACCCCAAAGGGGCTGGAACTGACCGGGGAGGCCAATGCCGGACTCGACGCGCTGCGGCAGGGCTTCTTGCAGTTCGAGGAATCGGTGCGCGCGATGCAGGCAGGGCAATCGTCGCAGTCGCTGACGATCGCGGCGCCGCGCGACCTGACCGCCAAATGGCTGGCGCCGCGGCTTGCCCGCTACAGCCAGCAGGCGCCGGATGTCCGCTTCACGCTGGTTTCGGCCGATGCGGGGATCGACTTTACCGAGGCGAACCTCGATCTCGCGATCTTCTGGACCGACGGGGCGGGCGACCATGAGGGCGTGCCGCTGGCCGACGCGACGATGGTGACGGTCGCGGGGCCCGGCGTCGGCAGCGATACGCGCATCGCCTGGCCGGGCTGTCCGGTCGACGATGGCGAGCCGGCGCTGCGGCTCGGCGACGCGGGGCTGGCGATCGATGCCGCGGCGAACGGGCTGGGGCAGGCGAATGTCCCGGCGATGCTCGCCGAGGCCGACATCGCGGCGGGCCGGGTGCGGCTGGTGCAGGAACCCTTTGCGGTTAAGCGCGGCTATTGGCTCGTCGCGCCGACGCCGCAGTGGCGGCAGGCCAAGGTCAAGGCGCTGGTGGCGGCTTTGACCGCCTGATCCCTATTTCGCGGCGAGCGCCAGCAGCCGCGTGACGAAGCCGACCAACTTGTCGGCGTCGAGGTTGGCCTTCGGATCGTTCCAGCTTGCGGTCACCACGAACCATTTGCCGTCGGCCTTGCGCTCGCCGAGCAGGCTCATCGACAGCACGCCATTTTCCGAGCCGCCCTTGTAACCGAGATAGCGCCACGGCTCGCCTGCGGCCGGGCCGACGCCATTGTTGATGGCGAGCACCGACATCAGCGTCGTCGAGCGACGCGCCCGCAGGTTGATAAAGGCGCGTGCGATATCGTTCGGGCTGGCAAACCATTCGAGGCTGTCGATGAAACGCGGGCCGTCGATGAAGCTGACCCCGTCGACGTTGGCCAGAACCAGCCGACCGCGGTTCGCATCGATCAGTTTGCGCTGCGCCTTGTCGTCGCTAGCGATAAAAGCGGGGCGGATATCGGCGAAATTATTTCCTTTGAGGGCGAAGGCTTCGACCGTCGTCAGGAAGGGAATATTGCGCGACGGATCGCTATGCCCGGCGGCGCGCATCCGTGCCTCGATCCGTTCGCGGCCGAGGAGATGGATCAGCGTGTCGGTCGCGCCATTGTCGCTCACCGAGATCATCCAGTTGGCGAGCGTCTGAAGCGTGACCGGCGTGTCTTTTGGCCAATTCGCGGTACCGGCCGAGGAAAAGCTGAGGTGCGACAGCGGCGCGACATCGCTCCATTGGCGTTCGCCAGCGGCGATCTGCGCCGCGAGTTCGTCGAGGACATAGAGTTTGAAGGTCGATCCAATGGCGAATTGCTTGTCGCTATTTGCCATCGCGAGCGGGCGAATGGCCGCGCCATCGAGTTCGGCGACGAGGAAACCTGTGTTGCCCGGCAGGGCGGCGAGTTCGGCCGCGACGCGATCATAGCTGTCGTCGGCCATCTGGAACCCGGTGAGGCGCAGGCCGATGACGCGCTCGTCGGCATCGGCGCCGACGTCGAGCGTCACGCTGCCGATGCCTTTTTCGAAGCGCAATTGCAGCGTTCCCGACCGGCCGTCCTTCGATGTCGCGTGCTCGACGGCGACCGCGCGGCCATATTGGGCGATCAGGCTGGCGGTCATCGTCTTGAATTGCGCTTCGGGGATAGCCTGCTGGAAGGAAGGCGCGAAATAGTCGGCAAAGGCGATCTTGCCGTTGAGCAGGTCGACAAGTTCGCCTGCGCGCCGGTCGAATGCTGTCGTCTGGGCGCTTTGCGTTTCGGGCGTTTGCGCGCTCGCGGTCATGGGAAGCCAGACAGCGCATAATGCCGCTGCGATCAGGCCATACCATCGGTTGCGCATAGGGCTCTCTCCTCAGGCGTCGATCGCTGCCTCGTCGAGGCTCGCGGCATTGGCCTGGATGAACTGGAAGCGATGCTCGGGGTGTTTGCCCATCAGCCGGTCGACCAGATCCTTGACGAGATGGCGTTCCTCATATTCCTGCGGCAGCGTGACGCGAAGCATCGAACGCGTTGCCGGGTCCATTGTCGTTTCTTTGAGCTGGTTGGGGTTCATTTCTCCCAAGCCCTTGAAGCGGCCGACCTCGACCTTCTTGCCCTTGAACATCGTCGCCTCGAGCTCGGCGCGATGCTCGTCGTCGCGCGCATAGGCCGAGGTGCTGCCTGCCGTGAGGCGGTAGAGCGGCGGCTGCGCCAGATAGACATGGCCGTTGCGGACGATGTCGGGCATTTCCTGAAAGAAGAAGGTCATGAGCAAGGTCGCGATATGCGCGCCGTCGACGTCAGCATCGGTCATGATGACGATCTTTTCGTAGCGCAGCCGGTCGGCGTCGCAATCCTTGCGCATGCCGCAGCCCAGCGCGAGGGCGAGGTCGGCGATTTCCTGATTGGCGCGGATCTTGTCGGTACTGGCGCTGGCGACGTTCAATATCTTGCCGCGGATCGGCAGGATCGCCTGCGTCTTGCGGTCGCGCGCCTGCTTGGCGCTGCCGCCGGCGCTGTCGCCTTCGACGATAAACAATTCAGTGCCTTCGGGGCCGTCATTCGCACAGTCGGTGAGCTTGCCGGGTAGGCGAAGCTTGCGCGCGCTCGTCGCGGTCTTGCGCTTGACCTCGCGCTCCGCCTTGCGCTTGAGCCGCTCGTCCATGCGTTCGAGGATCAGGCCGAGCAGCGCGCGGCCACGATCCATATTATCCGACAGGAAATGGTCGAAATGGTCGCGCACCGCGTTTTCGGTGAAACGCGCCGCCTCGGGGCTCGACAGCCGGTCCTTGGTCTGGCTCTGGAACTGCGGGTCGCGGATGAACACCGACAGCATCATCTCGCCGCCGTTGAAGACATCTTCGGCAGTGATCTGCGCTGCCTTTTTCTGGCCGATGAGTTCGCCGAATGCCCGCAGGCCCTTGGTCAGCGCGGCGCGCAGCCCGGCTTCATGGGTGCCGCCGGCAGGCGTCGGGATGGTGTTGCAATACCAACTATACGATCCGTCGGACCATAACGGCCAGGCGATCGCCCATTCGGCGCGGCCCTGATCGCCGGGGAAATCCTGCCGTCCGACGAAGGGCTCGGCGGTCGCGCATTCGCGGGTGCCGATCTGTTCCTTGAGGTGATCGGCAAGCCCGCCGGGGAACTGGAACACCGCCTCGGCAGGCGTATCGTCGCCGATCAGCTCGGGGGCGCATTTCCAGCGGATTTCGACGCCGGCGAACAGATAGGCCTTCGACCGCGCCATGCGATAGAGGCGCTGCGGCTTGAAACGGCCATGCTCGCCGAAGATTTCCGGATCGGGAACGAAGGACACGCTGGTACCACGGCGGTTAGGCGTCGGTCCGAGCTCTTCCAGCGGCGCGAGCGGCGTACCGCGCGAAAAGCGCTGACGGTAAAGCTGTTTGCCGCGCGCGACCTCGATCTCGGTATCGACCGACAGCGCGTTGACGACGCTGACCCCGACGCCGTGCAGACCGCCCGACGTTGCATAAGCCTTGCCTTCGAACTTGCCGCCCGAATGGAGCATGGTCAGGATCACTTCGAGCGCTGATTTGCCCGGGAATTTCGGATGCGGGTCGACCGGCATGCCGCGGCCATTGTCGACGATGGTCAGGCGATTGCCGACATCGAGCGTCACCTCGATCCGGTTCGCATGGCCTGCGACGGCCTCGTCCATGCTGTTGTCGATGACCTCGGCGGCGAGGTGGTGCAACGCGCGTTCGTCGGTGCCGCCGATATACATGCCGGGGCGGCGGCGAACGGGCTCAAGCCCTTCGAGCACCTCGATCTGAGAGGCATTGTAGCTGTCGGTCGCGGGGGCGGAGCTGTCGAACAAATCGTGACTCATATGCTGGCTATAGGGGGCCGGAATGGCCGCTGGCAAGCGCGGTTTTCAGGGCCTCGGGCATATCTCGCGCCGGGCTCGGTTCATCGCATTTCCCGGTTGGCGGGGAACTTTGGATTGGAGGGAGGGTTTGGCTCCTGACTGCAAAGTCATCAAAAAGTGGAGTAATAACAATGAAATTCACTTCTCTCCTCGCCGCTGCGGCGGTCAGCGCGTTTGCCGTTCCCGCCATGGCCCAAGACACAACGGGCGGCGGCCGCGACACCTCGCAGGACTTCAACGGACCCTATATCGCCCTCGGCGGCGGCTACACCGTTCAGGGCAACGACCGCCGCGAAACGCTGGTCTTCGACAATGATCTCGACGGCACCTACGGTGACACCGTGAACACTTCGGGCGGCGCCAATGCCTTCTCGCCGGGCTTCTGTAACGGCGCCGCGACCGGCACCGCCAATCAGGGCTGCCGCAACGACAAGGACGGTCCCGAATATTTCGCCCGCGTCGGCTATGACCGCCGCATGGGCAATTTCGTCGTCGGTGCGGTCCTCGAAGGCGGTCGCAGCGAGGCCCGCGACAGCGTATCGGGTTTTTCCACCACCCCCGCGGCCTACACGATGAGCCGTGAGGCCGATTATCAGGCGGGCGCCCGTCTGCGTGCCGGTTACACGCCCGGCGGCGGCGCGCTTTTCTATGTCACCGGCGGCGGCGCCTATGCGCGGCTCGACAACAAGTTCGTGACGACCAACACCGCGAACAGCTTTGCCGACAATGGCAAGACCAATGCCTGGGGCTATTCGGCTGGCGGCGGTGCGGAGATCATGGTCACGAACAACATCGGACTTGGCCTCGAGTATCTCTATACCGACGTGAAGGACAAGGATTATACGGTGAATGTCGGCCCGGGCACCGCCCCGGCGACCAACCCCTTCCTGATCGAAGCGGGCGGCACCGATATCCAGCGCAGTGATCCGCATTTCCGGACGCACAGCATCCGGGGAACCGTGAGCTTCCGCTTCTGACCTCTTGGGAGCCGGAAGGAGGCGTCGGATCGCAAGATCCGGCGCCTTTCCCTATGCGGCGGCCGGCGCCGCGAAGATCGCGAAATTGCCGTTCGCGCTGCTGACCAGACGACCTTCCTGATAAAGGCGCGCGTCGACATTGGCGATGCGCTTGCCGCGGTGCAGGACCTCGGCTTCGCAGGTCAGGCGGCCTTCGCCGACGCGGACATGATAGTTGAACTTGATTTCAAGCGTCGCGCACCATTGGTCGTCGCCGAGCAGGCTGGTGAGCGCGCCGCCCATCGCCGTATCGGCCAGCGAATAGGCGACGCCGCCATGCGCTGCACCCTGCGGGCTGAAATGACGCGCCGGATCGATATCGATCGCCATCGTGCAACGCCCGTCGCCACGCTCGACCATCTGGAAGCCGAGCATGCGCGCAAATTCGAACTCCTGCCCGAAGGGCTTCACCGGACGCGCGGTCCGCCGAACGGCGGGGGCGGGGGCGGGCGGCGCGTACCGCGCGGCAGTTGCGCCTGATAGGCGCGGCCGCAATGCTCGACGCAATAGGGGAAGCCGGGGTTCACCGCTTCGCCGCAGAAATGGAAATCGGGCTCGCCCGGATGCCCCATCGGCCAGCGGCAGATGCGGTCGTTGAGATCGAGCAGGCTCGTCTTGTCGGCAATCTCCGGGCTCGGCTTCGCGGGCACGAGGCGGCGCGGCGGTGCGGGCGGGATCGGCGCCTGCTGATCGCCGGGGCCCTGGCGGATGAAGCCGCCGGGGCCGATCGAGACGATGCGCGGCGCGTCGGGCTTCGGCGGCGCGTCGCCGGCGGCGGGGCTTTCCGCCGCGTCGACCGCGGGCTTGGGTTCGGGCCTCGCCGGCGCCACCGGGCGCGGCGCGACAGGCGCTGCCGCACGCGGGGCAGGCGGCGGCGCTGCCGGCTTGGGCGCAGCGGGCTTGGGAGCCTTGGCGACCTTCTCGGTCGCCTTCACGGGCGAGGGCCGCGATTTGAGGCCGAGGCGATGCGCCTTGCCGATCACCGCATTGCGGCTCACGCCGCCGAGTTCGTCGGCGATCTGGCTGGCCGTGAGGCCCTTTTCCCACATGCTGCGCAGGCTTTCGATGCGCTCATCGGTCCATGACATGTTCAATTCCTCATCATTCCACGCCGCGGGCCGTTCGGCGATCCGGTTCGGGATCGGCTCCGTCACGGCCCAGCTTGCGGTAGGATCGGGGAGGCGATAGGCGAGAACGCCATGAACGACCAGCCCCAAATTTCGCACTCCGACTCGGGCGATTTCGCCGCAGTTCCGGCTTTCGCCGAGCCGGGCGTCCCGCATATCCACACCCTGAACGTTCCGGGCATGCAGGCCCTATATGTCAAGGAGGTGCGGCGGTTTTTCAAGGTGCAGCTGCAAACTATCTGGGCCCCGGCGATCACCACCCTTTTGTTCCTTGTCATTTTCACCGTTGCGCTGGGCGGCGCCGGGCGCACGGTCATCGGGGTGCCCTTCGCCGATTTCATCGCGCCGGGGCTGATCATGATGGCGATGCTGCAGAACAGCTTCGCCAATTCCAGCTTTTCGCTGCTCGTCGGCAAGATTCAGGGGACGATCGTCGACTATCTGATGCCGCCGCTCGCGGTCGGCGAGCTGATCATTGCGCTGATCGGGGCGGCGATCACCCGCGCGATCCTCGTCGGGCTGGCGCTGTGGCTGGCGATGCTGCTGTGGCCCGGCGTCCATGTGATCCCCCACCATTTGTGGGCGGTGGCGCTGTTCGGAGTGCTGGGTGCCGCAATGCTCGGCTTCCTCGGTCTGATTACCTCGGTCTGGGCCGAGAAGTTCGACCATGCGGCGGCGGTGACGAACTTTGTCGTCACCCCGCTCGCGCTGCTGTCGGGGACCTTTTATTCGGTCGACCGATTGGCGCCCTGGTTCCAGTCGATCGCGCACGGCAACCCGGTCTATTATGCGATCATGGGTTTTCGCTACGGCTTCATCGGCACCGTCGATTCCACGATCGCCAACCCGGTCCTCACCGCGGCGCTGGCGCTGGTCGCAGTCAACATCGTGCTCGGCGTGCTGACCTATCGCCTGCTCGCGTCGGGCTGGAAATTGAAAGCCTGATCTTGCCGATCAGTGGCGATGGATCGCCCGGATGCGGTACCGCCCGCGTTCGAGCCCGTCGAACATCGCGTCGATCTGCGGATGGTCGATCGGTCCGCCGTCGCCGTCGGCGACCAGATTCTGCTGGCTGACATAGGCGATATAGGAGGAATCCTCGCTCTCGGCGAGCAGGTGGTAATAGGGTTGTTCCTTCGCGGGGCGGATGGCCTCGGGGATCGCCTCATACCATTCGTCGCTGTTCGCGAAGACCGGATCGATATCGAACACGACGCCGCGGAAATCGAACATGCGGTGACGCACGATATCGCCCGGCGCAAAGCGTGCGCGTTCGATCAGCGGCGCGGTAACCGCTTTGGGAAGTTCGGAAGAGGATTCGGGCGTCATAGGAACAATCTATGGCGGTTTACGCCTGTTTCAAGTCCGTTAAGTTCATGCACGCTGCGGTTTGCCGAATCGGGCTGTGATCGAGGTTACAGAAGTATCGGCCGTTCAGGCTAAATGCTCGTGCCGCTTCGCATCTCCGTATGAGGTTGCGGGCCGCCATCATCAGGGGAGACGCATTATGGCCGACCTACCACCCAATAGCTCCAGCCCGGCTTCGGGCATCGTGCAGCGGGCAAAGGATATCATTCTGAAGCCGAAAGAGACTTGGCCCGTCATCGCCGCGGAGCCTGCCACGACCCAGTCCGTCTTTGTGCCCTACGTCGTCGTGCTGGCCGCGATCGGCCCTGTCGCGCAGTTCATCGGCGGGCAGATTTTCGGATTTACCGCTTTCGGAATCACCTATCACCCGCCGATCGGAAGTGCGCTGGTTTCGGCGATACTGTCCTATGGCCTGACCTTCGCGACCGTCTTCATCCTCGCGCTCGTCATCGACGGGCTGGCGCCGAATTTCGGCGGACAAAAGGATCAGGTCCAGGCGCTCAAGGTCGCTGCCTATTCGGCGACCGCGGGCTGGGTCGGCGGCATTTTCGGGCTGCTTCCCGCGCTCGCGCTGGTCGGGGCGCTGTTCGCACTGTACGGCCTCTATCTTCTCTACCTCGGCCTGCCGGTGCTGATGAAAGTGCCGCAGGAAAAGGCGCTCGGCTATACGGTGGTGGTCGTCGTCGTCGCGATCGTGCTGTTCCTGATCGTCGGGGCGGTCGTCGGCGCACTGACCGCGCCTTCGCTGCTCAGCGTCAGGGGCTGACGCGCGCCAGCCGTCCCGGCAAAGTCCGGGGCGGCTGTCCGCCGCCGGTCGATTTCAAGGTAAAATGGAGGAGAGTGAGGGATTCGAACCCTCGGTACCGTTGCCGGCACTTCGCATTTCGAGTGCGACGCTTTCGACCACTCAGCCAACTCTCCTCGCTGAGGCAGACGCCCCTAGCGGCGCCCCGCGCGACTTGCAACCCTCTCGTCACAAAATCGCGGCGGATTGCCGGATTCGAGGATGATCATGGTTTGTCCGCCTCCCACCAATAGGGCTCGCGCTTGCGGCTACCTGTCTCCGCCTCGTTCATCGTCAGCGGATCGTAGAGCCGTCCGCCGAGCATCACCCGGTGGATCTGTTCGGTATTGCGGATGTTTTCCGTCGGGTCGGCGTCGAGGATCAGCAGGTCGGCGAGCTTGCCCGCCTCGAGCGATCCGACATCCTTCGCGTAGCCGAGCGCGGTTGCCGGCATGATCGTCGCGGCGCGCAACGCATCGATGTTGCTCCAGCCGCCGCGGACGAAGGACCATATCTCCCAGTGCGCGCCCACGCCGGCCTGCTGGCCGTGCGCGCCGATCGATACGTTGCGACCGGTGGCGGCAATCTTGGCGGCTTCGCGTGCCGAATCGTCGTCGACATAATCGCCTTCCGGCGCGATGACGCGGCGCTTGTTGTCGGCGGCGAGGATCGTCGGCGGGATATGCCGCGCGAGGATCGGCTGTTCCCAGACATTGGTATGCGCGCGCCAATAGGGATCGCCCGCAGGCCCGCCGTAAGTAACGACGAGCGTCGGCGTATAATCGACCTGCGTCTGGCCCCAGAGCTGCACCAGATCCTTGTAGAAGGTGTGGAGCGGGACGTTATGCTCGACGGTCGAGTTGCCGTCCTGGATCAGCGTCACGTCCTGCGTGTAGAGCGAGCCGCCTTCGGGCACGACGGTGATCCCTTCGGCCTGCGCGGCACGCACGACCATCTGGCGCTGTTCGCGCCGCGGCTGGTTGTAATTCTTGACGCTGTACGCCCCTTGCGCCTTCAGCCGCCGGACATGCGCGAGCGCGTCGTCGTAGCTGTTGATCTCCGAATAGCTCGTCAGCGACTTGGCGCCGTAAATGACCTCGCCGGTCGAAAAGATGCGCGGTGCGAGGATCAGCCCGGCGCGCTGCATTTCGGACGAGACGAAGATTTCGGCGGCGCGCGACGACGGGTTGTGGCTAGTGGTCGTGCCCATCGCGAGATTGACGAGTTCGGACCAGTTCTGTTGCGGTACCAGTTCGTCGTCGCCATGCGGGCCGTGCGCGTGACCATCGACGAAGCCGGGGACGATCGTCTTGCCGGTGGCGTCGATGACCACCGCATCGGCGGGCAACGGCCTTCTCGCCGCGTCGGCGGGACCGACGAAGACGACCCGGTCGCCTTCGATATCGATCACGCCATTCTCGATGACGCCGCCATCCTTGCCGGCCATGGTGAGGATCTTTGCGCCGCGGATTACGACGGACCCTTTGTGCTTCGATGCCGTCTGTGTCATCGACAGCGACACGCCATCGACGGGCGGGGTAAATTTCGGCGCTTTGTCGTCGCTCGGCGCGGTGGCGAAGAAGCTGGCAAGGTCGGCGCTGAACAATGTCGGACCGCGCGTCCAGTGGAGACGGCTGCCGCCGTTCGACCAGTGGATATAATCGGCGCCGCTGCCGCTGACCCGGGTAACGGGGAGGGCGCCGCTCTTCGTCCCCAGCGAGACGTCCTGCCCGCCGGGCATCAGCGGTGTGACATAGGCGTCGAAATTCTCCCGGAAAGCCAGCGTGCGGCCATCGGGGGAAATCTCGTAATCGCTGACCAGTTCGCCATTGGCGTGGACGCGTTTGTCCTGGCCGCTGAGGTCGGTGCTGACGAGCTGGCTTTTGCTGTCGGCAACGACGATCATGAAGACACGGTCGTTGTCCGCACCGAACTGGGGTTTGGCGCCATTATCGGCGACGCGATCGGGTGTGCCTCCCGAAGCCGCGACGCGATAGATGCCGGGATTGTCGCCCCAGCGCTCGGAGGTCAGGTTGCCGCCGGCCCGGCGCTCGAAGACGATCGTCTGACCGTCGGGTGAGAAGCGCGGTTCGGCATAATGGCCGGGGGTAGCCGTGATCTTGCGCGAGGCGCCACCGCCTGCACCGACGACGTGCACTTCGCCAAGCCCGGTGTCGGTCCAGCGGACGAAGACGACCGAGCGGCTGTCGCGCGACCAGCTCGGCCACATTTCGAATGCGCCGTCTTTTGCCGTAGTCAGCCGCCGCGCGGTGCCGCCGGTCGCGGGCTTGACCCACAATTTGCCGAGCGTTTCGAACACGACCTGTCGTCCGTCGGGCGACACTTCGGCCCAGCGCGGCATCTTCGTCGCGAAACTGTCGGGTGCGACTTCGACGGCGGGATGCGTTGCGTCGACGATCACGCGATCGTCGTTGATGCTGAAGGGGATGACGCGCGCTTCGCCGCCATTGCCGCTCACGCGGCGCAGCTTGCCGCCGGCCCAGAAGACGATGTCGCCGCTGTCGGGGGTCCATGCCATATTCGGATAGACGCCGGTCACCGCCCAGGTTTCCTGAACATCCTGATCGAGCGCGTCGTAAACCTTGCGCTCGATGCCCGAGGCGAGGTCCTTGACGTAAAGCTTTGAATCCATGCCTTCGCGGCGAACGAAGGCGAGGCGCTTGCCGTCTGGCGAAGGCGTCGGACGAACCGCGCCGCCAGCCCCCGACGCGGCCGTCGTGACCTCGCCGTCGTTCAGATCATAACGTTCGATGTGAAAGAGGTCGGTGTTGCTGTCCTGCGCATATTCGAAGATCGGTCCCGGCGTGACGTTGCGCGTGTAATAGATGCCCTTGCCGTCGGCCGCGAAGACCGGTTCACCGAGCTCCTTCTGATGCTTTTCGCTCACTCGTTTGACCAAGGGCACGCCGGCGCCGCCCGAAACATGATACATCCACACCTCGCCGGTCCCGAGCGAGCGCCCCGTCGTGAAATGTTTCTTGGCGACGATGAACTGGCCGTCGGGGCTCCAGCCCGGCTGATTGAGAAGGCGGAAATCCTCCTTGCTGAGCTGGCGCCGGTCACTCCCGTCGCGCTTCATGATCCAGATATTGTCGCCGCCACCAGCGTCCGAAACGAAAGCGATGCGGCGGCCGTCGGGCGAAAAGCGCGGCTGATGCTCATAAGCCAGTCCCGCCGCGATCCGCGTTGGCGTGCCGCCCTCGATGGGCATGGTATAGATATCACCGAGCAGGTCGAACGCGATGGTACGGCCGTCGGGGGCGACGTCGACATTCATCCAGCTGCCTTCGTCGACGGTAATCGGAACCTTGCGGGTCGTCATGCCCGGCGGCGCATTGACGTCCCACTTTTCCGCCTTTGCATCGGCCGCTGCAGCCGCGGGCGCGGCCTGTTGTGCGAATACCGAGGTTGAACAGGCCAGTGTCGCCAGAACGGCGAGGGTGAAACGCGTCATATAACATCCCCTGTCGAAATTATCGGGCGACCATATGGTTGAAGTCCGGACTTGCAAGTGACAGTCTTCGACGAAGAACTGGCAGGGTCGACGGGCGGCGGATCGCGATCGCCGCTTGCTTGGCGGGAATTCGGGGAGAGCCAACGCGTGCCTTTAACGGGAATTCGTGTCATCGATTTCGGGCGTTATATCGCCGGGCCCTATTGCGCCGCGCTGCTCGCCGATTACGGAGCCGACGTCATCCGGATCGAGGCCCCCGAAGGCAATGAGGATCGCTATTCGGTTCCGGTCGCCGACGACGGGTCGGGGGCGATGTTCCTCCAGATGAACCGCAACAAGCGCAGCCTGGGGCTGAAGCCGGGCAGCGAGGCGGGACGCGAGGTCGTCCGGCGGCTGATCCGCACCGCCGATGTCGTGGTGGCGAACATGCCCGACGATGCGCTCGAAAAGCTGGGGCTCGACTATCCGACACTCTCGGCACTCAATCCTGCGATCATCCTCGTTACCGCTTCGGCGTTCGGCAGCGAAGGGCCGCTCGCGCAGCGGGTCGGGTTCGATGCGGTGGGGCAGGCGATGTCGGGCGCGGTGTATCTCGGCGGTGCCGACGGGACACCCGCCCGCGCGCAGGTCAATTATGTCGACTTCACGACCGCGCTCCATTGCGCCTTCGGGGTAATGCTCGCGCTGCGCGAACGCGAACGGACGGGCAGGGGGCAGCGGGTGAGCGGATCGTTGCTCGGCTCCGCGCTCGCCATCTCGAACGGGCTGACGATCGACCATGCCCTCAACGGCGTCGACCGCGGCATGATGGGCAGCCGCGCCTTCAGTTCGGCGCCGACCGATATTTTCGCGACGCGCGACGGCTGGGTGATGACGCAGGTGGTCGGCAACCCAATCTTCGCGCGCTGGGCCGCGCTGATCGGACGGCCCGAACTTGCCGACGATCCGCGTTTTGGATCGGACATCGCGCGCGGCGAATATGGCGCCGAATTGAGCGGGCTGATGGCGGAGTGGTGCGCCGCGCGGACGACCGACGACGCGATCGCCGAACTCGGCGCGGCGCGCGTTCCCGCCGGGCCGGTGCTACGGCCATCGGAGGTGCTGGCGGAACCGCAGGTCGCGGCGGCCCGGCTTGTCGAGCCGATGGCGTATCCGGGAGTCAAAGGCACGGCGCCGATTGTGCGGACGCCGATCACGCTGTCTGCAAGCGCCAAGGCCGAGCTTTCTCCCGCGCCGCGTGTCGGCGAGCATGGTGAGGCGATCCTCGCGGAGCTGGGATATGATCCCGACGCCATTTCGGCTTTGCGACGGGATAGGATTATTTGAGCCATTGGCGGTGGACGTCGCGGGCGGTCGTGTTTAAGTACCGGTCAGTATGAAATTGAACGATGGAGTCCGCGATGACCGAGCAAAATGAATATGTGCCGCCCAGCATCTGGACCTGGGACAAGGAAAGCGGCGGGCGCTTTGCCAATATCAACCGCCCGATCGCGGGACCGACGCACGACAAGGATCTGCCGGTCGGCAAGCATCCGCTGCAGCTCTATTCGCTCGGCACGCCGAATGGCGTCAAGGTGACCGTGATGCTCGAGGAACTGCTCGCGGCAGGGCATGGCGACGCCGAATATGACGCTTGGCTGATCAACATCGGCGAGGGCGACCAGTTTTCGAGCGGTTTCGTCGGTGCCAATCCGAACAGCAAGATCCCCGCGCTGGTCGACCGCAGCGGTTCCGAGCCGATCCGCGTCTTTGAATCGGGCGCGATCCTGATCTATCTCGCCGAAAAATTCGGTGCCTTCCTGCCGACCGAAACGGCGAAGCGTGCCGAAACCTTGTCGTGGCTGATGTGGCAGATGGGAAGCACGCCCTTTCTCGGGGGAGGGTTCGGCCATTTTTACGCCTATGCCCCGACCAAGCAGGAATATCCGATCAACCGCTATGCGATGGAAGTGAAGCGGCAGTTGGATGTGCTCGACCGGCGGCTTGCGGAGAGCGAATACCTGGGCGGGACCGACTATACGATCGCCGACATGGCGGTCTGGCCCTGGTACGGCGCGCTTGTGAAGGGGCTGGTCTATGACGCCGGCGAGTTCCTGCAGGTGCAGGACTATAAACATGTCCAGCGCTGGACCGATCAGATTGCGGCGCGCCCGGCGGTCAAGCGCGGGCGAATGGTCAATCGCGTGACGGGCGACCCGGCCAGCCAGCTTCACGAGCGTCACGACGCGTCGGATTTCGATTTGCGGACGCAGGACAAGCTGGCACCGGAGCCTGCGGCCGAATAGGCACGTCATCCTTCCGAAATGCGATTTTTGCAGAAGCGAGCGTTCGGCAGGCGTTAAGGTTTCGGAGGGGTTTCGCGGAGGTTTCGCAGCGAAGAGGCAGTTTTCTGCCTCGTCGCCCGGCTGCACCGCCCGTGTGTCGCAAGCCATTTTTGCGTAAAATACGAAAAACCGGTGTCGCCGCGAGGCGACCCGGCTTTCATCATGTGGGCCCATCCTGGACCGCATGACAGATCCGCTTTTCCTTTCCCGGTTGACCCGCCCATTCGTCGAAGTCCGCCAAGCGCTGGTACGGCACGAGCGCGGCGCGGCGATGATCGAGATGGCGCTCGTCCTGCCGCTCTTCCTCGCATTGCTGATGGGCATCCTGGTCTACGGGCAATATTTCCTGCTCGCGCACAGCGTGCAGCAGGCCGCGAACGACGGCGCGCGCGCCGCGATCGTCGGGCTCGATGCCGCCGATCGCCGCGCCATCGCCACGCGCGCGGTCGACCGGAGCCTGCAAGGCACACCGCAGATCACTCCCAACAAGCGAAGCATCGCCGTCTCCGAAACGGGCGACGCGATTACGGTCGGCGTGACCTACACCGTGCCGGCAGACAGCTTCCTGCGCACGTCGATCGTTCCCGTGCCCGGCAACGTCATCCGCGCCGACGCGACCTTTGAACTGCCGGTGGAGTGACGCCATGACCTTCTTTTCGTTCCTGTCCACCCTCGTCCGCGACCTGCGCGCGGGAATCAGCATCATGTCGGCGCTGGGGCTGACGATGCTGATCGGTTCGGCGGCGCTCGCGGTCGATGTCGGCTCGCTCTATCTCGATCGCCGCAAGCTGCAGGGGATCGCCGACGCTGCGGCGATGGCGGCCGCCGCGAGGCCGGGCGAAGAGCGGGCTGCTGCACAGCGGATCATCGCGGCAAGCTGTGCGTGCACGATCACCGTCGCAGCACTGACTAGCGGCACCTATACCCCCGACGCGGCGGTCGAGGCCGAGAGGCGGTTCGTCGCGGGCGGCGGCTCGCCCAATGCGGTGCGGGTGACGCTGACGCGGAATCGCCCGCTCTTCTTCGGCCGCTTCCTGACCGGTCGCAGCGAAAGCATGATCAGCGCAACCGCAACCGGTGCGCGGCGTGGCTATGCCGCCTTCTCGCTGGGGTCGCGGGTGGCGGCCGTGCACGGCGGCGTGCCCAATGCGCTGCTGTCGGCGCTGACGGGCAGCCAGGTCAATTTGTCGGTGATGGATTATAATGCGCTGGCGAGCGCCGATATCGATTTGCTTGCCTTTTCGGACGCTCTGCGGACCGAGATAGGCGCCGACGTGCTGACCTTCGGCCAGACGCTCGACACGCAAGTGACGACGCCGCAGGTGCTGTCGGCGCTGGCGCAGGCGTCGGACGGGCAGGTGGCGACCGCGCTCGAACATCTCGCCTCGAAGGCGTTGCCGCGCGCGCTGGTTCCTTCGCGGGCGATCGACCTCGGGCCGCGCTCGTCGAGCATTCGCATCGATGCTGCCAATCCGGTGAAGGTCAACGCGCTCGACCTCGCGCGGGCGATGCTGCTGCTCGGCAATGCCAACCGGCAGCTCGACCTGTCGCTGGCGAGCAGCCTGCCTGGCGGGTCGGGGGTCGATCTGGCGCTGATGATCGGCGAGCCGCCTGCCCATTCGCCGTTGATCGCGGTGACCGATACCAACGATGTCGTGGTGCGTACCGCGCAGGTGCGGTTCAAGCTCGACGCCAAGGTATCGACGCCGCTCGCCGCGGTGCAGATTCCGGTGCTGGCCGAACTCGGATCGGCCTCGGCGCGCATTTCGGATATTCAGTGTCAGGGCGCGGGGAATGGTTCTGTCTCGCTAGCGGTGACCACCACCCCGGCGACGCTGGCGATCGGCACGGTCGCCAGCGCCGATTTCCAGAATATGCAGCGGCAACTCGATCCGCAGCCGGCGCGGCTGCTGCGCCTCCCGCTGGCGAGCGTCGATGGCGAGGCCGAACTGGTGCTGTCGGACCTCGCCGAAAAGCCGCTCGGCTTTTCGCGCGCCGAGATCGATGCGGGGAAGATGAAGACGGTGGAGAGCTCCGGGCTGGTCGCGGGGGCCGCCAAGTCGCTCTCCAACCGCATGGACCTGCGCGTCAACATTCTCGGCCTTGGGCTCAACGCGAAGGCGCTGACGACGCTGGTCGGCGATACCGTCGGGCTGGCGGCGCCGGTACTCGATACGCTGATCGCCGACATCACCGGGGTACTCGGCGTCCATGTCGGCGAGGCCGACGCGCGGGTCAACGCGCTACGCTGCGGGAGGGCGAAGCTGGTTTGATCTCCGCAATGGTATCAGAACGGGCAAAAATGCGACGCCGTTGCATCCCTTCCAGACCCAATGCCACTGATCCTCGATTATACGCATGGTGGGGGCGCGAGTTTCAGGAGGGCGATGTGGCAACAGCACGCGAACCGCAACGCGTATCGGCGGCGGAGTTCATCCGTGGCTTCGCGAACTGGCGGATGCAGGCGGCGCGAAAGCCCGTGGTGGTGACGCACCATGGCAAGGACGCGCATGTGCTGATCTCGCTCGACGACTATCGGCGCCTCGACGGCGAAAGCGGCGCGGGGAGGGCGTCGACCGACACATTGCAGGACTCATTGGCGCTCCTCATTGAATCGATCCCCGACGGCGCGATCGTCGTCGATCGCCAGTGGCGCATCCTGTCGGTCAACCCGGCCGCTAGCGACATGATCGAACGCGCTGCGGCGGACCTGATCGGCGCGGAACTCGCCGCCGCGCTGCCGGAGCTCGGCGGAAGCCTGCTGTTCCAGCGCATCATCCGCCTGCTCGACCATCGCGAGCGCTTTTCGGGCGATATGCCGGGCCTCCTGCGTCCGCGCCAATGGTTGCATGTCGACCTGGTGCCGTTGCCCGTTGGCGGCGCAATCCTGCTGCGCGATGTCAGCGAGGCGATGGACGATATTACCGCGATCGATCTACGGCATGCGCTGGCGACCGTAGTCGATATCGACGGCAGTGTCGGTCATGCCCGGCTTTCGGTGCGCGAAACCGTCGATACTGCGAACGAGGCGTTGACGGCCATGGTCGGGGTCGACGTGGCGGCGATTCGGCGGGTGCGCTTTTCGGCGTTGCTCGCCGTCGGACATCGGGCCGCCTTTTCGGACGCGATCGAGAGCGTATTCCGTAGCGGCGAGCCGGTGCGCATCGCCTCGCAGATCGTGACTCGCGACGGGATCGCGATCGACGTCATGCTGTCGATCGCCGAGGTTCGCGGCGCCTATGCCAGCGAGGGTGCGGTTGTGCTCGTGACGCGGTACAGCGCCGGCTAGGATCAAGCCATTATGTCGGATTGGCCCTGCTACCTCCGAGGTGGCGGGGCGAAACTGCATGCGATCGCTGGACATGCGGCGGAAGTTGTTGAAGGTGTCACGCATCGCGTTGCGAAAGACAACTTACCTTTACGTAAGCGTGAACCGATAATATAAGGGCGGTATTGCCCAAGGGAGAATCGTCATGGACATGGAGTTCAGCCCCGAAGACCTCGCATTCCAGAAGGAAGTGCGCGAGTTCATCGCCGAAAACTACCCCGCCGAGCTGCGCGACAAGCAGGACGAAGGCGAGGAGATGTCCAAGGAGGATTTCCTCGCCTGGCACAAGATCCTGTACAAGAAGGGCTGGATCGCCCCGGCATGGCCGGTCGAATATGGCGGCACTGGCTGGACCCCGACGCAGCGCTTCATCTGGTCGGAGGAAACCGCGCGCGCCGACTGTATCCGCCTGATGCCCTTCGGCCTCGCGATGGTCGGCCCGGTGATCTATACCTTCGGCACTCCCGAACAGAAGGCGCATTTCCTGCCGCGCATCCTGTCGGGCGAGGATTGGTGGTGCCAGGGCTATTCGGAGCCCGGATCGGGGTCCGATCTCGCCAGCCTGCGCACCGCGGCGGTCAAGGACGGCGACGATTATATCGTCAACGGGCAGAAGACGTGGACGACGCTGGCGCAGCATGCCGACTGGGGCTTTTTCCTCGTCCGCACCGACAAGGAAGCGAAGCAGCAGGAAGGGATCAGCTTCCTTTTGATCGACATGAAATCGCCCGGCATCACCGTGCGCCCGATCATCACGCTGGGCGGCGAGCATGAGGTCAACGAAGTGTGGCTCGAGGATGTCCGCGTGCCGCAATCGCAGCGGGTCTATGAAGAGAATAAGGGCTGGACCTGCGCCAAATTCCTGCTCGCGCACGAACGCACCGGCATCGCCGGCGTCGCGGCGTCGAAGCGCGGGATCGAGAAGGTGAAGGCGATCGCGCGCACCGAGCTCGACGGCGATGAGCCGCTGATCGCCAACGCCTTCTTCAAGCGCAAGCTGGCCGAACTCGAGATCGACCTGACCGCGCTCGAATTTACCGAGCTGCGCAGTCTTGCCGGCCCGAACGCGGGCAGGGGCCCGGGGCCGGAGTCGAGTCTGCTCAAGATCAAGGGGTCTGAAATCCAGCAGCGGCTGACCGAACTGACGCTGGAAGCCGTCGGCCATTATGGTGCGCCCTATTTCCGTGGGTTCGGGGAAAGCGACAACGAGCATCCGATCGGGCCCGATTATGCCCATCGCGCCGCGCCGACCTATTTCAACATGCGCAAGACGACGATCTATGGCGGGTCGAACGAAATCCAGCGCAACATCATCGCGAAGATGGTTTTGGGATTGTGATCCCGAAACCACCCCGGACTTGATCCGGGGTCTCCATCGGCCTTGAGGGCCGTTTGCGGCAATGGGCCCCGGCTTTCGCCGGGGAACATAGAAAGAGATAACGACAATGGATTTCACCTACACCGAAACGCAGGACATGATCCGCGATACGCTGTCGCGTTTTCTTGCCGACACCTATGATTTCGAGACGCGTCAGAAGTTCATCGCGAGCGACAGCGGGCGCGACCCGGCGATCTGGACTGCGCTGGCGCAGGAACTCGGCATGCTTGGCGCCGCCTTTGCCGAGGAACATGGCGGACTGGGTGGCGGTGCGCTCGAAAATGCGATCGTGATGGAGGAACTGGGCAAGGTGCTGGGCATCGAACCCTATCTGCCCACCGTGGTCATCGCCGGCGGCGCGCTGAAGGCCGTTGGCGGCGCGCAGGCCGACGCCATGATCCCGGAGATTATCGCCGGCAATGCGATTGTTTCTTTCGCTTATGCCGAGCCGCAGGGACGCTACGACCTTGCCAACCTCAAGACGGCGGCGAAGAAGGACGGCGCGGGCTATGTGCTGAGCGGCCACAAGAGCGTCGTCTACGCCGCGCCGTGGGCGAGCCACCTGCTCGTCACCGCACGCACCGGCGGCGGCCAGCGCGACCGGGACGGCGTGTCGCTGTTCCTGATCGACGCGAAGCTGCCGGGCATCGTGCGCCGCGACTATCCGACCGTCGACGGCAGCCGCGCGTCGGAAATCTATTTCGAGAATGTCGCGATCCCCGGCGATGCGCTGCTCGGCGCCGAGGGAGCCGGTCTGCCCCTGGTCGAACGGATCGTCGACGAGGCGACCGTCGCGGTATGTGCCGAGGCGACCGGCGTGATGCAGAAACTGCACGAAGGCACATTGGAATATACGCAGCAGCGCAAGCAGTTCGGCGTGCCGATCGCGAAGTTCCAGGTCCTTCAGCACCGCATGGTCGATATGTTCATGGAAGTCGAACAGGCGCGCTCGATGACGATCATGGGGACGCTGAAGCTGGACCTGCCCGCGAACGAGCGCATGGCGGCGGTGTCGGCGTGCAAGGCGAAGGTCGCGCGCGGCGCGAATTTCGTCGGCCAGAATGCGATCCAGACGCACGGCGGCATCGGCATCACGCAGGAATTGGCGATCGGCCATTATTTCAAGCGCGCGACGATGATCGAAGGCCAGTTCGGCAGCGCCGATCATCATCTGGGGCGGTACGAACGGATCGTGCTGGCGGACTGATTGGGGCGGCGGTGGCGGCTGGTAGCGGCCGTCAATATCCTCCCTGCGGCGCAGCCGTGGGTAGGGGGACCGCCGCGCAGCGGTGGTGGAGGGGCGACGACCTTAGCGCCATTTGCCCCTCCGTCAGCGCTTCGCGCTGCCACCTCCCCATACCTGCGGTACAGGGAGGATCGTCCAAAAACGGCCGGAAGCGGACCTTCTCCCCTCCCGCTTGCGGGAGGGGTCGGGGGAGGTCTGTAACGGCGCAACACGCCCTCCCCGCTGCGGCTAGCCAGCAAGCTGGCAAGCCTCGCTACCCCTCCCGCAAGCGGGAGGGGAATATAGGCGTACCCTCAAACGTCCGCTTCCCACCCCATAGCCGACATCAATAAGCGATATCGATCGCCAGCCGCAGCGTGCGCGGGCGCAACGGGGTGAGGAAGCCGGCGCTGCCTTCGACGAAGGGGGTGCCGAGCGCGAAACGGTTGCCGCGGGCGTCGAACAGGTTGGTCAGGGTCAGCGACAATCCCCGCCGATCGTCGCCGATCCGCGCGGCGAGGCCGGTGTCGAGATATTTGCCCTGACCCTCGCCGAGGATCGGCCCGATGCCGAGCCGCGACGGGCCGACATAATTGGCCCAGCCGTTCAGCCGGAAGTCCTCGTCGCCCATTGGCGCGGCATAGTTGAACGAGCCGCGCACGGCGTAGCGGGCGACGTTCGGGATCTGCCCCAGCCGGGCGAGCAGCGTCGCCTGCGGGATCGTCACGCCGACCTGCCCATCCATGGCAGCCGCGCGCATCGCAATGGCGCGCAGTTCGGCGTCGAACAGTTCGGAGACGCGGCTGTGGTTATAAACGGCGCCCAGCTCGAACGACAGCGCGGGCGTTGGCCGCACCGCCAATGCTCCGGTGATGCTGGTGATCCGCCCGTCGCCGATATTCGCGGTGGTGGGGAAGCCGTTGGCGTCGATGAAATCGGCCTGGATATCGCGCCAGCGGCTGCGCGAGACCGCGATGCTGGCGTCGAAGGGCGTCCGCCCCTTTTCGCCGAAGCGTACGCCCGCTTCCCACGTCCGTACCTGATCGTTGCGAAAGCGGCGGACGAACTGGCTGTCGACCGCCAGCCCGCCGGGACGGAAACCTTCCTGATAACGGACGTAGAGGGTGACGTTGGCAAATGGCGATGCGAGCAACGACGCCGATGGCAGGAGGTCGGTTTCGTTCCGGTGGGCAGTAACTTCGCGCCCCGCATAGGCGATATCGAACGGCACATCCTCGCCGCTGCCGCCGAGCCTTGCGTGGGAAAGCCGCAGGCCCCCCGAGGCGATGACGTGTGGCACGACCTCGACCGTCGCCTCGGCATAGCCCGTGAATTCGGTGATGCGGTTGGTAACGCCGGTCAGCGGCGTGAGGGTGAACGCATCGCCGACCTCGCGGTTCTGGCGGGTGCGGTTGTCGAGGAAGCTGGCGCCGACGACCCAGCCGAAGCCATTGTGAAAGGGGCGCGACAGGCGCGTTTCGCTGACGAACATGCGGGTGTCGTTATGCTGGTCGAGAATGCGCGGCGGATTGTCCGGGGCGGTTGCGTCGAAGCGTTCGAACAGGCGGTGATTGACGTAGGCGTTCGACGAGCGGAAATGCAGCCCGTCCCAGTCCTTCATCACGACCAGGGTGCCGAGTCCGTAGCGCGCCTTGGCATTCTGCTCGACCATCGAGTTGCGGATCAGCGGCGGCGCGTCGCGATCGGCATATTGCGCATCTTCGGAGATGATCGATTGATAGACGCCGCCGAGGTCGACGGTCCAGTCGTCGCCGAGATCGAGCCGCAGCGTGCCACGTCCGCCATAGACATTGACGCGATTGACGTCGTTCTGGCCGCGCAGCGGATTGTCGATATAGCCGCCGTCGCTGAGCATATAGCCGACGAGGCGCACCGCATGCCCGTTGTCGCCCAAGGGCACGTTGGCGATGGCGCCAAGGTCACCGCCGGGGTCGCCGTGCTGGGTCAGCGAGACGCCGGCGATCGCCTGCACCGTTTGGCGGTCGGGATCGGGCGGGGTAGGCACGACGCGGATAATGCCGCCGAGCGAGCCCGCGCCGTAGAGCGTCCCCTGCGGTCCTTCGAGGATTTCGACGTTCTGGATGTCGTAGAGGCGAAGGTCGGGATCGGGCGCATTATAGCTGAGGCGGATATCGCCGAGATACTGGCCGACCGTCGCCTGCGTCGGGCCGGTGAAGCTCGAATCGGCGATGCCGCGGATAAACAGCTTGTTGCGCCCCGAACCGAGATGGGTCGAAGATACGGTGGCCATGCGCGACAGGATCGAATCCATTCCGCGCTCGCCGCCGAACGCCAAATCGTCGCCATCGAGAACGGTGGCGACGCCCGCATAATTTGCGTAGGGAATATCGGTTTTCGAGGCGGTGACGATGATCTCGTCGTCGGGCCCGGCGACGAGATTGTCGGGCTCCCGCGCCCTCGGCGGCGGCGGAGCACGCGGCGGCGACGTGGCGCGGCGGGCGACCTTCGGCGGTGGGGAACGGCGCTCGATCCGCCAGCTTGTCGCGCTGACCCGGACGATGCGCGCGTCCGAACCGGCGAGCATCCGCTTGATCGCCTTTTCGACGCTCATCCGCCCGCGCACGGGTTTGACCGTGGATTGCCAGAGCTTTGCATCGGCGACGCTGATGCTGACCCCAGCCTGCCGGCTGAGGATCGGTAGCGAGCCCGAAAGACTGCCGCTCGGCACATCGAATGCGCGCTCCTCGGCCGCACGCGCCTGCGCCGGGACGCTCGCCAGTGCGGCTGCAACCAGAAGGGGCAGGGCGCGCGTCATCGTCAGCGGGTCAAGGTCCAGCCGTCGCCCTGCCGTGCCGCCTTCGTTCCCGACAGCGCGGCGAGGTCGGCGACGGTACGGGCGCGATTTTTGTCGACGATCAGGGCGCCGCGGAACGACACGTCGGCCGCCTCGGGCACCACCGAAATGTCGAGACCGGCGGTACGTTTCAGATCTTCGGCGACGATGGTGAGCGGCGTGCCGTTGTAGACGAGCAGGCCGGTGCGCCAGCCGCCGACGCTGCCGACATCGACATCGCGAACCGCAGGCGGCGCCTTGTCGTCGTCGTGCGCTTCGATCGCCTTGCCCGCGTTCATGCGGACATTGTCCTTGCCCGGATTGTAAACGACGATCCCTTCGGAAACCGCGACCGAGGTGGCGCGATTTCGCCGCACGACGTTGAAGGCCGTACCAAGGTCGACGATCCTCGACGCGCCCGCCTCGACGACAAACGGGTCGCCGTCGCGGTGGACGACATGGAACATCGCCTCACCCGACGCGAGCCGGGCAAAGCGCGGGCGATCCTTGTCGAGTTCGACCACCGAACCGCCGTTGATCTCGATCCGTGAGCCGTCGGCGAGAGCGATTGTGCGATGCTCGCCCGCCGCGGTTTCGATCCGGTTTGCGTCGCCGAACAGGCCGAGGCTCGACAGGCTGACGGCGCCGACGAGTGCTGCTGCGATCGCACCGCCGAACCAGGCGCGGCGCGACGGGCGGCGCGGGGCGTCGTGCGGGATGATGACGACCGCCGGCTTGGCCGGCTCGGGCGCGCCTTTCGGCAGGGCGTCGAGGTCGAGGTCGAGACTGGCCATCGCGTCATACACCGCCGAATGACCGGGGTCTTCGGCGAGCCAGTCGGCAAAACCGTCCCAATCGGCAAAGCCGGGATCGCGCTGGCGGATCAGCCAGTCGATGGCGCGCGTTTCGGCGAGGGTGCGGGGGTCAGCCGGCATCGAATTGCCTCCGGAGATCGGCCAGCATGGCATAGACCTTGCGCAAATCGGCTTCGACGGTGCTCAGGCTGACGCCCATTTCGCCGGCGATGTCGCGCTGGCTGATCCCGTCGATCCGGAAACGGCGGAAAATAGCGGCCGGGCGTTCACCGGTCCCATCGATCGCCCGGTCAACGAGGAGAAGCTGTTCGCGCGAGATGAGCAGCGTTTCGGCCGAGGGTTTCGGCAGGGCGGCGCTTTCACCCCATGCCTTGTCGCGAAGTTCGCTGCGCTGTGCCGAGCGATAGCGGTCGAGCATCAGATTGTTCGCGGCGCGCATCACATAGGAGAGCGGGTCGGAAATCGGTCCGGTACTGCGGTCGGTCAGGCGCATCCACAGATCCTGGAACAGGTCTTCCGCGGCATCGCCGGCGCCGCGAACCATCAGGAAACGGACGATCCGGTCCCGGTTGGCGAGCAATACGCCTTCGATGCCTTGTCCGGCGTCGGTTCGTTCAGTCGCCTCTGTCATCGATCGCTTTGTCTGGAATGCCGTCTGTCGCTGTTCGGCGCGGCCCGCACGCGCGCCGTCCGGCCCCCTGATGATCCCGTCATATAGCGCCATCGCCCAGCCGTGCAACCGCGGCGCGCGCAGGGCGACGCCCGCGGGCTGCGGGAGGCTGGCAGGACAGGAGGCGGCATATGCGAACATTGATTTCTTCATTCTGCTGATGCCGTAGCAAGGGGGAAGCGAGAGTGGGAGGGTGCTTCCCCCTTGCGGCAAGGTCGGCCCCGGGGGGCTGTTAGAGACCGACCCGCAAGCTGGCGCGGACAGACCAGCCCATATGGCTCTGCTGCTCTTCCGCGGAGAACTCGCCCCCGACCTGGAACGCCGAGTTGCCGGCGATGCCGCGCAGGCGGCCGACCCAGCCGCTGGTGCGGTCGTCGGGAACGAGAGTGAAGGGGGTGCCGTCCTTGAACGAGGCGGTGGTCGCGCCGAGCGAGCCCCCGACGATCTGGCGGCGGCCGCCCTCGATTTCGAAGCGCGTCCAGCCGTCATATTCGTCGCGGCCGCCGAAATCGAAGCCGACCGCGACGGTGCCGGACACTGCCAGTTCGTCGCTGTCGCGGCCGAGGACCTTAAGGTCGAGCGAGTCGCCGCCGCCGGTTTCCTGATAGCCCTTCTCGGTCAGCTTGTAATAATCCACCGCGACAACCGGCCGGATCGAGAAGCCGCCGTTCGTGACCGCATCATAGGCAACCGAACCCGAGGCGGACCAAAGCGTGCCGTCCCATTTGCCGCGGATCGTCTTTTCGATGTCCTCGGCCCCGGCTTCGGCGCGGAAGATGCGCGTGCCCTTCATCTTGATCGGCGCCCCCGAAATGCGGGCATTCGCCATCAGGCGGTCCGAGCGCAGGCGCCAGTGTAGCGCGCCTTCGAACTGGCTGGTGCTGACTTCATTGTCGTTGCTGCCGTTGCCGTCCTTGCCCTTGAGGTAAGCGATCGACGCGCCGAAGTTACCGACATCGCTCTCGATCTCCGCACCCATCGAAATGCCCCAGCCGCTGACATCGTAGCTTGAGGTGTCGCCGAGGCTCTTCGAGGTGCCCCAGACGGCCTGGTTGACCCAGTATCCCCATTTGCCTTCGTCCTGGAACGGTGCGTTCGGGTCCTGCAGGTAGCGCGACAGTGCGCGCGAGCCCGAGGTGACGGTTTCGAAGACGCCGCCTTCATGTTCGGGGAGCATCTGCTGCAACTGATTGCGGAACTGGCCGCCGTCGACGATGTCGAGGAACACATCCTCGATGTCCTCGTCGCCGCCGAGTGCGTCGATCACCGCATTGAACGCGCTCGCTTCGGAGCGGTTGAGGCCGAGTTCGGTCGTGCTCTTGCGCGACACATCGACGATGAGCTGCGTCGCGTTCGAGGTCAGCGTGCCCTTGTAGAGGAAGGGCAGCAACGTCTGCGACGTCGTGAGGTTGCTGGCGCCGGTCAGCGAGCCTGCGGTCAGGACGATATGCTCGCCCTCGGCATTCTCGATGCTCGACAGTTTGAGCGCCAGCGTCGATTCGGTGCCGAAGCTGGCGTTGCCGGTGACCTGCAACGCCGTGCCCGTGTTGCCGGTGTCGAGCGTCACGCCCAGCACACCCTTGTCGGTGATCGACAGCGACGAGATGGTTGCGGCGCCGACAACGTCGAAGGTGCCGCCACTGACGCTGACCGCCAGTCCGCCCGAATTTTGCAGACGGCCCGAGAAGACCGACGTGCCGCCGATGTTAAGCGTGTCGGCACCGCCGCCGAAATCGGCGGTGCCGCTGAACTTCGAGGTCCCGGCGAGCGTCATGGCGTCGGCGCCGCTGCCGAAGCGGGCGGTGCCGTCATAGGTCGCGTCGCCAGACAGCGCGAGGCGGTTGGTGCCCGCACCGAAGAAGGTGTCGCCCTTGACCGAGCCATCGGCGATGTCGAACACATCGTTGCCGCCGCCGAAGCGCACGTCGCCGACGATGCTCGGCGCGGTGACCCCCGATGCGACCGCGGTCTGCTTGACCGTCGCGCCGCCGGCATTCGCCGACAGGTCGATCGCGATGTTGCGCCCGGAGGCCGCCGCCGCTCCGCTGGCACTGATTGCACCGCTGTTCTCGACCGTATCGACGTTGCCCGACAGGTCGACGATGGCGCGCGCGGTGCCGTTGTCGCCGCCGGTCTTCGCCGTGATCGTGCCGCTGTTGCGGATCAAGGCGACATCGCTGCCCGCTTCGACGAGGATGCCGGTCGCGACCGCATTGGCGCTGTTACCACCGCTCGTCGCCTCGACCTTGCCCGCGACGCGAATTTCGGGGGTGGCCGAACCGGCGCCCATGCGGATTCCGGTTGCCGCGACATCTTTTGAATTCGCCGTGACGGTGCCGCCGATGGCGATGCCGCCGGCGATGGTGACGTTGCCGCCCATGCCGCCGATCTGGATCGCATTGCCTGCGGTGCCGGCATAGAGGCCGTTGCCTTGCACCGAACCGTCTATGATCAGGCCGAAACCGGTGCCGGTGCCATTGACGGCGCCGATCGTGACGTCACGGTTCGCGGCGCCGATGCGCAGCGCCGGCGCTGAGCCGAACGAGCTGACCGCAGCGGAGCCTTCCTTGGCGTCCTCGATGCCGTCCTTGTCCTCGTCCTTGTCGTCCTTGTTATTGTCCTTCGGCGGCACGGCGAGGACGATGCCGCCCGTCACATCGCCTTCGATCGACAGCGCCGGGCCGCCGATCAGAAGGTCGTCGGCGTCGAGCTTCGACGGGTCGGCAGGTGCGGTCGTGGTGCGATAGCCGGTCGCGACGACGGTGCCCTGGACGACGAGCGCACCGGTGATGTTACCGGAAAGCCGTGCTGCGACGGCGTCGACGCCCTGCGCGCTGATCGAGCCGGCGAGGCGGACGTTGCCGGTGACGTCCTGAAGTCCGACGCCGAGCGCACGGTCGCCGAGGACCGAGATGGTGCCGTCGTTGGTGAAATTGCCGGTCAGCGGGCCGCCGAGGCGGATGCCCGCCGAGTCATTACCCTCGATCGTGATCGTGCCCGAATTGACGATATTGCCGGTGAAGGCGCCGCCGGTCGCGATGCCAACGCGATTGCTGCCGACCGCAAAGGGGCCGTCGATGTCGCCGTCCTTGTCGATGTCGGTCGGCGCATAACTTTCGTCGATGATGATCTTGCCCGACGCGCTATTGGTGATCGAACCGACGGTGCCGGCGTTGGCGAAGATGCCCCGCGCATTGTCGGAATTGGTGATCTGGATCGTGCCTTCGTTGACCACCTTGTGATTGCTGTCGATCGTCACCGCGGTGCCGCTGGTCGGCTTCACCGATCCGGCCGAGGTAATCTTCACATCGTCGGGCGTGCCCGACTTGACCGTCGAGGTGCGGACGGGTGCGGTGGTCGCGGTGGTGATGGTGGTTTCGGCGAGGGCGGGGGTGGCCGACACCGCCGCCAGGCAGGTGGACGCTAGCAGGATCTTGCGCATTGGGTTCCTCTTGTGATCGCGATCGGGATGTCCTCCCGGGACAATCACAAGACGGAGGCGGTTCGCCCTAGCCTTGGAAAAATCTTTGGCGGCGCATCGACGCCGGTGTTCGGGCGCAAGAAACGGGGTGTCCTGACGCCATTCGCAGGCAAAGACTGGCGCGAAACTCGCAGGAAGGCGTGGATTTGCCGATGACTATGACGATGACGGACAAGCAAAGCATCGAGGGTCGCGCCGCGGCGCTGGACGTGGAGGCGCTGGCAAGCGACCTTGGCGAGAAGGGCTGGCATATCGTGCCGCGCCTGCTGACGCCCGAAAGCTGCACCGCCCTGCGCAGCGCCTATGACAGGGACGACCTCTATCGCAGCACGGTGGTCATGCAGCGGCACGGCTTCGGACGTGGCGCCTATCGCTATTATCGCTACCCGCTGCCCGATATCGTCGGGGCGATCCGCGCCGCGCTTTATCCGCCGCTGGCGGGGATCGCGAACCGCTGGGCGGAAGCGCTGGGTCAGGGGCCGCATTTTCCCGAGGAGCACGCCGCCTTTATCGATATCTGCCAGGCGGCCGGGCAGCGACGGCCGACCCCGCTGCTGCTCCGCTATGTCGCGGGCGATTACAACTGCCTGCATCAGGATCTGTATGGCGCGGTGCATTTCCCGTTCCAGATCGCGGTCCTCCTGTCGCAGCCCGGGACCGAGTTCGATGGCGGCGAATTCGTCCTGACCGAACAACGCCCACGCATGCAGTCGCGCGCGCATGTTGTGCCGTTGCAGCAGGGCGATGCGGTAATCTTCGCAGTCAACGAGGCGCTGCGCGCGGGAACGCGCGGATATTATCACGTCAAGCTACGCCATGGCGTCAGCGAAGTCCGCGACGGGGAGCGGCATACGCTGGGGGTGATCTTTCATGATGCGAGCTGAAAGCGCGTGGCGGACAGGGTGGGATTCGAACCCACGGTGAGCTTGCACCCACGGCGGTTTTCAAGACCGCTGCCTTAAACCACTCGGCCACCTGTCCGCACGGCGGATACCGCCCTTCATTCCAAGCTGCGGCCCGCGAAACCATTGTGGCGTGGGGCACCTGCCGGGACACCTCCTTGGCAGCGACTTGCTCCCCGGCGGTGAAATATGGCCGATACTCTGCTGCCTGCCGGATTGTCGAGAGTGCTATTTCGCCTGGCAGTCGATAAATATTGCCGCCGCTCGTGAGGCGCCGCGTGGGGCGCTCGCTGTTCGTTGACTGCTTCCCGGCGCCCGGATGGTCGATCTAATGTCCTGCGATCTGGAGCCGTTCGACCGCAAGATCGGCCCGATCGACGCCCCAATCCGTCAAGCCGGCGGGCCAGTTGCCGCCGGTGATCAGCGCCTCCGCTGCGGCGGCCATCGCGGGGGCGGTCTGCAGACCATATCCGCCCTGACCGGCCAGCCAGAAAAATCCCTCTGCATCGGGCGCGAAGCCGGCGACCGGAATGCGGTCATGCGTGAAGGTGCGCAGCCCCGCCCAGCTATGACTGATCCGCCGGACCGCAAGCGAAGTATAATGTTCGACCTTCGCTGCGGCGAGGGCGATGTCATATTCCTCCGGCTGGGCGTCGGTCGGCTCGCTCGGCACTTCGTCGACGGGACAGGCGAGCAGGCGACCCGATTCGGGCAGCATGTAGAAATCGTCGACCGCGGTCTTGGTGAAGGGCCAGTCGCCGATCTGCTGATCCGGCGGGGCATCGAAGCCAATGATCGTCCGGCGCAGCGGCTGGAGGCCGAGCGGGGCGACGCCCGCGAGGCGCGCGATCTCGTCGCACCAGGCGCCCGCCGCGTTGACGAGGGTCGGTGCCGAGAAGCGATCGCCGGCCGCTGTGGTCGCGACCCAGTTCGTTCCTTCACGCGCGACCGCGACGACGCGGGCACCCGAGATCGACTGGCCGCCCGCTCGCTTGATCGCCGCGCGATAATCCTGCTGCAGCATTTCGCTGTCGAGGCGGCGAGCAGTGCGGTCGAGCACCGCGGCGACGATCCCGTCGCCGCCGCAGCGGAGTACCGGCACGACGTCGCGCGCGGCGTCGGCGTCGAGCCGTTCGAGCCGGTCGCTATAGGGCCGCATTTCTGCCTCAAGCGCGTCGAGCCCCGCGAGCATCTCCGGCGGCGCGATGAACAGCGCGGCGGAGGGGCGCGACAGCGCGGTGCCATTTGCGCTGGGTGTTTCGAAATGCGCGCGGCTGAATGCTGTCATGCCGCGCACCACCGATTTGCCGATGCCGAAATGATAATAGGTCGCGCTGCGGCCGCTCGAATGATAGCCGAAGCCACTCTCTGCTTCGAGCAGCACGGTCCGTCCATGCGGGGCAAGCCGCGCGGCTGCCGATACGCCAGCGATGCCGCCGCCCACGATCAGAAAATCGGCTGTCTGCAATTCCCGTTCCTCTCCGGCAATCTTCGGTACCGCGTCTCGCTGTTCCGGCGAGCGGCAATTCGAATGACGCCGACGCTTCTTATAACCTCGATCCGCACGCCGAAAGGGCCGGAACCGTTCGAGCACGCGGCAAGCGAACCGGGTTATCGGTCCGGCGCGCGAATGACTCGGCCCGTCTTGCCGCGGGGTGGTCAAGGCGCTCGCATCTGTGCAAGACATTGCCTATGGGTGGGGACGTCATGCACGCTAGCAGTTTCAGAATCGGACGTGTTTTCAAGCTGGCAGCCACGATGCTGTCGGCCTGGGTGCTCACCGCATCGGCGCCGCTCCACGCACAGGGGAGCGATGCCGGCTTTACCACCTATGTCCAGTCGCTGTGGCCGAAGGCGCAGCAGCGCGGGGTGTCGCGCGCGACCTTCGACCGGGTGACCGCGGGGCTGGTCTATAACCCCCGTGTCGTGGCGCTCGATCGCGACAACCTTGGCGCACCGCCGAATCCCAACACGCCGATCCCGGCCTTTGCGCCCTATAAGGCGAAGCATGTCGATGCGGCGCGGATCGGTGGCGGGCGCGCGGTTCACGACCGGCTGCTGCCGATGCTGTCGCGGATCGAACAGCGCACCGGCGTGCCGACGAGCATCATGATCGCGATTTTCGGGCATGAGACCGCATACGGCAAGGTGACGGGCAATTTCGACTTGCCCGAGGCACTGGCGACATTGGCCTATGAAGGCCGCCGCCGCAGCCTGTTCGAACCCGAATTTCTCGCGACGCTGGAAATGGTCGAAAAGGGCGTGCCGCGCAGCGTGCTGAAAGGAAGCTGGGCGGGCGCATTCGGTTATCCGCAATTCCTGCCGTCGGTCTATCTGGCGGTCGCCGAAGACGGCGACGGCGACGGTGTCGCGCGTATCTGGTCGAGCGAGGCCGATGCGATCGAATCGATCGGTGCCTATCTGCGCCGCGCCGGCTGGCGCGCCGGGCAGCCGTGGGGTGTCGCGGTGCGTGTGCCCGCCGGTTTCGACCGCAATCGTTTTGCGACACGGCTGCAGCCGACCCGCTGCCCGCGGGTTTTCGCGCGTTACAGCCGCTGGCGGAGCATGGCCGAATGGCGCGCCGACGGCTTCCAGCCGCTGAACGGCCGCTGGCCCGACGGGCAGGTGCAGGCGACGTTGCTCGAACCCGATGGTCCCGGCAACACCGCCTATTTGCTGACCGGCAATTATCGTGCGATACTCGACTATAATTGTTCCAACTTTTACGCGCTTTCTGTGGGGTTGCTGGCGGATGAAATCGATCGTTAGGGGCGGGGGCCTGATGGCAGGAGCGGCGTTGCTGCTCAGCGGATGCGGCAATTTGGGGGGCGGCAAGGGCGATAGCAGGCCCATAGCGGGGCCGGCGCCTGCGACGGCCGGCGTCGATGGACCGGCCAAGCTTGGCGAACCCTTCACGATCGGCGGCACGACCTATACGCCCGCCGATATCGCCGATTATGACGATGTCGGCTATGCGGGCTGGTATGGCGAGGAACTGGCCGGGCGCCCGACAGCCAATGGCGAAGCGTTCGATCCCGCCGCGATCACCGCCGCGCACAAGACACTGCCGCTGCCGAGCTATGTCGAGGTCACCGCGCTCGATACCGGACGCACCATCCTTGTGCGCGTCAACGATCGCGGCCCGATGGTGAACGACCGGCTGATCGACCTGTCGCGCGGCGCGGCGGAACAGCTTGGCCTGACCGGCGGCGTCGCCGCCGTCCGCGTCCGGCGCACCAATCCGCCGGCGGCCGAAAGGGCGCAGTTGCGCGCGGGGGGTGCAGTTCCTGACCGGATCGCTACCCCCGACTCGCTGCTGATGATCCTGCGTAGCAAGCTCAAGGGCATTCCAGTGCCGGCGGGCGTTTCCGCCAATGTCGCGGCGGCGACGCCATCGACGCCGACCGCTCCGGCGCCGGCGCAGCCCGCCGGCGGCGACCGTTTCATCGTCGAAGGCCCCGGCGCGAAAAAGCCGGCGGCAAAGCCTGCCGCCAAACCGGCCACACCCGTCGCCAAGCCTGCGCCGGCGCCGTCCGCCGCGAGCGGTAGCCACGCCGTGCAGGTGGCGGCGTTCAGCAGCCAGAGCCGCGCCAATGCCGCCGCGAAGTCGGTCGGCGGCAGCGTCGTCAAGGCGGGCAATCTCTGGCGGGTCCGTATGGGACCGTTCGCCAGCGACGCCGAGGCGCAGGCGGCGCTCGGCAAGGCAAAGGCAAAGGGTTTCCGCGACGCAGTGGTCGTTCGCGACCGGTGACCCGCCGGCGGATGCGACGGGCGATCATCATCAGGGGCGGTGCTGCGGCGCTTGCCGCGCTGGCGGTTGCCGCGGCGTTGCCAGCTGCCTCGGCAGGGGGCAAGGCGCCGCCAGCACCGGTCAGCCGCCCGCTCTATGTCACGCAGGCGCCGATCGTGATGCTCAAGGATCTCGATTCGGGGGCGATCCTCTTCTCGCGCGGCGCCGACAAGCGCTTTGCCCCCGCGTCGATGGCGAAGGTGATGACCGCCTATGTCGTGCTCGACCTGATCCGCAAGGGCGAATTATCGCGCGACAAGCCGTTCACCGTCGACGAAGCGACGTGGAAAAAGTGGAACGGCAGCACCGGCGGCTCGACGATGTTTCTGCGCCCGCGCGAGAAGGTGTCGGTCGACGAACTGCTCAAGGGGCTGATCACCGTTTCGGGCAATGATGCCGCCGCGGTGCTGGCCGTCGGCATCGACGGCAGCGAGGAAGCATTCGTCAAACGAATGAATGCCATAGCGGCCAATATTGGTATGTCGTCGAGCAAGTTCGGGACGCCGAACGGCTGGCCCGACGGCGGGGTGACCAAGGTGAGCGCCGCTGATCTGATCACGCTTGCCGACCGGCTGATCCGCGATCATCCCGAAGGCTATGCGCGTTATTTTTCGCTGCCGCGGCTCCAGCACGGCACATCGCCCGACGGCAAACCGATCGTCCAGCCGAATCGCAATCCGATCCTTGGCCGTTTCGCGGGCGCCGACGGGCTCAAGACCGGGCACACCGCCGAAGCCGGTTATTGCTTCCTCGGCTCGGCGAAGCGCGGCGGGCGGCGGTTGATCATGGTTGTTGCCGGGATGAGCAGCGAGAAAGCGCGGCGCGACGAGGCCGAACGGCTGATGAGCTGGGGTTTCGATCAATGGGAGGGCCGCGAGCTGGTTCCTGCGGGTGCCAGCGTCGGCCGCATCGATGTCGGCAAGGGCGCCAAGCCGGTCGTCGCGACCGAAACCGGCATGGCGGTTCGGATGACGGTGCCGAAAGGCTATTCGGGCGGTTATCGCGCGGTGATGCGCACCCGCTCGCCGCTCGCCGCGCCCGTCGTGCGCGGGACGCCAATCGCCGATCTGGTCGTTACCCCGGACGGGTTGCCGCCGCAGACGACGCCGCTGCTTGCCGCGGCCGACGTCGGCGAAGGCGGCTGGTGGGCGCGGGCGCGCACCGGCTTTTACCGGCTGACGGGCTGGTGAGCGGGCGTTTCATCACCCTCGAAGGCGGGGAGGGGGTCGGGAAATCGACGCAGATCCGCGCGCTCGCCGCGGCGCTGGCCGAACGCGGCATCGAAAGCGTCGAGACGCGCGAACCCGGGGGCAGCACGGGCGCCGAGGCGATCCGCGCGCTGTTGATGGAAGGCAGCGACGACCGCTGGGACGCGCGGAGCGAAGCGCTGCTTTTCGCCGCGGCGCGCGCCGACCATGTCGCGCGAACAATCCGGCCCGCGATCGAACGCGGCGCGTGGGTGCTGTGCGATCGCTTCGTCGATTCGTCGCGTGCCTATCAGGGCGGCGGCGGCGGGATCACCGACGCCGACATCATGGCGCTCCATGGGTTCGGCTCGCTGGGGTTGCTTCCCGACCGGACCTTCCTGCTCACCGTCGGCGCCGATGAAACTGCGCGGCGGCTGGCAGCGCGCGATGCGGACGGCGCCGACCGCATGGGCAGCAAGCCCGCCGACTATCAGGCGCGCCTCGCTGCGCGCTTTGCCGAGATGGCGGCGAGCGAACCCGGGCGCTGGCGGGTGATCGAGGCCGACGCTCCTGCCGATGCGGTCACCGCGGCGATCCTCGCCGATCTCCAGGAGTGGCTGGCATGATCGGCCATCAGGACGCCGAAAGCGCCTTCGTCGAGGCATGGGCCGCTGGGCGGCTTCACCATGCATGGCTGCTCGCGGGGCCGCAGGGGATGGGGAAGGGTGCCTTTGCCGAGCGGGTGGCGCGGTTCCTCGTCACTCACGGAAGCGGCGGCGATGGCGTGCCGGTATCGCTCAACGACCCCGGCGATGCCGCTGCAGCGCGCCTTGTCGACGCCGGCAACCATCCGGAGATTCTTTCGCTGACGCGTCAACCGAAGGACAAGGGCAAGGAGCTCGCGCGCAATATCACGATCGACCAGGTACGTGGTATCATCCGCCGTCTGCACCTGTCGCTGTCGCTCGGTGAGTGGCGGGTGATCATCGTCGATGCGGTCGACGACCTTGAGACCGATGGCGCGAATGCCTTGCTCAAGACGCTCGAGGAGCCGCCAGCCAAAACGCTGTTCCTGCTGATCAGTCACTCACCCGGGCGCTTGCTGCCGACGATCCGTTCGCGGTGCAGAACGCTTCGTTTTCAACCGGTTGCACATGACGTCATGACATCGTGGCTGCACGAATTGCGCCCGATGCTCGAAATGGCGGAGGTGCGTGCGATCGTTGCCGCATCGGGCGGGGTGCCCGGAAAGGCCATCGCCTTGATCGACAGCGATGTTGCAGCGATGGAGAAAAAGCTGCTGGCGATCGCGGCGAACGGCGACCCCGGTAACCGCCTGCGCGAAGCGCTGGCGCGCGACGTTTCTGGCACCAGCAACCGCGCCCGGCTCGAACTGGTGATCGACATCGTTCCCGGGCTGCTCGCGCGGCTGGCGCGCGAGCGCCCGGTAGCGGAGATCGCGCCGGTGCTGGCGCAATGGGACCGCATCCAGCGGACGGTGCGCGATGCCATCCGCGGTTCCTACGACGGCGCAATGGTCGGGTTCGAGATCGGCAATTGCCTTGCCGAACTCGCGCCGAAAGTCGCGGCGGCGCGATAATCGTCGGGATACTTCCCCTCCTGCTCCGCACCCGCTAAGGCGCGGGCATGTCAGACCCCTTTTATATCACCACCGCGATCAGCTACCCTAACGGCCGTCCGCATATCGGGCATGCTTATGAAGCGATCGCCACCGATGTCATGGCCCGCTTCCAGCGCGCCCGCGGTCGCGACGTGCGGCTGATCACCGGCACCGACGAGCATGGGCTGAAGATGTTCCAGACGGCGCGCGACCAGGGCCGCGCGACGATCGACCTCGCCGATGAAATGTCAGGATATTTCCGTGAGATGTATGCCAGGCTGAATATCAGCTATGACAATTTCATGCGTACCTCCGATGCCGCGCACCATGCCGCGTCGCAGGCGATCTGGAAGGCGATGGAGGCCAATGGCGACCTCTATCTCGACCGCTACGAAGGCTGGTATTCGGTCCGCGACGAAGCCTTTTACGACGAGAGCGAACTGACGCAGGGGGAAGGGGAGACCAAACTCTCGCCGCAAGGCACGCCGGTCGAATGGACGGTCGAGGAGAGCTGGTTCTTTCGCCTGTCGAATTATCAGGACAGGCTGCTCGCACTGTACAACGATCAGCCCGATTTCATCCGTCCCGAAAGCCGCCGCAACGAAGTGCTGCGCTTCGTCGAGGGCGGGCTCAAGGATCTCAGCGTCTCGCGCACCAGCTTCGACTGGGGCGTGCCGGTGCCGGGCTCGCCGGGGCATGTCATGTATGTCTGGGTCGATGCGCTGACCACCTATCTCTCGGGGCTCGGCTATCCCGATCCCGCTAGCGATTTCGGCAAGTTCTGGCCGGCGAATATCCACATGATCGGCAAGGATATCGTTCGTTTTCATACGGTTTACTGGCCGGCCTTCCTGATGAGCGCCGGTCTGCCGCTGCCCAAACAGGTGTTCGGCCACGGCTTCCTGCTCAACCGCGGCGAGAAGATGTCGAAGTCGCTGGGCAATGTCGTCGACCCGATGGCGCTCGCCGAACAGTTCGGCGTGGATCCGCTGCGCTATTATCTGCTCCGCGAAGTCAGCTTCGGGCAGGACGGCACCTATTCGGCCGAGGCGATCGTGCGCACCGCCAATGCCGATCTCGCGAACAGTTTCGGCAATCTGGCGCAGCGCAGCTTGTCGATGATTTTCAAGAATTTGGATGGCGCTCTTTCCTCTGGCTATGGGCAGGCGCAAGATGATCTCGACCTGCTCGGCGAAGTCAATGAAATGGCACGCAATTGCCTGCCACATGCCTTCGAGCAACTGGCCTTTTCGGTCGGTATCGAGGATTGGCTACGCGCGGTGTTCGCGTGCAATCAATATGTCGACGCGCAGGCGCCTTGGGCGCTGCGCAAGACCGACCCCGAGCGGATGCGGGCGGTGCTGATGACTTTGTTCAAGGCGGTCCGGACGCTCGCGATCGCGATCCGTCCAGTCGTGCCGGCGGCCGCCGACAAGTTGCTCGACCAGATGGGGATCGCCGAAGACGCACGCGATTTTGCCGCGCTGGCCGAAACCGACTGGTTCGCGAAGCTCGCCGCCAGCGGCTTCACCATAGGCCAGCCCGTCCCGATCTTCCCGCGCCTCGAACTGCCTGCCGAAGAGAATGAGGGGGAAGGGGAGGCGTAATGCTCGTCGATTCGCACTGCCACCTCAATTACAAGGGGCTTGCCGAACAGCAGGGCGAGGTGCTGGCGCGTGCGCGTGAAAAGGGCGTCACCGCGATGCTCAACATTGCGACGCGTGAAAGCGAATGGGACGATGTGCTCGCGGCGGCCGAAGCCAATCCCGATGTCTGGGCGAGCGTCGGCATCCATCCGCATGACGCCGACCAGCATCCCGATGTAGATACCGCCAAGCTCATTGAACGCGCCGCGCATCCGCGCGTGATCGGGATTGGCGAGACCGGGCTCGACTATTATTACGACAAGAGCGACCGGCAGCGGCAGCAGGACAGTTTCCGCCGCCATATCCACGCCTCGCAGCAGAGCGGTTTGCCGGTGATCGTCCATACGCGCGATGCCGAGGACGATACGCTGGCGCTGCTCGGCGAGGAAATGGGCAGGGCGGTCTTCCCCGGCGTCATCCATTGCTTCACCGCCAGCGACGATTTCGCGCGCAAGGCGCTCGATCTCGGCCTCTATATCTCGATCTCGGGAATCGTGACCTTCAAAAATGCCGCCGACCTTCAGGCGACCGCGAAATGGCTGCCGCAGGACCGCCTGCTGATCGAAACCGACTCCCCCTTCCTCGCCCCCGTGCCGCACCGCGGCAAGACCGGCGAACCGGCGTTCGTCGCCGATACGCTGACCTATCTCGCCGATTTGCGCGGTGATGATCGCGACGAACTGGCATCGACGACAAGCGCCAATTTCTACAGGCTTTTCAACAAGGCGGCGCCGTGACGTCAGACGCGCCATGAAGCTTCGGATCCTCGGCTGCGGGACGTCTTCTGGCGTGCCGCGGATCGGCAACGACTGGGGGCAGTGCGATCCCGACAATCCGCGCAACCTGCGGAGCCGCGCCTCGATCCTGATCTCGCTCGGCGGCTTCCGGCTGCTCGTCGACACCAGCCCCGACATGCGGCTGCAATTGCTCGACGCGGAGGTCGGCGAGGTCGATGCGGTCATCTGGACGCACGAGCATGCCGATCATTGCCACGGGCTCGACGACCTGCGGCAGATCATGCATTTGCGGCGGTCGGCGGTGCCGGCTTACGCGCGCGACCATGTGCTCGACATATTGAAGTGGCGCTTCACCTATGCCTTTGCGGGCAATGCCGGCTATCCGGCGTCGGTCGATCCGGTCGAATTGTTGGACCATCAATCGATCGGGCCAATCGAGGTGTCGGCGATCGAAATGCCGCATGGGCCGATCAAGGCGACCGGGCTCATCTTCAGCGACGGTGCGCACAAGATCGCCTATGCTACGGATTTTTCGAAGTTTACCGATGAGATGGTCGACTTTTTCCAAGGCGTCGATCTGTTCGTGATCGACGCGTTGCGGCGCTATCCGCATCCGACGCATCCGCACCTGCAAATGTCGCTCGAAGGCCTCGCCAAAGTCGGCAACCCGCGTGCGATCATCACGCACATGGACAATACGATGGACTATGACGATCTGGCGGCCGAGTTGCCGACGGGGGTCGAGCCGGGTTATGACGGGCTGGAGGTGCAGCTATGACGATGGAAACCGGCGCCGACATGCTGTGGTTCGCGATGGCGCTGACGCTCGTTGTCAGTGCGCTCGTCGCGCGTCAGCTAAAACTGGCCGACTGGCTCAAGATGGGGCTGGCCTGGCTCGCGATCTTCGCGCTCGTGTTCATCGTCATCCGGACGTATCAACTCGTGGCGTGAGGAGGCCTTTGCTTTCCCGCTTATATAAAATAATTTAACATAATATATATTATCGGATAATAGGATGGCCGACACGACAAGCCTGTCCCCCATCGATCGCCTGCTCGCCATCATGCGCCAATTGCGTAACCCCGACGGCGGTTGCGAATGGGATCTGGCGCAGGATTTCTCGACGATCGCGCCCTATACTATCGAGGAAGCCTATGAGGTTGCCGACGCGATCGCCGGCGGCAATCCCGCTGCGATCTGCGACGAACTTGGTGACCTGCTGCTCCAGGTCGTCTTTCACAGCCAGATCGCGACCGACGACGGGCTCTTCACGTTCGACGACGTCGCGGCGGCGATCAGCGACAAGATGGAGCGCCGCCATCCGCACATCTTCGGCGACACCAAGGCCCATGACGTCCGGATGCAATGGGAGCAGATCAAGGCGGCGGAGCGCGCCGCCGACGGTCCGCAGGGCGCGCTGGCGGGCGTTGCGCTGTCGCTGCCGGCACTGCTTCGCGCGCAGAAACTACAGGCGCGCGCCGTGCGGGTCGGCTTCGACTGGCCCGACATCCAGGGTCCGCGCGACAAGATTGCCGAGGAACTGGCCGAGGTCGCCGATGCGGACAGCGATGCGGCGCGGCACGAGGAGGTTGGCGACCTGCTGTTCGCGGTGGTCAATTATGCGCGCAAGCTCGGCGTCGATGCCGAAGGCGCGCTGCGCGATGCCAATCTCAAATTCGCGCGCCGTTTTGCCGCCATGGAGGATCGCGCCGGCGGCACCCTCGCCGGGCTGTCGCTCGATGCGCAGGAAGCGCATTGGCAGGCCGTCAAGGCGTCGGAGCGCTCGTAGAGTCGGGTCTGGCTGGCCACAATCGCTCGAAACGTGCCCGGTCGGCGGGGTCGAGCCGGACCGTGAGCAAATGCCCCTTGCCCTGCACTTCGTCGCTCAGCACCTCGCCGCGCGCGTGCAGCCATGCCATCGCGTCGCCTTGGTCGAAGCCGAGGAAAATCCGCAGCGTCTGGTGCTGCGCGGTCAATTGCGACGTCATGAGGATACGCGCGGCGTCGACGCCTTCGCCGGTGACGGCCGAGATCAGCGCGACGTCGGGCCGCCGCGCCGCCATTTCCGCGATCGCCGCGCGGCGTTCGGGATCGGCGGTATCGATCTTGTTCCAGATTTCGATTTGCGGAATGGCGTCGGGCGCATCGCCGCCCCCTTCCCCGTCCTGCGCACCGTTGACGCCCAGCGAGTCGAGGATCGCGCGGACATCGTCATATTGCGCCTCGCTGTCGGGATGGACGATGTCGCGGACGTGGACGATCAGGTCGGCGGTTGTCACTTCCTCGAGCGTCGCGCGGAACGCCGCGACGAGCTGGGTCGGCAGGTCGGAGACGAAACCCACGGTGTCGGACAAGATCGCCTTGTCGATCCCCGGCAACCCGATCTCGCGCATCGTCGGATCGAGGGTTGCGAACAGCATATCTTCCGCCATGACGTCACTTCCGGTCAAGCGGTTGAAAAAGGTCGATTTCCCGGCGTTGGTATAGCCGACAAGCGCGATCACCGGCCACGGCGCGCGCTGGCGCTTAGCGCGTTGTAGCTGGCGCGTGCGGCGCGCATCCTCGAGCTGGCGGCGGATGCGTGCCATGCGGTCGCGGATCATCCGCCGGTCGGCCTCAATCTGCGTTTCGCCGGGGCCGCCGAGGAAGCCGAAGCCGCCGCGCTGGCGTTCAAGGTGGGTCCAGCTTCGGACAAGTCGCCCCGCCTGATAGTCGAGATGCGCGAGTTCGACCTGCAGCCGCCCTTCGGCGGTCGCGGCACGCTCGCCGAAGATTTCGAGGATCAGTCCGGTCCGGTCGATCACCTTCGCCCCGAACGCGGTTTCGAGATTGCGCTGCTGGATCGCGGTCAGCGGCGCGTCGACGATGACGACCTGGACGTCGTGCGCCGCGATATCGGGCTTGATCGCATCGATCTGCCCGACGCCGAGCAAGGTGGCGGCGCGTGTCTGGCGCAGCCGGATCGGATGCGCCGCGACGACGACGAGCCCGATCGCGATGGCGAGCCCCTTTGCTTCCTCGACGCGCGCATCAAGGTCGCGCGACAACCGCTGGCCATGCCATTCGGGCACGACCAGCAGCGCTGCGGCGCCGCGCGTCACTTCGCCAATGTCATCGTTCATCGGAGCGTTCGGGCGATCGATCAGGCGTCGCCGGCGTCGTCGTCGCCGTTGTCAGTCAGGTTGATCGGCCCGTTCGGCTGGACGGTCGAAATGGCGTGCTTGTAGACAAGCTGCACCTGCCGCTCGCGTTCGAGCAGCATGCAGAACAGGTCGAAGGCGACGATATCGCCCTGCAGCATCACCCCGTTGACGAGGAACATCGTCACCGACTCGTCCGAACGCCGCACTGCGTTCAGGAAAACATCCTGCAAGGCCTTACCCTTGCTGGCAGGCGCATCGCGCAGATTGTCGCCGAGAAGGGAGAGGTCGAAGTCATGCGAGGGCATGACCGTCGAGATGGCGTGTTTGTAGACGAGCTGCGACTGGCCGTCGCGGCGGAGAAGGAGCGAAAAATTGTCGAACCAGGTGATGATTCCCTGCAGCTTGACGCCCTTGACGAGGAACATCGTGACGGGGGTCTTGCTGCGGCGCAGGGCGTTTAGGAAAAGATCCTGGAGATTCTGATTCTTATCGGACACATTGGCCTCCTGTTCTTGGCGGTATAACCCGCGGTGCGATGTCGGCGCAGCCGGCATCTTTGACCTTCTTCGCACACGCAATATGCGGCATAGCGCGCCGCAGGTCTACGTCAAAGCCCCTTACCCTTCGCCATCGCTATTGTCGGTCAATCCGAGCAGCTTCAGTTTGCGGTGCAATGCCGAACGCTCCATCCCGATGAAGGTTGCGGTACGCGAGATATTGCCCGAAAAACGATTGATCTGGATGCGCAGATATTCGCGTTCGAAATTCTCGCGGGCTTCCTTGAGCGGAATGGCGGTGATCGATTCGCTGTTCGGCAAAATATCGGCGCCGCCGCGCACCAGTTCGGCAGGCAGCATGTCGGCGTCGATCCGTGCGAGCCGGTCGCTGGGAGCCAGGATCATCACGCGTTCGATGACGTTGCGAAGCTCGCGGACATTGCCCGGCCAGTCGTGCGCCTGCAGCGCCGCCATCGCTTCGGCACTGATTTCGGGCGGCGGGACACGGCGGTCGGCGGCGTAGCGGCGAACGAAATGGTCGCAAAGGCTGGCAATATCGTCGCGCCGTTCGCGCAGCGGCGGGATATGCACCGGCACGACATTCAGGCGGTAATAAAGATCCTCGCGAAAGCGGTTCTCGGCGATTTCGGCCATTAGGTCACGCGCCGAACCCGAGATGATCCGGACATCGACGCGGATCATCGTCCGTCCGCCGACGCGCGTGAAACTCTGGTCGGTCAGCACGCGCAGAATCTTGCCCTGCGTGGTGAGCGGCATGTCGGCGACCTCGTCGAGGAACAAAGTGCCGCCATGCGCCTGTTCGAGCAGGCCGACGCGGATCGATCCGTCGTCGGATTCGGAACCGAAGAGCTCGATCTCGACTGTCTCGGGATCCATTCGCGCCGAAGAAATGACGCGAAACGGCGCGTTGTGCCGGCCGCTCCAACCATGGAGCACGCGGGATGCGACTTCCTTGCCGACGCCCGGCGCGCCAGTGATCAGTACCCGGCTGCCGGTACCGGCGACGCGCTTCAGCGTGGCGCGGACATTGTTGATCGCGGCGCTGGTGCCGGTCAGTTCGTCGGCGGGACCAGCCTTTTCGCGAAGCTGCTCATATTCGAATTTCAGCCGCTCGTTCTCGGTCGCGCGCGCGACGAGATGGAGCAGCCGCTCGGCCTCGAACGGCTTTTCGATGAAGTCGAAGGCACCGCGCCGGATCGCCGCGACCGCCGTATCGAGCCCGCCGTGCCCCGAAATGACGATGATCGGCAGCGTCGGGTCGAACGCCTTGATTGCCTCGACCAGTCCCAGACCGTCGAGCCGCGAGCCCTGCAGCCAGACGTCGATCAGCGCGAGCGACGGCCGCCGCTGGCGGATCGCTTCCAGCGCCGCGTCGCTGTCGGATGCCGTGCGCGCTTCATAGCCTTCGTCCTCCATGACGCCGGCGACCAGGTCGCAAATGTCGCGCTCATCGTCGACGATCAGAATATCAAGCGCCATGTTCTTCTCTGTCCTGCCGGTGCCGCATCCGCCCCGGTACCGATTCTGCCTGCCCTATCACTTTCCCCTCGCCGCCCTTGCCGGCCCCCCGGTCCGCAAGCGCGCGCAACCGGTCGGGGTGCAGGGTCATCGTCACGCACGCACCCTGCCCCGCCGGATTGTCCGAAAATTCCAGCTCGCCATAATGTTGCTCGACGATCTTTTTGACGATCGCGAGCCCTAGCCCCGTTCCGCCCTGCCGCGTCGTCATATAGGGCTCGGCGATCGCTTCGCGCGCTTCGGGGAGTCCTATCCCGTCGTCGCAAATGCGGATGATCAGCGAATCGCGCGCGCCCGTTTCGAGTTCCGCGAGAATATGGCCGACCGGGTTGGCTTCGGCATCTTTCGGCTTTTCTTCAATCGCTTCGACGGCATTTTTGACGATATTGGTGAGCGCCTGCGAAAGCAGGCGGCGGTCGCAAACCAGCGGTTCGATCTCGTCGGCCGTCTTGATCGTGAAGGCAATTTCCGGTTTCGCCACCTCGAACAGGAATACCGCCTGGCGGAGGATGTCGCGGACATCCTCGACGCCGAAGGTCGGCTTCGGCATGCGCGCAAAGCTGGAAAACTCGTCGACCATCCGCCGCATATCATGGACCTGGCGGATCACCGTATCGGTCAGCTTGCGGAAGGTGGCGCTGTCGCCTTCCACCTTGTCGCCGAACCGGCGCTGGAGACGCTCCGCCGCGAGCTGGATCGGGGTGAGCGGATTCTTGATCTCATGCGCAATGCGCCGCGCGACGTCGGACCAGGCGGCGCGGCGCTGATCGAGCAATTGCTGGGTGATATCCTCGAAGCTCAGCACGAAGCCGTCACCCTGCGCCACCGCTTTGGCGGCGAGCGTGGCCGGTTCGGCATCCTTGCGCGCGAGTTGGACGATTGCTTCGCGCTCGTCGCTGGCGAGCAGTTCGGCGAGTTCTGGCGCGAAGTCGGCGAGATTGCGACCGGTCAGGCAGTCGCTCGACTGGCAGATCAGCCGCTCGGCCGCGGCGTTGGCGAGCAGGATGCGATGATCGGCGTCGACCGATACCACCGCGGAGGACACGCCGCTGAGCACCGCTTCGATGAAGCTGCGGCGCGCTTCGAGTTGCTCGTTGACGCTGACGAGCGCCCCGGTCTGCCCTTCAAGTTGCTCGGTCATGCGGTTGAAGGCGCGCGTCAGCACCGAAATTTCGTCGTCGCGCGCCGGGGGCGTCACCCGCACCGAAAGATCGCCGTCGGCCGCGGTACGCGTCGCCCCGACCAGCGTTCCGAGCGGGCGGACGATACGGTCGGCGACGACGATCGCCGCGACCACCGCCAGCGCCAAGAGCAGCAGCGCACCGAGGAACAGCGCGCCGTTGAACTGCAACTGCAAAAGCTGCGAACGCTTGAACAGCGCATTATAGTCGGCGAGCACATTGCCGGCGCGCACCGACTGCTGGAAGCCGGGGACGTTGAAATCGCGCGAGGCATAGAGATAGGCGCGTTCCGTCCCGGGCAGCCGGGTCGCCGCCTCGATCCGGTCGGGCTGGCGGACGACGACCACGTCTTCGCCGGCATCGAGGCGGCTCACCATCATCTTCGAGAGCCGGTTTTCGGCCGCGCGATTGTCGGGATCGACCCCCGCCGCCGTTCGAGCGACGCCATCCTTGCCGATTTCGATAATCGCCGATTCATTGAGGTTACGGACGACGACCTGCTGGAAATAATAGTTGGAGAAACCGGGATCGTTGATCGGCACCCGATCGAGATAGGCGCCGAGATCGGTCGCCATGGCGCCCGTGTTGGCGGCGACCTCGCGCTGGTTTTCCTGATAATAGCCCTCGGCCAGGTTCGCCGCATTCTCGAACATGCCGCGCGATTTGTCCGAAAACCAGAAGTCGACGCCGAACTGGAACAGCAGCGACGCGAAGATGACGACCAGCAGGGTCGGCGTTGCCGCGAGCAGCGAGAAAAGCGCGACGAGGCGGACGTGGAGGCGGCCATTGCCGCCCGCCATCGACCGCACGGCGCGCGCCCGCGCGACGCGGCTGCCGATCAGCACGATCAGCGCCATCGCGGGCACGAGGTTAGCGACCATGATCGCCGCGACAATCGCGGGGGTCAGCAGCCGTTGGCTCTGACTGTCGCCGGTCACGAAGATATAGGTCGCGATCGCGACGCTGATCATGATGCCGAGCGTATAATATTCGGGCGCCGCAAACTGCCAGCCATTCGCCCGTGCGTCGTCCACGCCCGAATCGATGTCATTGGCGGGGGGAGCGAGTTGCGCCATTGTTGCTGCGTTACGACAAACCTGTTGCATAGAAAACACACAAAGTGCGTTTCGCGGTTCGATCGGCCCGATTTCCGCCCGGTCGAACCGGGCGCGGAGCGGATCAGGGATGCGCCGGGTCGATGTCGAGCTGTCCCAGCCGCTTGCGCAGCGTGTTGCGGTTGATGCCAAGGCGCCGCGCCGCCTCGAGCTGGTTGCCGCGAACCTCGCGCAAGATGCGGCGGAACAAAGCCGCTTCAACGATTGCCTCGAGGCGTTCGTGGATATCGCCGTCCGCCGCGCCTTCGGCCACCTGGTCGCGTGCCCAGTCGTCGACGGCGCGGGCCAGCAGGTCGGCCGGTTCGGCGGTGCCGACGCCGTCGATGTTGTCGTGCAGCACCGCCTGGACGTCGCGCGCGGTGACCACCGTGTCTCGCGACAGCACGGCGAGGCGTTGTACGACGTTGCCGAGTTCGCGGACGTTGCCGGGCCAGTCATGGCGTTCGAGCATCTGCATCGCGGCGGGCGCGAACTGGCGGTCGGGGAGCCCCGAATGCCGCCCGGCATCGACGAAATGGCGCACGAGTGCGGCGATGTCGCTGCGCCGGTCGCGCAGCGGCGGCAAGGTTACAGGGATGACGTTGAGCCGGTAAAACAGATCCTCGCGAAACCGCCCGTCGGCGACGAGCGCCCGCATGTCACGGTGCGTCGCCGCGACGACGCGAACGTCGGCGCGCAGCGCCTGACTGCCGCCGACGGTCGAATATTCGTTGCTCTGCAGGACGCGCAGCAGCCGCGTCTGCGCTTCCAGCGGCATGTCGCCGATTTCGTCGAGGAACAGCGTCCCGCCCGCCGCCTGCTCGAAGCGCCCCGCATTGCGGCTGTGCGCGCCGGTGAAGGCGCCCTTTTCGTGGCCGAAAAGCTCGGCCTCGATCAATTCGCGCGGGATCGCGGCCATATTGATGGCGACGAACGGCCCGGCGCGGCGCAGCCCGGTGGCGTGGACCGCGCGCGCGACGACCTCCTTGCCCGTTCCCGACTCGCCGAGGATCAGAACGGCAAGGTCGTTCGAGGCAAGCCGTGCGATGGTGCGATAGACCGCCTGCATCGCCGGGGCGCGGCCGACGAGGCCGTGGCTGTCGGCCTGTCCAGCATCGGCTTTTGCCGCCGGTTCGGCGCGGCGCTGCAGCGCGGCCCGAACGCTCGCGGTCAGTTCTTCAAGGTCGAACGGCTTGGGCAGATAATCATAGCTGCCGATCCCGGTCGCCCGGACCGCAGTATCGAGCGTATTTTGTGCAGACAGCACGATCACCGGGGTGGCCGGGTCGACCCCGACGCCGGGTAGCGAATCGATACCGTCGCCGTCGGGCAGCACGACATCGGTGATGATCAGGTCGGGGCGGTGGTCGGCAAGCCAGGCATTGCGTTCGGCGATGCTGCCGACCGAGGCAAAAGTGCCGCATTCGTCGACGAGCGTTTCGCGGATAATCAGCGCGATCGCGGGATCGTCCTCGACCAGCAGAACCGTCTTGCCGTCTGTCACCGGGCGCCCCCCTTCCCCGCCGGCGCGGCAGGCAGGTGGATGCGGAAGCGCGTCCATTCACCGTCGCGCATATGCTGGACCGTGCCGCCCATATCGCGCGCCAGCTTGGCGACGAGTGCAAGACCGAGCCCGCGCCCCTCGCGTTTCGTGGTGACAAAGGGATCGAACAGGTCGCCGCGAATCTCTGCGGGGACGCCCGGCCCGTTGTCGCTGACGCTGACCTCGATCGGCAATGCGATGCGGCCGCGCCCATCGCCGTTGTCGATCGACAGCCCGTGACGATAAGCGGTCGCGATGCGCACCGTGCCGTCCCGCTGGCCGCTCAGCGCCTCGCACCCGTTGGTGACGAGGTTGAGCAATATTTGCACCATGGCGTCATGGTTGCCCAGCACCAGCGGCAGCGATGGATCGAAATCCTCGACGAAGCGGATATCGGGCAATTGCCGCGCGCGCACCGCCTCCATCGCCTGATGGATCGCCTGATAGAGATTGATCGCCGAGCAGGCGATCGGTTGACCGCGCGAAAAATGCTCCATCTGGTCGATCAGCGTCGTGATGCGGTCGACCTCGGCGCAGATCAGCGTGGTGAAGCGTTCGCCGCTGGCGTCGGTCTTGCGCGCGAGCAGTTGCGCAGCCCCCTTGATGCCGGCGAGCGGGTTCTTGATCTCGTGCGCCAGCATCGATGCCGCGGCGCCGGCGGCGCGTCCCGAGCGCCCGATCGCACCGCCCATCAGCTCGGCCTCATTCTGCGACGGCACCAGCGCGAGGATGCGGTGGCCGCTCTGGCCATAGGACACCATCTGCATGTCGACGAAGATCGAACGGCGGGCGCCGACCGAAATTTCGGCGCGATGCGCGAACAGCGCCGAATAGCCGGGATCGTTCATCCGCTGGCGATAGCTGCGGTCCATGCTGATCACGTCATAGACGACGCGGCCGACCATCGCGGCGCGGCCGACGTTGCAAAGCTGTTCGGCGGCGGCGTTGACGAACAATATCACCCCGCCCTTGTCGATCATCAGCGTCGCGATCGGGTGCGACTGGATCAACTCGTCGTGATCGAAGGTCGGGATGCTCGACGTGAGCGCGCTCACGCGGCGGCCTTGGTCAGATGCGGGCCGTAGAATTCCTCGAGCGCGTCGAGCACGCCGCGGCTGGTCGGGATCTGATTGACCTTGTTGCGGAACTCGGCCGAGCCGTGCAGCCCCTTGACGTACCAGCCAAGATGCTTGCGCGCCATATTGACCCCGGTCATCTCGCCATAATGGTCGATCATCGCGCGGTAGTGCGATGTAATGACGTCATATTGTTCGTCGATACCCGGATCGGGCCGCTCGACTTCGCCGCGTAGCGCCGCGATCACCTGTCCGAGCAGCCAAGGCCGGCCATAAGCGCCACGGCCGATCATGACGCCATCGGCGCCGCTCTGCGCGAGCGCGGCCTTGGCGTCGTCGGACGAGCAGATGTCGCCGTTGACGATGACGGGGATCGATACCGCGTCCTTGACGGTGCGGATGAAACGCCAGTCGGCTTCGCCGCGGTACATCTGGTTCCGCGTCCGGCCATGAACCGTCACCAGCTTGGCGCCGAGATCCTCGGCGATATGGGCGAGTTCGGGGGCGTTCAGGCTGTCGTGGCACCAGCCCATGCGCATCTTGACCGTAACCGGGACCGACACCGCTTTCACGCAGCTATCGATGAGGGCGGCGGCGAGCTTCAGGTCGCGCATCAGCGCCGAACCCGCATCGCCATTGGTGACCTTGCGCACCGGGCAGCCCATGTTGATGTCGATGATCGCGGCGCCGCGATCTTCGTTGAGCTTCGCCGCTTCGCCCATTTCATAGGGGGTGCAGCCGACGAGCTGCATCGATACCGGCTCCTCGACCGGATCCCATGCGGCTTTCTGGATCGACTGGCGCGTTTCGCGGATCGCAGCCTGGCTGGCAATCATTTCGGTGACGTTGAGCCCCGAGCCATAATAGCGAACGAGCTTGCGGAACGGCAGGTCGGAGACGCCCGTCATCGGCGCGAGGATCACCGGATCCGCGATGGTGATGTTGCCGATCTGGATGGGCCGCAGCGGCGCCATGGCGGGGAGCTTTCGTCGGATTGCCTAAAAATTGAGCACGCCCCTACACGCTAAGCCGCTTCCCCGCAAGCCGATGCTGCGCTAACCGCGCGGGCGATGAACGAGTCCGCATCCTCCCCTGCCCCGCGTGTCGTCGCCATATTGCTGGCCGGCGGTCTGGGTAAGCGCGCGGGATTCGAATTGCCGAAACAACTCGCGGAGCTGGCGGGCAAGCCAGTGCTGCGCTGGAGCCTCGACGCCTTGGCGGCGCATGAAGCGATTGCGGCGGGCGTGCTGGTCGCAAGCGAAGACGTCGCTGCGGCGATCGGGCCGCTGCCGGCGGGGTGGGAAATCGCCGTGCCGGGCGCGGAACGGCAGGATTCGGTAGCCAACGCCCTCGCGGCCCTCGCCGACCGGGACGATGACGCGTTGGTGCTGGTGCACGATGCCGCGCGGCCCGGTGTGTCGGCGGTGGTGATCGACCGGCTGCTCGATGCGCTAAAGGATGGCGCCAAGGCAGCCATCCCGACGCTGCCCGTCCCCGATACACTTGTCGAACAGGCGGATGGCGAAGCGGGCGCGGTCGTCGATCGCGGCGCGCTGGCGCGGGTGCAGACGCCGCAGGCGTTTCATTTGGGGACATTGCGCCATGCGCACACGGCCGCGCGCGACGGTTCGGCAACCGACGACGCGCAAATTGTGCGGCGGCTTGGCGTCGGCGTCACTGCGGTCGAGGGCGATGCAAGGCTCCACAAACTGACATATGCCGACGATATGGCGATCCTGTCGGGACTATTGGGGAGCAATGTCATGATGCAGACCGCGGTGGGCATGGGTTATGATGTGCACCGTCTGGTTGCCGACAAGCCGCTGTGGATCGGCGGACTGGAAATCGAGCATAGTCATGGACTTGAAGGCCATAGCGATGCCGACGTCGCACTTCATGCGCTCACCGACGCGCTGCTTGGCGCGCTCGGCGAAGGCGACATCGGCGATCATTTCCCGCCGAGCGATCCGCAATGGCGCGGCGCGGCGTCGCACCGCTTCCTGTCCTTCGCGGCCGAACGTGTCGCCGCCCGCGGCGGGCGGATCGGGCATATCGACCTGACCATCATCGCCGAAGCGCCCAAAATCGGCCCGCACCGCACTGCGATCCGCGAACGCATCGCCGAAATCCTTGCGATTTCCCCCGTGCGGGTTAGTGTGAAGGCAACAACGACCGAGCGGCTGGGCTTCACCGGCCGCCGCGAGGGGATCGCCGCCCAGGCCGTCGCTACGCTGCAACTTCCGGAGAATTGACCCCGTGCCGTCCGACTTTGAAACGCGCCTTGCCGCGCGCGACGATCTTGCCACTGCCGTGCTCGCCGAAAACCGCGCCGCCGGCCGCAAGATCGCGGTCGCCGAAAGCTGCACCGGCGGCATGGTCGCGGTCGCGCTGACCGACATCGCCGGCAGTTCGGACGTGTTCAGCGCCGGTTTCGTCACCTATTCGGGCGAAGCGAAGAAGCGCCAGCTCGACGTCAGTAGCGAAATCATCGAAACCTTCGGCGAAGTGTCGCTCGCGACGGCGTGGGCGATGGCGGCAGGGGCGCTGGCGAACAGCGACGCCGATGTCGCGGTCGCTATTACCGGGATCGCGGGCCCCGGCGGCGGGTCGGAGAAGAAGCCGGTGGGAACCGTCGTTTTCGCGCGCGCGGTGCGTGGGCAAGATCCCGACGATTACTTCACCCAGCGCGTCTTCTTCGAAGACGGCGACCGCGCGGGCATCCGCCATCACGCGACGATGTTCGCGCTCGAACTGCTTCAGCCCGGCAAGGATGCGCTGCGGCCGTCTGAGGATATCGCCCTCCCCGCCGCATAAAGTTCGTCCGCCCGCGCCTCGAACGCCGCGATCATCTTGCGCAGCGCCTTGTCGAACATCTGTCCCGCCAGCGTTTCGAAAACCCGGCTGCGGAACGAGAAATCGACCATGAAATCGACGCGGCAGCCGCCATCGTCGGTCGGCTCGAAATGCCATTCGTTGCTGAGATGGCGCATCGGCCCGTCGATATAGCTGACCGACACGTCGCTCGGCCGCTGTTTGTGGACACGGCACGAAAAGCTTTCGCGCAATCCCTTGAAGCCGACGATCATGTCGGCGACCGCCTCTTCCTCGCTCTCGCTACGGATGCGGAGCGCGATCACCCACGGCAGGAAGTCGGGATAATGCGCAATGTCGCTGACCAGCGCGAACATCTGGTCGGCGCTGTACGGCAGGACGCGGCTTTCGTGGTGCCTCGGCAACGCGGCGTCAGTCCGCCCTGGCGCGCGCCAGTTGCGCCTCGCGCGCGGCGCGCATGCGCTCGAAATCGTCGCCCGCGTGATAGCTTGAGCGGGTGAGCGGCGACGATGCGACCTGCAGGAAGCCCTTGGCGCGCGCGATCTGGGCATAGCTGTCGAACGCCTGCGGCGTCACGAAGTCGATCACCTTGGCGTGCCGCGGCGTCGGTTGCAGATATTGCCCCATCGTCATGAAGTCGATGTCGGCGCTGCGCATGTCATCCATCACCTGATGGACCTCCATCCGTTCCTCCCCGAGCCCGAGCATGATCCCCGACTTGGTGAAGATCGACGGATCGCGGCGCTTGACGCTTTCGAGCAGGCGCAGCGACGCATAATAGCGCGCGCCCGGACGGATCGTCGGATAGAGCCGCGGCACGGTTTCGAGATTGTGATTATAGACGTCGGGCCGCGCATCGACGATCGCCGCGACCGCACTTTCGGGCTTGTTGCGAAAGTCGGGCGTCAGGATCTCGATCGTCGTCTTCGGCGTTTCGCGGCGCAGCGCGTTGATCACCTTGACGAAATGGCCCGCGCCGCCATCGGGCAGGTCGTCGCGGTCGACCGAGGTGATGACGATGTGGCTGAGCCCCATCTTCGCCGCGGCGATCGCGGTATGCTCGGGCTCGAGCAGGTCGACGGGGCGCGGCATGCCAGTCTTGACGTTGCAGAAGGCGCAGGCCCGCGTGCAGGTGTCGCCGAGGATCATCACCGTCGCATGCTTCTTGGTCCAGCATTCGCCGATGTTCGGGCACGCCGCTTCCTCGCAAACCGTATGCAGGTTGAGTTCGCGCATCAGCTTGCGCGTTTCGGCATAGCCGGGACTGGTCGGCGCCTTGACGCGGATCCAGTCGGGCTTGCGGCTGCGCTGGCTTGGCGTGGTGGCTGGCTGTGCGGGAGCGTTCATTTCGCCCACATAGTCGCGCAGGCGCCTCTTCTCAACCTCGCATCCTATGCTAAGGCGCGTCCATGACTCACTTTGCAGACATGATCGAGGGATACCGGCGTTTCCGTAACGGCGGTTGGGCGGAACAACGCGAACGCTGGAAACAGCTTGCAGAGGGCCAGTCGCCCAGGGTGATGGTCATCGCCTGTTCGGACAGCCGATCCGAACCGTCGCAGATTTTCGATACCAACCCCGGCGAAATCTTCGTCGTGCGCAACGTCGCGGCGCTGGTGCCGCCGTTCGAGACGACGCCGGGGCGTCACGGCGTGTCGGCCGCGCTTGAATTCGCAGTGCAGTTTCTGAAGGTCGAGGAAATCGTCGTGATGGGGCACGGCCTGTGCGGCGGCTGCCACGCCGCGCTGCACCGCTCGATGGAGGGCGCCGAACCGGGCCGCGGCGGTTTCATTGCCGACTGGATCGCCCTGCTCGACGAAGCGAGCGCCGGGATCCGCGCCGAATATCCCGATTTCGACAACCGTACCGCAGGCCGCGCGATGGAAATGGCGGCTGTGCGCGTCAGCATAGACAATCTGCGCACCTTCCCCTGTATCCAGGAGAAGGAAAAGCGCGGCACGTTAAAACTGCGCGGCGCATTTTTTGCGATCAGCGACGGCATATTGCATGTGATGGACGAAGCGACGGGAGAATTCGCCCCGGCATAACAGGAGGACGGCATGAGCAAGAACGCAATGTGGCTGACGATCATTTTCCTCGCAGCCATTTTCGGGGCCTTCATGGGGCCATCGCTCGCCAGCATCTTTTCGCCGGGCACCTTGCTGATCCTTTCGGTGCTGCTGATCGGCGGCGTCGTCATCTTCTGTTTCTGGGCCCTGTCGAGCAACAAGGGCGGCGCCAAGGCCGACGATGCGGCCGTCGCCAACGCGCGGGCGATGCAAGCGCCCGAGGGCAAGGCGCGTATTTATATCACGCGCCGAGGCTTCGTCGCCGCGCTGCAGGGCATGGACATCACGCTCGACGACGCTGCCAAAGGGCAGATCAAGTCGGGCCAAATGCTGGTGGCCGACGTCGCGCCGGGAACACACCGCATCCACGCTGCGACCGCCAAGGCAAGCCTTGCCCGTCCGACCGATTTCGAGATCGAGGTCGGCGCGGGCGGTGTCGTGGTGATCGATGCGATGCTGGAAATGGGCGCGCTGAAAGGCGACGTGAAACTGACGCGTCTCGACGCCAACAAGGCGCGCGAGAATGTCCATGCGACCAAGCTGATGCTGTGGGAAGTGCCGCCGGCCTGAGCCGGGGTGGGATGCAGGCACTTGGAGGTGAAAGGAACGTTAGGTTTTTGGACCTAAGCCGCTCTTTCATTCCAAGAATGAAGTAAGGCAATATGCATCGGGTTTATGTTGACATATCCCTGCTGGGTATCGGCACCGCATATGGTCGTGTGTCGGGCTCTATCGATGTGAGGACTATCCCGCAAATTGGCGATCAGCTGTCATTTTCCGTTCCAAAATATGGTGATTTGCCAGCCGAGATTGGAGAAATGTCCTATATCTTGCGGGTAACCGACAGGATTATTGCCGCGAACGCCGACGACGAGGTTCTACTTTCGCTAGAAGACATCGTGGCAGAAACCGATGCGAGGGCGCGGCTTATCATGGCGTTCTTTGAAGAATGCCACGGGTTGTGCGCCGAAGCCGTCATTCACTCTCCACCGTAGCCCATCGCAAAACGCCCGCGGAAATCCGCGGGCGCCTTGTTTCGACGATGTTGCCGGGATCAGCTTTTGGCGACCCCCGCGATCGCCTGATCGACCAGCGCCTTGTCGGCCTTGGCGTCATGCTTTTCGGCGATCAGCTTCGCCGCGGCTTCGGTCGCTGCCTTGGCGGCGGCGCTGCGTACGTCGGCGAGAGCGGTGGCTTCGGCCGCGGCGATGCGATCTTCGGCCATCTGCTTGCGGCGCGCGATCAGCGCGGTCGCATCGGCCTTGGCCTTGGTGACCAGCGCCTCGGCTTCGGCATCGGCGCGGACCCGCATCTCGTCGGCTTCCCTGGCCGCGTCGGCGAGCTTTGCTTCATATTCCGCCTTCAGCGATTCGGCGTCGAGACGAAGTTGTTCGGCTTCATTGAGCTGCTTCGAAATCTCCGCGATCCGCTTGTCGAGCATCCCCGCGATCATCGCGGGCACGCCCTTCCACAACAGGATGGCGATGAAGACGAGCATCGCGATCGACACCCAGACGGTAGCATCCATGCCGAACGCCGTCGGATCGGCATGCGCTTCGCCTGCCGCTTCGGACAGGATGATCAGGGGATTAGCCATGGAGCACCGCCTTCACTGCCGCCTTGGCATCCGCCGCGACGACTTTCACGCCCGACAGCTTGGCGACCAGTTCGCCCGCTGCCTCGGCCGCGACCGATTCGATTTCGGCCATTGCCGAGGAGCGCGCGCTGGCGACTTCGGCTTCGGCGGCCGACAATTTGTCGCCCAGTTCGGCATCGACCTTGGCAAGACGCTTTTCGGCGTCTTTCGCAGCCTTGTCCTTCGCGTCGGAGACCGCCTTCTGGGCAGCGGCGCGGGCCGCGTCGCCTTGCTGGCGATAGCTTTCTTCGAGGTTGTCGGCGGCGGCATGGGCCGCCTTTGCCGCCGCCAGATCGTCAGCTACCTTGCGGTCGCGCGCGTCCACCGTCGCTTCGATCTTGGGCAGCATGCCGCGGCCGATGACGATATAAATACCGGCAAAGACGACCAGCAGCCAGAAAAGCTGCGAGGCAAGGTACCAATTGTCAGCGGTTAGCTGGGCTATCTGGGGCATGAAAGGCGAACCCTAAAATCTGGAAAAACCTGCACAGGCGAACGCCGGCTCCGAAAAGCCGGCGCCGCCGGTCGTCGCTGAAATCAGACGACGAAGAGCAGGATCATCGCAACGACGAACGCCAGCAGGCCGAGAAGTTCGGCAGCGGCGAAGCCGATGAACAGGCGGCCCTGCTGGCCGTCGGCGGCTGCCGGGTTGCGCAGCGCGCTTTCGAGGAAGCTGCCGAAGACGTTGCCCACGCCGATGGCGGCCATGCCGGCACCGATTGCGGCGAGACCTGCACCGATCAGCTTTGCTGCTTCTGCGTCCATTGTAATACTCCTTGGGTGTAAGCGTTTATTATAAAACGGATTAGTGAAGGTTGACCGCGTCGTTGATGTAAAGCGAGGTCAACAGGGCGAAAACATAGGCCTGGATGCCGGCGACGAGCAGTTCGAGCGCGCTGATGCCGATCATCAGGAGGAAGCTGAGCACCGATACGACCGAACCGATCGCGATATTCTCGGCGTTGAAGCCGTTGATCACGAAGCCCGACAGCACCTTCAGCAGCACGTGGCCGGCGGTCATCGCAACGAAGAGCCGCAGGCCGAGGCTGAACGGGCGGATCATGAAGGAAATGAACTCGATCACCGCGATGAAGGGGATCATCGGCAGCGGCGTACCGTGCGGGACGAACAGCGAGAAAAAGTGCAGGCCATGGCGCCAGAAGCCGACGACGAGCACGATCGAGAAGGAAAGCAGCGCGAGCACGCCGGTGATCGCGATGTGGCTGGTGACGGTGAAGGGGTGGAGCCCCAGCACGCCCAGCGGCAACATGCCGAGCAGGTTGCAGAACAGGATGAACATGAACAGCGAGAAGACGTAGGGCGTATATTTGCGCCCTTCGCTGCCGATATTCGCGGTCATCATGTTCGAGATGAAGCCGGTAAAGCCTTCGACTGCGGCCTGCCAGCGGCCCGGAACGAGCTGGCGGCGCATCCCGCCCCACATGAAGAGGCCGAGCACGACGGCGGCGATCACCATCCACAGCGCGCTGTTGGTGAACAGGACTTCATGCCCGCCGAGGTTGAAACCGCCGCCGAGCGGGGTCACCTCGAACTGGTGCATCGGGTCGATCTTGCCGGATTCCGCCGCCACTCTTCACTCCACGCGCATTGCGGGGCGGCTTTTTGGGGCCGTCCCGCCGATAAATTCCTGTTTGCTCCGCTAGTTGCGGGGCGTCTTTGTCAGGCGGATGATGTTCCGGAACGCCACGACGATCCCCAGAAACAACATCCCCAACAAGCCCCAGGGCGACGTGCCGGCGAAGCGATCGATCAGCCACCCGAACAGTGCGCCGCCGATCAATCCGCCCAGCAGTTCCGCCAATACCCGGTTGCCGAGCCGGTAATTGGCATCGGATTCCGGTCCGGCATTCACCGCGGTCCGTTTCGCTTCTGCGGCTTCGGCCCGGTCCAATCGCTCTTCGAGCGAGACCAGGCGCGAATCCTCCGAAGTTGGTCCCGGATCGCTGCCGTTCCCCGTCATCTTGCGCCATCCTCCTGAAACAGAAGCGGAAAACCGCGATCCTGCCTGCGAAAAAAGGCCCGAAAAATCGGGGGACCCCTAAGGCGCGGTCCGTTTAGGAACGACGCCCTGTGAAGTCAATGCCCGCGCGTGGGCGCAGCGCAACATTATGTTGCAGCGCGCAAATGAGCTTGCCGCACACACACAAAAATGCCGCCGCGTTTAGGGGCGCGGCGGCATATGGCGCCCGCGGGCGCCCTTGTTCGTTAGCCGAGCTTTACGGGCAGCGCGAATCGCGCACCGGCGGGCCGCTGTCGCGCGTCTTCCAGCTCCCGTCGGGCGCCTTGTATTTTTCGCCCGGCTTGGTCTTGGCAATCAGGTTGCAGCCGGTGACGAAAGCGAATTGCTCGACCGTGCTGCCCTGCGGGGCGCCGCTGGTATAGGCGGCCTTGCGCTTGATGTTGATGTCGTCGACGATCGCCCGCACCGCGGGGGTCGGGGTCGAGGCATAGCCGAGGTAACCGTCGGGCTGCTCGCCGACCTGCCCCGCCGCGCGGGCGGCTTCATAGGCCGGGTTGCGCTGTGCCGTCGCCGACGGCACCGCCACGGCCACTGCAGCGGTCACGGCCAAGGCGGCCATCGCCAGCCCGGTCGGCTTTATATGCTTCAAATATGTCTTCATCGTCATCATTCCCTGTCAGAATATCTCGCTATTCTGTTCGATCAGCTTTTTGGCGTCTCCATCCAGCCTGTACACGATTTCCTGGCGGATGTTGATGTTCAGGTTGATCTCGATCGGCTTGTCGGGCGTATCGATCTGAACGCAGCCCGCAAGGCCGACGGTTCCGATCAATAGCGCCAGATACCGGTTCGCGACACCCTGCCTCCTCGCTTCTCCATTGGTGGTCATCATTGCACGGGCTCGCTTGCTGGGGGCTGAACGGGATTGGGCGGGTTGGCGGCGGCTGCCTTGGCGTCTTCCTGCGCCTGAAGCAGCGCGGGCAAATTCTGTTCGATATACACTGTCGGGTCGTAAAAACCCTTGGCCGATGTCACGAGCTGGCGGAAGGGGGCCTGGATCTTGACGTTGAAGACGAATGGCAGCTTCGCGATCTGGTTGATCAGGAAATTGCGCGTTGCCCCTTCGCCCTGCCCGACGCCGCCAAAGCGGATATCGGTCACCATCTCGCCGTCCAGATCGCCGTTGAGGATGATTGTCAGGTCGTCATATTTGAGGCTGCGCAGGGCGCCAAAAGCAAAATTGGCCATCGCACCCAGATTGTGATTCGACAGCTCGCCAACATAGGCGAGCGTGCCGCCGCCCTCGCGCGAATCGATCCGGCCATTCACGATCTTGCCGCCGAGGCCGCCGAATTCCACCGGCAGCGTCCCGTCGAACTTGCCGGTCGCGTTGATATTGTCGAAGCCGAAATTCTGCAGAAAGACAGCCGCATCGACCCCGACGATATCGAACGACAGCCGCCGCGGCTCGGTCGCGTTGAAATCGAGCGTCGTCGGATGGAGCAGCAGCTTGCCGCCCGCGAACGGCCAGCTTCCTCCCTCGACGCGCACCTTGTTGTCGCCGAGCAGCCGGTATTCGATCTCGCCGTCGACCACCGGAATGCCGGGATTAATCTCCTTGATCTTCGCCATCTGGCCCGGCGCGGACCTGAGCCCGATCAGGTCGTCGAAGGTCAAGGTCGTTGTCAGACCGGTGACGGGACCGAAGGCTGCCGCAAGGTTGGTATCGGCAGTGGCGAAGGTGCCCCGGCTGGTGACGCCCGCGGGCGACCAGTCGATGCGGCCGTCGCCGACCACCGACCCCTGGACATTGGCGACGACGCCGAGCGCGAGGCGGGTGAGCTGGTCGGGCTGGAAATTGTCGCCGAAGCGCAATTCATTGACCTCGAGGTCGGCCGAACCGGTTCCGTCGGCGAGCCGGTGACGGATGACCGTGTCGACCACGCGAACGCCCGATTTCCGTTCGTCGAACCCGGCGGTTGCGTCGATCACGCCATTCGCAAAGGACAGGTGCGCGTTGTTGCTGACCAGCGGCGAAAAGCGCGCGTCGGCTTCGGCATCGGTCAGCACCATCGCGCCGTCGAGCGACAGCGCGCCGCCTGCCCAGCGCCATCGGCCGCCGATCTCGCTCATGTTCAGCGGCACGACGCCGATCTTGCCGCTCGCGCCGCCGAGCTCACCGGCCATGCCGTTCGCGGCACTGCGTCCCGACAGCGTTTCGGCAGCGAATCGCGTGATGCTATCGCCCTCGCCCAGCCGTACGTCAGCGCGCGCAAGCGACCAGCGCATCGACGCAAGGTCGATCCGCGCCGGACCGCTGTCGAAGGCAAAAGGTGACGTACCGCTGGCGCCGCGCAGCCGGATGCCCGGAATGCGGATATCGCCGCGCAACCCGTCGGGGCCCGCGCTCAGCAACGGTGCGCCCGGGCGGCTGCACAGGTCGATCGCGCTGGCACCGAGCCGGAAACCCGCCACCGCGATCCGTTGTGCGGCAACTCGGCTGCACCCGCCATTGAGGGCCAGCGCGCCGGTCGGGGCGAGGACGCCCGCAAGCGGCACTGCCAATCCGTCGACCCGCCCGTCGGCAAGCGGGCCCGACAGTTCGGCGCGCGTCGCGAAGCGGACGAGGCCGCCCGGTTCGCCCGAGAAACGGACCGGGGCGAGCGCCAGCCGCGCATCGCCCGCACTATAGGGATCGAGCCGCGCGAGCCCGCTGACGGCCCCGTCGGCGCGCCGGTCGAGGTCGAGATCGCCCGTCGGCAGGTCGCCGCCACCGAAGCTCCAGCGCCCGGCGATCAGCATCGCCGGTTTCGCCGCTGCCCAGAGGTACGAGATGCGGCTGTCGCCCCCCCCACTGAACCGCGCCCCGCTAGCGCTCGAGAGTCGCAAGGCGACCACATCGACCCGCGCCGCCTCCCCTTCTCCCGCCAGCAGGAATTCTGCGCTGCCGCCCGCATTGGCGAGCATACGCGAGAGCGCTGCGGTCGCCTTGGTAGCCAGTGGGCCGATGGGCGTTGCTTTCAGGCCATCGGCACTCGCGGCGATCGACTGCCGCAACCGCGGACTGGCATTCGCGCGGGCAAAGGCGATGCGCCCGTCGAACTTCGGCGCCTTTTCCCCGACGATGCCTTTCGCATCGAGATTGACCGAGTCGGCAGCGAAATCGGTACCACGCAGGCGCGCCATATCGGCGTCGATGTCGAGGCTGGTCTGCGCAACCGTCCCGTCGAAGCGGGCGATGACACCCAGCCGGTCCGCCTGCACGGGCCCCGCCACCAGCTTCGCGATGCTGGCGTCGGCGCTGCCCTTCCAGCTTTGCAGGTTTTCGGAAAGCGAGAGGTCGAGCGCGATCTGCGGCGCGGCCGCGGTCACGCTGCCGTTCGCGCAGCGCAACGACTTTCCGCGCAACGGCCCGACGAGGCGCGGCCGCACATCTCGCACCGACACGGTGCCATAGAAGGTGACGCCATCGCCGCTGCATCCTGCCGCGGCGATGCTCGGCGCGACCAGCGCCAGCTTGCCGGTAAAGGCGTTGCGCAGATTGCCGCCGCCGTTCAGCGCGGCGCCGACATTGCCCCATGGCGTTTCGACCCGCGCCCGCGCGTCCTTCAGCACCACCGACAGGTCGGGCAAGGCGAAGGGGTCGGTGCTGGTCGGATCGCGAAACTTGTCGAGCGCGCCGAACGACAGCCGCCCTTCGGTAAAGCGGCCGTAAAGTCGTACCCCGTCGGCGCGGATTTCGGAAACATAGGGACCGGACCAGCCGTAGCCCAGCGACACGACCACCGTTTTCGCGATCAGGTCGGGGCGTTTCGGATCGCCGATGACGACGTTCGACAGCCGTTCGGTGCGAAAACCGATGTCGTCGACCTGATAGCTTGCCGGTATCCCGCGACTGTCGAGCTCTTCGCGGATGAAGCGGTCGGCGATCGGCTCGCGCGCCAGCCACACCCCCGCGATCAACGCCGCTACCGCACCTGCCGTCAGCCAGCGTTTCTTGAACAATAATGTCCGGTATCGCCATCGGGGCCGGGGCTGTTCATCCGCCTCGTTCACGGCCTGCCTCCGGGAAGTGCGGAAACAGCCAGATCGCCCGATGACGTCATGCCGTGCAAAAATCGTCCTCCGGCCCAAACCCTGTCCGGGATGAAAACGCCGGAAATCCCGTTTCGCTGCAGGAGATTGGTCCGGATCGCCATCATCCGTTTCCTATGACCGTTGAGTGCGCCCCACAAGGCGGTTATTCGGAGGCGGATGGGGGATAGCGAAGCACCAGATCATATCGGCCACCGCGCACGGCTCCGCGCCCGCCTGCTCGACGATGCGGCCGGGCTCGCCGATTACGAGCTGGTCGAATATCTTCTGGCGCTCGCCATTCCGCGCCGCGACACCAAGCCGCTGGCCAAGGCGCTGCTCCGCGAATTCGGCTCGCTCGCGCAACTGATCAGCGCCGATCCCGAATCGCTGCGCCGCGTCGATGGCATGGGCGAAGGCGCGGTCGCGGCACTGAAAATCGTTCAGGCGGCCGGGCTGCGGATGCTCAAGGGCGAATTTCGCGACAAGCCCCTGCTCTCAAGCTGGGACGCGCTGCTCGACTGGCTGCGTGCCGACATGGGGCCGATCGACGTCGAGCGCGTCCGCGTCCTGTACCTCAATTCGCGTAACATGCTGATTCGCGACGAACTGGCGAGTGAGGGATCGATCGACCAGTCGGCAATCTACGTTCGTGAGGTGATCAAGCGTGCGCTCGAACTCGGCGCCTCGGCGATCATCCTTGTCCACAATCATCCGAGCGGCAGCCCCGAACCGAGCCGGCAGGATATCGCGATCACGCGCGACATTGCCGCGGCGGCGGCAAAGCTCGGGATCGCGCTTCACGATCACATCATCATCGGCGGTTCGGATTTTCGCAGCCTGCGCGCCATGGGGCTCCTTTAGGCGCGATTTGACTTTCGCGAGCATGGGCGACATCATCGCGCCATGCCGATCATGCGCAGCCTTTTTCGTTTCCATGGGGGACAGCTTCTCGCGGGCATCTAGCCCCGGGTTCCGGCGCGACTGCCCCGAACCCGGGGCAAATTTCCACTAGGTTCTATTGTTGCGTGCGGCTGGTCTGCCGCGCGCGTGCTGGAAAGTCCGCGCCATGAAAAACGAAGAGGCCATCCGGCCGCCTATCCATATGATCGACAGCGAGGCCGATGCGCTGACCGAACTCACGCTGCAAAAGCAGCGTGACCATATCCGCCTTTACGAGCTGTTGCTCGGCGAGATCGACCGCGCCGCGATCTACAGCAGCGCGGACATCCCGGACGATGTCGTGACGATGGGCTCGGAAGTGACCTTTCTCGACGAGAAGAGCGGCACCGAACGCACGGTGCGTCTGGTCTATCCGGGCGACGCCGACATTTCGGCGGGGCGGATATCGATCCTTACCCCGATCGGCGCCGGATTGATCGGGCTCAGTACCGGCCAGTCGATCCTCTGGCCCGACCGGGGCGGCGAAGAGCATCGGTTGACGATCGTGAAGGTCCGGCAGCCCTGACGTTCGTTTGTAGTATGCCTGACGCGATGAAGCCGCCGGATCGCTCCGACGGCTTCACTACCCAGTCAGGGACGCTGTTTAACCAGCGCCGCGCGACAGGAAACCGGTAAGCTCGGTCTTGCTGACCTGACCCGATTTGTCGCCATCGGCGGCAGCAAAGGCCTGGCCAACCCACGTCTTCACATCAGCCGATTCGGGATCGACCGAAGGATCGGTGGCAGTCCGCAGCTTCTTCATCCACGCCGCAAATTCGGCGTCGCTGAGTTCGCCCGACTTGTCGGCGTCATAGGTCGGGAACTCCTGGTCAACGATCTGTGCGACCTGCGTCGGCGAAGCTGCCGTACCGCCCGAAGGCGCCGACTGTGTTGCCGGATCGCCGGCTGGCGGCGTCGTACCCGGAGCCTGGCTGGCGGGCGGTGTCGAAGTCGCGTCGGCCGGCGGCGTGGTCGCGGCATCGGGTGCTGGAGCCGGTTCTGCCGGAGCGGGCGTCGTGGTAGTATCGGTCGGTGCCGGCTGAGAGGTCGCCGGAGCGGCCGGGTCGGCGGGCGGAGTTTCCTGGGCCAGCGCGGGGAAGCTCACCGCGGCGGCACCGATCAAAAGCATCTGTTTCAGCATCATATTACTCCTGCGGGGGAGCCGATTCGGGCTCCGGGGCCGGCTCGGCCGGCGGGGTGCTGTCGGTCGGATCGGCCTTTTCCTTGTCCGCATCAGGGGCGGCCGGATCCTCGGTCGGGGTCGTACTGTCGGTCGGAGCAGGCGCGGGTGCCGGCTCGGCCGTCGGTGCGGGCTCCGACTGCGTGGTCGGAGCCGGATCGCTGTCCGTCGGTTCGGTCGTCTGCGCCAGAGCGGGGAAGCTGATTGCTGCCGCGCCGATCAAAAGTACCTGTTTAATCACGATATTACTCCTGTAGGGGCGACGGCTTGCGATATTGCGACCCGCCACCTTTCTGATGGGGCATGGGGTCAACTCACCCGATTTGTCGAAAGTTGCCTAGCTGATGCGATTGGCGAAACACTCTGTCCCTGCTAGGGGGCGCTCCGTCGCAGTTTCGGACGGATTCTCCGATGAGGCGCCGTAAAAGGAAGGAAAATCAATGGTTCCGCGTTACGCCCGGCCGGACATGACCGCTATCTGGTCGGCCGAGAATCGCTTTCGTATCTGGTTCGAAATCGAAGCGCACGCGACCGATGCCCTCGCGGAACTCGGTACGGTTCCCAAATCGGCAGCCAAGGCGCTGTGGGACTGGTGGGCGAGCAAGCCGGTGATCGACGTCGCTGCGATCGACGCGATCGAAGCCGTCACCAAGCACGACGTCATCGCCTTTCTGACGTGGGTTGCCGAGAATGTCGGCGACGAGGCGCGCTTCATGCATCAGGGCATGACGTCGAGCGATGTGCTCGACACCTGCCTCGCCGTCCAGCTCGCGCAGGCGGCCGATATATTGCTTGCCGATCTCGACGCCCTTCTCGAAGCGATCAAGCGCCGCGCCTATGAGCACAAGCTGACCCCGACGATCGGCCGCAGCCACGGCATCCATGCCGAACCGGTGACGTTCGGGCTCAAGCTCGCCGAGGCTTATGCTGAATTCTCGCGCTGCAAGCTCCGCTTGCAGGCGGCGCGCGCGGAGATCGCGACCTGCGCCATTTCGGGCGCGGTCGGCACTTTCGCCAACATCGACCCGCGCGTCGAGGAGCATGTTGCCGCGAAGCTCGGCCTCACGATCGAACCGGTATCGACGCAGGTCATCCCGCGCGACCGCCATGCGATGTTCTTCGCGGTGCTCGGCGTCATCGCGTCGTCGATCGAGCGGCTGTCGGTCGAGGTCCGCCACTTGCAGCGCACCGAGGTGCTCGAGGCCGAGGAATATTTCTCGCCCGGGCAGAAGGGCTCGTCGGCGATGCCGCACAAGCGCAATCCGGTGCTGACCGAAAACCTCACCGGCCTCGCGCGCATGGTGCGCAGCGCCGTGACCCCGGCGATGGAGAATGTCGCGCTCTGGCACGAACGCGACATCAGCCATTCGTCGGTCGAGCGTTTCATCGGTCCCGACGCGACGATCACGCTGGACTTCGCGCTCGCGCGGCTGACCGGGGTCGTCGACAAATTGCTCGTCTATCCCGAGCGGATGCAGAAGAATCTCGACCGGATGGGCGGGCTCGTCCATTCGCAGCGCGTGCTGCTGGCGCTGACGCAGGCGGGTGCGAGCCGCGAAGACAGCTATGCGCTGGTCCAGCGCAACGCGATGCGGGTGTGGGAAAGCGACGGCCAGTTGTCGCTGCTCGAACTGCTCAAGGCCGATGCCGACGTCACCGCGCGGCTGTCGGCGGACGAACTCACCGCGCTGTTCGACCTCGACTATCATATGAAGCATGTCGACACGATCTTTGCGCGGGTGTTCGGGGCGGCGTAGCGCGCGGGCTGGCAACCCGCGGCAATCTCGCCTAAGATCGACCAAAGGGGACGACCGAGGAGCAAGACCAAGTGGGAATCCTGCGAACGATCATTTGGGTTTTTCTGACCATTGTCCTTGTCGTCTTCGCGATGGCAAACTGGCAGGCAGTGACGGTGACAATATGGCCCGGCTGGGAGGCCGAGACCAAGTTGCCGGTGATCATGCTGGTCGCTTTCGCCGTCGGTAGCATCCCGACCTGGATTGCGCTGCGCGCGACGCGTTGGACGCTTAACCGTCGTCTTGACGCAAGCGAGCGCCAGCTTGCCGACCTGCGCGCCATGGCCAGCCGCCCGTCCGACCCTGCCCCGGCGTCGGCCCCCGTCAACGACATCCCGCCATCGCCATTGGAGACCCCATGAGTTCGCCGCTTTATCTCGCCATCGATACCACTCACCTCGATGCGGCGCTGACGCTGGCGCAGAAGGTGCGGCACCATGTCGGCGGGCTGAAGCTGGGGCTCGAATTCTTCTGCGCCAACGGCCATCACGGCGTCCATGAAATGGCAAAGCTCGGCCTGCCGATCTTCCTCGACCTCAAGCTGCACGATATTCCGAATACGGTCGCCAAGGCGATCCAGGCGCTGCGTCCGCTCGAACCCGCCATCCTGACCGTCCACGCCGCGGGCGGCCGCGCGATGCTCGAGGAAGCGAAAGCCGCGGCGGGCACGAGTACCAAGGTGATCGCGGTGACGGTGCTGACCAGCCTCGACGCGCCCGATCTAGACGATATCGGCGTCGGCGGTACCCCGCACGACCAGGTCGTCCGGCTAGCGGGACTGGCGCGCCAATCGGGGGTCGACGGCATCGTCTGCTCGGGACAGGAAGTGAAGGCGGCGCGCAAGGCCTGGCCCGGCGGCTTCTTCGTCGTGCCGGGCGTCCGGCCTGCGAACGGCGCCGCGGGCGACCAGAAGCGGATCGTCACCCCGGCGCAGGCAATGACCGACGGCGCCTCGATCCTCGTCGTCGGGCGCCCGATCAGCCAGTCGCCCGACCCCGATCTCGCCGCGCGCGAAATCGAGGCGACGCTTTAACAAGAGACATCTGTCATCCCGGCGAAGGCCGGGATCTCCATGGTGAGCTCTGATGCAGCGGCGAGATCCCGGCTTTCGCCGGGATGACGACAGGATAAAGATCATGCCCCCTCTGGTTAAAATCTGCGGCCTCAAGACACCCGAGGATGTCGATGCCGCCATCCGCTTCGGCGCCACGCATATCGGTCTCAACCTCTATGAACCGAGCCCGCGCTACGTCGACCTCAAGACCGCGGCCGAGCTCCGCAAACGCGCCGAAGGGCGGGTTAAGGTCGCGCTGTTGCTCGTCAATGCGTCGCCGCTCGCGACCACCGAAGCGCTCGGCAAGATACGCCCCGATATCGTCCAGTTCCACGGCACTGAGACGCCCGAATGGGTGGCGACGGTCAATCGATCGATCCCCGCCGAGGTCTGGAAGGCGGTGGGCCTCAAGGATGCGGGGACGCTCGAGCGCATCCGGCAATATGAGGGCGCGGTCGACCGCATCCTCTTCGACGCCCCGGCGCAGGCGATGCCCGGCGGCACCGGCACCCGCTTCGACTGGTCGCTGCTCGTCAATCACCGCCACAGCATCGACTGGGGGATCGCGGGCGGCCTGACCCCTGCCAACGTCGCCGAGGCGCTCGCGGCGACCGGCGCGCCGCTGGTCGACGTATCGTCAGGGGTGGAAAGCGCGCCGGGTGTGAAGGATATGGACAAGATCGCGGCTTTCCTTAAAGCGGCGGGTCGATGACCCACGCACCCAACAGCCTCCGCACCCAGCCTGACGAACGTGGCCATTTCGGCCAGTTCGGCGGCCGCTATGTCGCCGAAACGTTGATGCCGCTGATCCTCGATCTCGAGCGCTGCTATCGCGCCGCGCAGCAGGACAACAGCTTCAAGGCCGAATTCGACTACCTGCTGAAAAATTATGTCGGGCGCCCGAGCCCGCTGTGGTTCGCCGAGCGGCTGACCGAGCATCTCGGCGGCGCGAAGATTTATCTGAAGCGCGAGGATCTCAACCACACCGGCGCGCATAAGATCAACAATTGCATCGGCCAGATCCTGCTCGCGAAGCGGATGGGCAAGACGAAGATCATCGCCGAGACGGGCGCCGGTCAGCACGGCGTCGCGACCGCGACCGTCGCGGCGCTGTTCGGCCTTCCCTGCACCATCTTCATGGGCGCGGTTGATGTCGCGCGGCAGCAGCCGAACGTGTTCCGCATGAAATTACTCGGCGCCGAAGTCGTCGCGGTGGAAAGCGGCGCCAAGACGCTGAAGGACGCGATGAACGAAGCGCTGCGCCACTGGGTCGCGAACGTCCACGACACTTTCTACATCATCGGCACCGTTGCGGGTCCGCATCCCTACCCCGAGCTGGTCCGCGATTTCCAATCGGTGATCGGCGACGAAGCGCGTGCGCAAATCCTCGAGGCCGAGGGCCGCTTGCCCGACATGCTGATTGCTCCGGTCGGCGGCGGATCGAACGCGATCGGGCTGTTCCACCCCTTCCTCGACGACGAGGGCGTCGAGATCGTCGGCGTCGAAGCGGCGGGCGAAGGTCTCGATGGCAAGCATGCCGCCAGCCTTGCGGGCGGCCGCCCCGGCATCCTTCACGGCAACAAGACCTATCTGTTGCAGGACGACGATGGCCAGATCACCGAGGCGCACAGCATCTCGGCGGGGCTCGACTATCCGGGCATCGGGCCCGAACATAGCTGGCTCCACGAAATCGGCCGCGTCCGCTACGAACCCGTGACGGATGAAGAAGCATTGGCGAGCTTCCAGAAGCTGACCAAGCTCGAAGGCATCATCCCCGCACTCGAAAGCGCCCACGCCATCGCCGCCGCCGAACGCATCGCGCCGACACTCGGCAAGGACAAGATCATCATCGTCAATTGCTCGGGCCGCGGGGACAAAGATATCTTCACCGTCGCCGACGCGCTGGGGGTGAGGCTGTGATTGCCGTTCGGAAATTTGCTACCAACATTCTCCTGTTTTTCGTGACGATCTGCGCAGCGCATTTGATCAGTTCGTTCATTTTCAGAGGGAAGATGGAAATCACGATGTCCGAGGTGCAAGTGTCCGCTCTCGCAGCACTGCTCATCGCAATCGGCCGTTTGCTATTACACGGACGCGCTCAATGACCCGTTTCGCACCCGCCTTCCACAAAGGCCCTGCGCTCGTCGCCTTCATCACGGCAGGCGACGGCGACACCGCCGCGAACCTCGACGCGCTCGTCGCGGGGGGTGCCGATATCATCGAACTCGGCATGCCCTTCACCGATCCGATGGCCGACGGTCCCGCGATCCAGGCGGCGAACCTGCGCAGCCTCGCCAAGGGCACGACGACCGCCGATATCTTCGCCATCGCCGCCGCCTTCCGATCGCGCCATGCCGACACACCGCTCGTCCTGATGGGTTATGCCAATCCGATGACGATCCGCGGCGCCGACTGGTTCGCCGCCGAATGCGCTAAAGCGGGTGTCGATGGCGTCATCTGCGTTGATATCCCGTCGGAAGAGGACGCCGAACTCGGCCCGGCGCTCCGTGGTGCCGGGGTCGATCTGATCCGTCTCGCGACGCCGACGACCGACGCGGCGCGGCTGCCCGATGTGCTCGGCGGCGCCAGCGGGTTTCTCTATTATGTCTCGGTCGCGGGCATCACCGGTCAGCAGCAGGCGGCGCAGGCGAGTATCGAGGAAGCGGTTGCACGGATCAAGGCGGCGACCGACCTGCCCGTCGCGGTCGGCTTCGGCGTCCGCACCCCGACGCAGGCGCGCGAGATCGCCAAGGTCGCCGACGGCGTCGTCGTCGGATCGGCCTTCATCGACATCATCGCCGAACATGGCGACGATGCCGCGCCCCACGTCGAAACCTTCACCCGTTCGCTTGCCCATGCTATCCACGGCGGAAAGGAGATCGCCGCATGAGCTGGCTCGACCGCGTCCGCAACGCCCTGCCCTTCACGGCGAAGCGCGATACCGCCGACAATCTCTGGCACAAATGCCGCCAGTGCCAGCAGATGGTGTTCGTCAAGGAATGGGAAGACAATCTGAACGTCTGCCCGCGCTGCGACCATCATGACCGGATCGGTGCGAAGGAACGGTTCGCGCAACTGTTCGACGGCGGCCTCCACGAACTGCTCGCGTCGCCGGCGGCGCCCGAGGATCCGCTGAAGTTCCGCGACACCAAGAAATATGTCGACCGCATCAAGGCCGCGCGCGCGCAAACGGGCGATCGCGACGCCTATCAGAATGCGTTCGGCCGCATTTCCAGCCTTCCCACGGTGGTCGGCGTGCAGGATTTCGCCTTCATGGGCGGGTCGATGGGCGTCGCGGTCGGCGAAGCCTTTGTCTCGGGGGTCGAGGAAGCCATCCGCCGCGGCTGCCCCTATATCGCCATTACGGCAGCGGGGGGTGCGCGAATGCAGGAAGGCACGCTGTCGCTGATGCAGATGCCGCGTGCCACCGTCGCGCTCGCCCGCCTGCGCCGGGCCGGCCTGCCCTATATCGTCCTGCTCACCGACCCGACCACCGGCGGCGTCACCGCCAGCTATGCGATGCTCGGCGATGTGCAGATCAGCGAGCCCAAGGCCTTGATCGGTTTCGCGGGACAGCGGGTGATCGAGAATACGATCCGCGAAAAGCTGCCCGAAGGCTTCCAGCGCGCCGAATATCTGCTCGATCACGGGATGATCGATATGGTCGTGCACCGCAAGGCATTGCCCGAAACACTGGGACGGCTGATCGGCTATCTGGCGCCCGAAAAGGCCGCATAGAGCTAGCACATAGTCAGGCACCTCTCCATTTCGTCACCCCGGACTTGATCCGGGGTCCATTCGACCGCGTGGAAAATGGATGCCGGATCAAGTCCGGCATGACGAAGGCAAGAGAGGTCTGACGACCGTTTTATGATCAAGGCTCAACGATGCCCGACCACGCCCACTCTTCCGACCCCGCCGTCCAGACCCAGCTCGACCGCCTGAGCGCACTATCGCCGGGACGCGATGTCCTCGGCCTCGAACGCATCGCCGAAATCTGCGCCCGCCTCGGGAATCCGCAAGATTGCCTTCCGCGCACCTTCCACGTCGCGGGCACCAATGGCAAGGGTTCGACCTGCGCCTTCCTCCGTGCGATCCTCGAAGCAAGCGGTCGCAAGGTGCACAGCTACACCAGCCCGCACCTCGTTCGCTTCAACGAACGCATCCGCCTCGCCGGGACGCTGATCGACGATGCGCTGCTCGCGTCGCTGCTCGAAGAGGTGCTCGACACCGCTGCCGATCTGCGCGCGAGCTTCTTCGAGGTGACGACCGCCGCCGCCTTCCTTGCCTTTGCGCGGACTCCGGCCGACGATTGCATCATCGAGGTCGGGCTTGGCGGACGCCTCGACGCGACGAATATCATCCCTGCCCCGGCGGCGTGCGGCATCGCCTCGCTCGGGATCGACCATGAAGCCTTCCTGCTCGCCCCCGAAGCGGGCACGCCGCAAGAACCCGCCACGCGTATCGCATGGGAAAAGGCAGGCATCATCAAGCCAGGAACGCGGGTCGCGACGCTTTCTTACCCCCCGGCGGTGGTGGAGGTAATCGAGGCGCGCGCTTCCGCCGCCGGTGCGCCCTTGTTCGTAGAGGGCAGTGGCTGGCAGGTCGATCCCGAGGGCGATGGCTTTCGCTGGTCCTCGGCATCGCTCGGCGCGGTTGGCGAAACCTTGTTCCCGCGCATGGCCGGCCCGCATCAGCGGCGGAACGCCGGGCTCGCGATCGCGATGTCACGGCTCGCGGAGCCGCGCCCCGCCGATACCGATGTCGTCCGCGGAATTGCGGGCACCTTCTGGCCGGGGCGCATGCAGCTGCTGGGCAGCGGCCCGCTCACCGCCGCGATGTCCGGCGAGCAGAATATCTGGATCGACGGCGGTCACAACCTCGACGCGGCGCTGCAACTTGCGGACTTCCTTGGTCAGACGCTCGCCCGGCGCGAGCCGGTCGACCTTGTCCTCGGCATGCTCGCAAACAAGGATGCCGCCGGCTTTCTCGCCCTGCTCGCCCCGCACGTCGGCAGGCTGGTCGCGGTACCGATACCGGGACACGAGCATCACACCCCCGCCGATCTGGTGGGCATCGCCCGCGACAGCGGCATTGCACAGGCTTCGGCGCAAGGCGACCTGCCGTCGGCACTCCGCGCGCTCGCGGCCGACAGCCCGGCGCGCAACATATTGATCGGCGGATCGCTCTATCTGGTCGGGCAGGCGCTCGAGCTCAACGAAGAGTTCCCTAGCTGAGTTGAGGGCCTAGGTTGCTGCCGGCTTCGGCTTGTCCTTTTCGGGATGCGCGATCTCGTGGCCGTCGTCCTCGGTGCTCGGCTGGCGTACCGTCTGGACGACGAAACCTTTCTTCCACAAGATCCAGAGCAGCAGCATTCCCGGGATCGCGATGACCACGGTGAACAGCCAGAATCCGACCCAGCCGAGGCCCTCTGCAATATAGCCGCCCGGCGCCGCGAGCCATGTCCGGCCGACCGCCGCGAAGGACGACAGCAGCGCGAACTGGGTGGCGGTATAGGCAAGGCTCGACAGGCCCGACAAATAGGTGACGAAGACGGTGAGGCCGATGCCGCTGGTGAAATTCTCCGTGCCGACAGCGATCGCGAGCATCAGCGGCGAGTGGCCGACCGAGGCCAGCGCGGCGAACAGCAGATTGCTGAACATCATCATCAGACCCGAAACGAGCAGCGCCCGGCCCATGCCGAGCCAGGCGATAAAGGGCGCCGCGAGCGCCGAACCGAGGATCAGCGCGACGAAGCCGACCCCCTTGTTGATCGCGACGAATTCGGTGTCGGTGAAGCCAAGTTCGACGATCATCGGGTTGAGCATCCCCTGCCCCATCGCATCGCCGACCTTGTAGACGAGGACGAAGAACAGGATCAGCACCGCGCCATGGCGGCCGAAAAATTCGCGGAACGGGTTGATCACCGTTTCCTGCAGCCAGCTTCCGAAGCTCTGCCCTGCGGCGCGGGCGCGCGTTGGATCGAAGCGTCCCGGCCCCGCATACAGCGCGCCGAGCAGCGCGGGGAGAATCGCTAGCCCGGTGAAACCATAAGCCGCGGCCCAGCCGAGGTTGAACCCCTCGGGCGACGCCAGCGCGATCGTGCCGACACCGGCGATCAGATTGCCGGTACGATACCCGAACTGGTTCATCGCGGTGCCGTGCGGCAGTTCGGCGTCGCTTAAAATCTCGATACGATAGGCGTCGATGACGATGTCCTGCGTCGCCGACAAAAAGGCGACGGTGATCGCCCAGAAAGCGAAGGGCGCGAGATTGTCGTTGGTCGGGTTGCTCGTGCCCAACTGCCAGATCGCGACGACCAACAACGCCTGAATGAAGAACAGCCAGCCGCGCCGCTGTCCGAATGTTTTGGTCAGGAACGGCAGCGGAAGGCGGTCGACGAGCGGCGCCCAGAGGAATTTCAGCGTATAGGGCGTCGTCAGCCCGATCGCGAAGCCGATGGTCGATTTCTCGATCCCGACCTTCGACAGCCAGAAGGTCATCGTGCCGAGCAGCAGGGTCAGCGGAAAGCCGCTCGAAATGCCGAGCAGGAAGGCGACGATCGGCATCGGCTTGCGATAGGGGGCAAAACTCGGGATCACGAACGCGAGGCCGATGACCAATGCAAGCACGGCAACCAACACCACCGAATCGAGCCCAAGCTGCATCGCGAACCTCCCCCTTCCGCGTGCGCGGACCGTCAAAGCCAAAGGCCTAAAGCCTCGGTCCCAAATTGGAAGCGGCTATTTGGCGATCATGCGCCAGGCCGAGCCGATCAGGCGGCCTCGGGGCGCCAGTAGGTCTGGAGGCCGCTGATCTTGCGCGGCGGCTTGTTCTTGCAAACCATGCCCTCGACCGCGCGCAATGCGGCGACGAGCGCCGAGGCGCTGTGCGGCTTACCGAGGCAGGCGAGCGCGATGTCGCTCGCGTCTTCGGGACATTTTCCGGTCACGAGGAGCACGGCGATGCCGCGGTCGCGGGCGAGCCGTGCGACTTCGCGTCCGGTCATATGTCCCGCGAGCGCGAGGTCGAGGACCAGCGCGTCGAGCTGTTCGGCCGCGATAATCGCGACCGCCGCCTCGCCCGAATCGACGGTCGCGACGACGTCATAGCCGCTGTGCTGCAGCGTCCGCTCATTGTCGAACGCGACCAGCGGATCATCCTCGATGATCAGCAGCCGCTTGATACACGACGGGCGGGACGCGAAGAGCATGAATACTCCCTTTGACATCGCCATGACTCGCTCCGCGCCTTCGTGCAAGATCGCTTCTGCTCGCCATCGACGAAGCGATACGTTTCCGGCTATGAGCGTGATCACAACGCAACACCTTTTCCTGAAAACGACACGAAAGCCGCATCCGTTCCGATGACGACCCGACGTCCGCCCCGTAATCCGTCCCGCCCGGCGCCAAACAACTCTGGCGATCGCGACGCCCCGAAGGGCCGCCGCGCCGCGCGCGCCGCCGTGCCGCCGCGCAAAACCCAGGCCGCCGAGCCCGAGCGCGAGGACGGGCCGCAACGCATCGCCAAGCTGCTGGCGCGCGCCGGCGTGGGATCGCGCCGCGACGTCGAACGCATGGTCGAGGAAGGGCGCATTGCGCTGAACGGTCAGGTCATCGTTCACCCTGCACCGCTGCTCACTTCGCTCGAAGGCCTGACCGTCGACGGCAATCCGGTCGCCAAGCCGGTGTCGACGCGCCTCTATCGCTTTCACAAGCCCTCTGGCTGCCTGACCGCAGCGCGCGACCCCAAGGGCCGCAAGACGATCTATGATTTGCTGCCGAAGGACTTGCCGCGCCTGATGCCCGTCGGGCGGCTCGACTATAATACCGAAGGGCTGTTGCTGTTGACCAACGACGGCGAGTTCAAACGCCAGCTCGAATTGCCGGCGAGCGGCGTCGAGCGGACATACCGCGCCCGCGCGTTCGGCGATATCAGCCAGACCCAGCTCGAAGACCTGGTCGAAGGGATCGAGATCGACGGCATCCGCTATGGCAAGATCGATGCAAACCTCGAACGCCGGACGGGCCGCAACCAGTGGATCGAGATGACGCTGACCGAAGGCAAGAACCGCGAAGTCCGCCGCGTGCTCGAACATCTGGGGCTCCAGGTCAGCCGCCTGATCCGTACGCGTTACGGCCAGTTCACCCTTGAAGCCCTCGACGTCGGCGCGGTCGAGATCGTCCCGCGCGACGAGCTGTTCCAGTTCCGGCGGCGGATGGGCTGACGATGCGCGTAATTTCCGGCGAATGGCGCGGACGCAAACTGCTCGCGCCGAAGAATGACGCGACGCGTCCGACGGCGGACCGCACGCGCGAAACGCTGTTCTCGATGCTGGCGAGCCGCCTCGGCAGTTTCGAGGGACTGCATGTCGCCGACCTGTTCGCGGGATCGGGCGCGCTGGGGATCGAGGCGCTGTCGCGCGGTGCGGCGCAATGCCTGTTCGCCGAACAGGATCGCGATGCGCTCGACGCGCTCAGGAAGAATCTGGGTACGCTCGGCGCCGCGGACCGCGCCGATGTGCGCGCGGGTTCGGTGCTCGCTCTCGGCCCGGCAAAGCGGAGCTACGACCTGTTGCTGTTCGACGCGCCTTACGGCACCGGCGCGGGCAGCGTTGCGCTCGACAAACTCAACCGGCTCGGCTGGATCGGACCAGACAGCCTGATCTCGATCGAAACCGCCGAAAAGGAAGCGGTCGAGGTTGCGGGTTTCGAGGTCGATACCGACCGCAAGGTCGGCAAGGCGAAGCTGACCTTGCTTCGTCCCGCCTGAACTCAGCTTTCGGCCACCTGGCGGCGCACCATCAATAGGCCGAGCCAGCTCACCACCCCGGCCAGCGCCAGATACAGCCCGACCATCGGCGTTCCGCCGCGCTCCGCTAACGCCTGTGCGATGATCGGCGCCATCGCGCCGCCGAGGATGCCGCCGGCATTGAAGGTCACCGAGGCCCCCGTATAGCGCACATGAACCGGGAACAGCGCGGTCAGCCAGCTTCCGAGCGGTCCGTAAACCAGCCCCATCACAAACAATGCGGCGGCGAGTCCGAGGAAGACGATCGGCCAGCTTCCCGACGCGAGCGTCGGCCCGAACAGGAAGCCGATGAGGATCGTCGCGCCGCAGCCCCAGGTCAGCACGCGTTGTGCGCTCGACGCATCGCTCACATAACCCGCGAAGACGATGCCGCCCGCCATGAACAGGATCGCGCCGAGCTGGACGAGCAGGAACTGCTCCTTCGGATAGCCGAGCGCGCTTGTCCCGTGCGCGAGGGCGAAACTGGTCGCGAGATAGAAGATGGCGAAGCAGGCGACGACCGCGAAGGTCCCCGCCAGCGTCGGGATCAGGTGACCGCGCAGCAATTCGCCGATCGGCACTCCGACCGGCGCTTTCTGCTCCAGTGCTTCGGTAAAGGCGGGCGTCTCGCCGATCTTGAGCCGCACCCACAGCCCGAGCCCTACTAGTAGCGCCGAAAAGAGGAAGGGAATGCGCCAGCCCCAGCTCGTGAAATCGGCGTCGGAGAGCGTTACGCCGAGGATCAGGAACAACCCGTTCGCGGCGATGAAGCCGACCGGCGCGCCGAGCTGCGGGAACATGCCGAAGCGCGATTTCCATCCCGGCGGCGCATTCTCGACCGCCAGCAGCGCCGCGCCGCCCCACTCGCCGCCAAGCCCGAAGCCCTGGCCAAACCGAAGGATGCAGAGGAGCAGTGGCGCGATCCACCCCGCCATCGCATAGGTCGGCAGAAAAGCGATCAGCAGCGTCGATCCGCCCATCAGCATCAGCGAAGCGACGAGCGTCGACTTGCGTCCGATCCGGTCGCCATAATGGCCGAACACGATCGCCCCAACCGGCCGCGCGAAGAAGGCGAGGCCAAAGGTCATGAAGCTGTACATGAGCTGCGCCGACGCCGATTCGTCGGGAAAGAAGAGCGGCCCGAAGACGAGCGCCGCCGCAGTGCCATAGATATAGAAATCGTAAAATTCGACCGCGGTGCCGACGAGGCTTGCGGTCAGGATGCGCCGGTGCTTGCGATAGGGTGCCAGATCCACGGACAACGCCCCTCCCCTGTTTGTCTCGGCGCCGCTTTGGACGCGTTGCCCTGTGTGGTGCAAGGTAGAATGCAGCGCGGTGGCCGTTTGGACCTTTCATGCGGCGCATTGGCCAACCGCCTGCGACGGAGCTAAGAGCGGTCCATATGACCGGATTTCAACAGATCGGCATCGTCGGCGCAGGCCGGGTCGCGCAGGCGCTGGCGCTCGGCCTTTCGCCCCACTCGCTCGCGCCGCCGTTGCTGTGGGCGCGCGCTCCCGACAAAGCCGAAGCCGCCGCAGCGCGCTTGGGATGCGCGGTCACGGAGCATCGCATCGACCGGCTGATGCAATCTTGCGATGCCGTTGCCATAGCGGTGTCCGATGATGCCGTGGAAACGATTGCCGCTGAACTGGCGGCGGCGGGGCCGGCGGATCGTCGCCCGTTCGTGTTCCATGTCAGCGGCCGCAGCGGCGCAGCGATCCTCGAACCATTACACGCGGCGGGAGCGCTGACCGCGGCGATCCATCCCGCGATGACCTTTACCGGCGATCCGCAGGGCGAAGCCGCACGCATGAAGCAGGCGCGCTTCGCGGTGACCGGATCGTCGCCGCAAGCAATCGAGCTCGCGCACCGCCTTGTGGGCCTGTTGGGCGGGATCGCGGTCGATATCGCAGAGGAGCGTCGCCCGCTCTATCATGCCGCGCTGTGCCACGCGTCCAACCATCTGGTCACGCTGATGGACGGCGCCTCACATGCACTGCGCAATGCAGGGGTCGACGATCCCGCGACCTTCCTAGCCCCGCTCGTCCGCGCCGCGCTCGAAAACAGCCTCGACCGGGGTTTCGATGCCTTGTCGGGGCCGCTGCGGCGCGGCGACAGCCGGACGATCGAAAGCCATCTGGGCGCGCTCGGCGCCGGGTGTCCCGACCTGCTGCCGGCCTATCGCGCCATGGCGCTCGCGACGCTCGACGAGCTGACCCGCGGCGATGCGGCGCGCGTATCGCCCGAGCTGCGCAGCTTGCTTTGCTGAGCGGCGCGTCCCGTCGCCGCGCACTGGACAGCGCTCGCGCTGTTCCCTAATCGTTCGCGCGTGAATATGCCCCCTGCCTCGATACCCGACCTGCCGCCGCCCGACCCGTCGGACCCGCCCTATCTGCACGGGCTGAATGGGCCGCAGCGACAGGCTGTGCTGACGACCGAGGGCCCGGTGCTGATGCTCGCGGGGGCCGGGACCGGCAAGACCGCAGCGCTGACCGCGCGGCTGGCGCATATCATCGCAACGCGCCGCGCCTGGCCATCGGAGATCCTCGCGGTCACCTTCACCAACAAGGCGGCGCGCGAGATGCGCGAACGAATCGGGCGGATGATCGGCGACGCGGTCGAAGGCATGCCTTGGCTCGGTACCTTCCACAGCATCGCGGCGAAGATGCTGCGCCGCCACGCCGAACTCGTCGGGCTGCAGAGCAATTTCACCATCCTCGACACCGACGACCAGCTGCGCGTCCTCAAGCAACTCATCCAGGCCGAGGGGCTGGACGAGAAGCGCTGGCCGGCGCGCCAGCTCGCGGGGTTGATCGACAAATGGAAGAACCGCGGCCTGACCCCGCCCGATCTCGATGCGGCCGACAAGGAAGCCTATGCTGACGGCAAAGGGCAGCATTTCTACGCGCTCTATCAGGCGCGGCTGAAAACCCTCAACGCCTGCGATTTCGGCGACCTGCTGCTTCACATGCTGGTGATCCTGAAAAACCACCGCGACGTGCTCGAACAATATCAGGAACGATTCAAATATATCCTTGTCGACGAATATCAGGACACCAACGCCAGCCAGTATCTCTGGCTCCGCCTGCTCGCGCAGGCGCGCAAAAATATCTGCTGCGTCGGCGACGACGACCAGTCGATCTATTCGTGGCGCGGCGCGGAGGTCGCGAATATCCTGCGTTTCGAAAAGGATTTCCCCGGCGCGACGGTGATCCGCCTCGAACAAAATTATCGCTCGACGCCGCAGATCCTTGCCGCCGCTTCGGCGCTGATCGCGCAGAACAGCGGCCGCCTGGGCAAGACGTTGTGGACCGAGCTCGATCCCGGCGACAAGCTGCGCGTCGTCGGCGTCTGGGACGGGCCCGAGGAAGCCCGGCGGATCGGTGAGGAACTGGAGACGCTCCAGCACCGCAAGGTCAGCCTCGACCGCACCGCAATTCTCGTCCGCGCGCAGTTCCAGACGCGCGAGTTCGAAGACCGCTTCATCGCGATCGGCATGCCGTACCGCATCGTCGGCGGTTTCCGCTTCTACGAACGCGCCGAAATCCGCGATGCGCTCGCCTATCTCCGTCTCGTCCAGTCGGCAGCCGACGACCTCGCGTTCGAGCGCATCGTCAACGTTCCCAAGCGCGGGCTCGGCGACAAGGCGCTGGCGCGTATCCACCAATATGCGCGGCATGAGCGCGCGCCGCTCTTCCACGCCGCGTCGCGGATCACCGAAACCGACGAACTGACGCCGCAGGCGCGCCGCCAGCTGGCGAATTTCGTCGCGCAGATGCGGAACTGGCAGGGCAAGGCGAACGAGCTGTCGCATCCCGAACTCACCCAGCTGATCCTCGACGAATCGGGCTATACCGCGATGCTGCAGGCCGACCGCAGCGTCGAGGCTGCGGGTCGCCTTGAAAACCTCTCCGAGCTCGTCCGCGCGATGGAGGAGTATGAATCGCTCGAAGCCTTCCTCGAGCATGTCAGCCTGGTGATGGACCGCGACCAGAATGACGACACAGAGACCGTCACCATCATGACGATCCACGCCGCCAAGGGGCTTGAGTTCGATCATGTCTTCCTTGCCGGCTGGGAGGATGGCGTCTTCCCGTCGCAGCGCTCGATGGATGAAGGCGGCACCGCCAGCCTGGAGGAAGAGCGCCGCCTCGCCTATGTCGCGATCACCCGCGCCCGCCGGCGCGCGAGCATCTATCATGCCGCGAACCGGCGTATCTATGGCCAGTGGATGAGCAGCATCCCCAGCCGCTTCATCGGCGAAATCCCGCAAGAGCATATCGAGAGCGAGAACAGCTTTGGCGGCGGGCAAAGCCTGTGGCGTGCTAACTGGTCGGCGCAGGGCGACCCCTTCGCGCATGTCGCCGAACGCCAGCCGGCGCGGACGATGACGCGCGGTCCGGCTTGGCAGCGCGCGGTCGCGCAATCCTCGACGATCACGCGCGCGCCGGCGCCCAGCGAAAAAGGCCCGGCCGCCTCGGTCGGCGCCAAGCCGCGCAGCGATCTCGCGATCGGAATGCGCGTGTTCCACGAAAAATTCGGGTACGGCGAGATCATCGACATCGACGGCAACAAGCTGGAGGTCGAGTTCGAGCAGGCCGGCAGCAAGCGGGTGCTTGACGGCTTTGTGAAGCTCGCCTGATCTCTTATTGTCTACTACATTAGTTATGATATGTAGTCCCATGCGGCCAACGAGTCGCGTTTTGGGAGAGTCTTCTATGAAAACCAAGCTCTTAGCGGGCGCGATGGCGCTCGCCCTGATCGGCTGCTCGAAAAAGGCAGCCGAAGATGCTGCTTCGACCGACACCCCTGCCCCCGCCACCGAAGCTGCGTCGGCGGCCCGCGACGCGGCAGAAGAGGCGGTTCCCGATATCGGCCTTAATGCGACCCCCGGCGTCGCCTTCGATTATAGCTATGCGTTCCGCTTAGACGACAACCGGATCGCCAAGGTCCAGAGCGAACATGCCGCTGCGTGCGAAATGCTCGGCACCGCGCGGTGCCGGATTGCCGACATCCGCTATGGCAAGGTTCGCGAGAATGAGGTCGAGGCGCAGACGAGCTTCAAACTCGACCCCGGCATCGCCCGCAAGTTTGGCGCCGATGCGATCGCCAGCGTCGAGAAGGCCGAGGGCGTACTCGCCGATGCCAGCGTCGCCGGCGAGGATGTCGGCACGCAGATCGAGCAATCGCAGCAACGCAGTGCCGGTGCCGCTGCCGAAATCGAGCGTCTCGAAGGGCGGCTGAAACAGGGCGGGCTCGACAAGGGTGAGCGCGCGGAACTGCTCGCGCAAATCGCCGGGCTGCGCGGCCAGCTCGGCGACGAGCGCGCCAGCCGGCGCGCCGGCGAAGCGAAAATCGCGATGACCAGCGTCGTCTTTAACTATGTCGGCAACGGCGGCCTGCCGGGGATCGGCCACGAAAACCCGTTCAGCAACGCGTGGACGACGCTGCTTGGCAGCGGCGGCACCCTGCTTTCGATCATTCTCGTGGCTGGCGCAGCGATCCTGCCCTGGGCGCTGCTTGCCGCGCTTATCGTCTTCCTGTGGCGGAAAGTCCGTCGCGGGCGTCCGACCGGGCCGTCGGCGCCGACAGCCTGACGGGCATCATGGCCGGGGGCGGATGATCTGTCCCCGGTCGATACGTTTGACTGGAAGGAGAAAGGGTCGTGGTGGAGCCGAGGGGAATCGAACCCCTGACCTCTGCAGTGCGATTGCAGCGCTCTCCCATCTGAGCTACGGCCCCGCGACCGGCGGCGTCTTAACGGGCCAGCCGGACAGTGGCAACGGCTTTTCTGATCATTGGGCCGTGTCGCCTAATAAAAACGGGAAAGCGGGGGTAATATGGCCAAGGCGTGGCACCTCATCAGCCGTCCGACCGGACTACCGACGATGGCGGACTTCGCGTTACGCGATCTGCCCGACGCGCCGCTGGAAGCCGATCAATTGCGGGTTCGCAACCTCTGGCTTTCGGTCGATCCCTACATGCGCGGCCGCATGAACGACGCGAAAAGCTATGCCGCCAGTTTCAAGATCGACCAGCCGATGACCGGCGGCGCGATCGGCGAAGTGATCGAAAGCCGGCTCGACGGTTTCGCGCCCGGCGACCTCGTCCTCCATATGGGCGGCTGGCGCGATGGCGGCGTGATCGGACTCGACGTGAGGCCCAATAAATTGCCCGCAGCGGCGCTCGCCGCTGGGATGACGCCGCAGACCTTTCTCCACAATATGGGCCTGACCGGCGGCACGGCGTGGATCGGGCTGCTGAGGATCGCGGCCGCGAAGCCCGGCGACGTCGTTTTCGTCTCCGCAGCCGCGGGCGCCGTCGGTTCCGCCGTAGTACAGATCGCCAAGGTGCGCGAGATGACGGTGATCGGCTCGGCGGGCGGCGCCGAAAAGTGTAAGTGGGTCAGTGCGCTGGGTGCCGATGCGGTGATCGATTACAAGGCTGGGCCCGTCCTTCCGGCGCTGGCAGCGGCTCTGCAGAAATTGGGCAAGAGCGGCGTCGATGTCTATTTCGACAATGTCGGGGGCGAGCATCTCGACGCTGCTTTCGCTACCGCGAGCGATTTCGCACGCTTTGCCATTTGCGGGATGATCGACGTCTATAACGACGGCAAGGCGCAGGAGATGAAGTATCTGATCCGCGCGATCCCGGCGCGCATCCGGATGGAAGGCTTTATCTACACCGACCAGTTCATCGATTGCATGGAAGAGTTCTACGCCGACATGGGGGCGTTGATCGCAAGCGGCGCGGTGACGATGCGCGAGACGGTGCACGACGGGCTCGAGGCGGCGCCCGACGCTTTCCTCGGACTCTTCTCCGGCGACAATATCGGGAAGATGCTGGTCAGGCTCTGACCCGCGTCGGCATCACTCGGTGCCGAAGCCAACCGAAAGAAAGCTCGGCATCGGACCGTTCCAGCCATCGTCGGGACCGTCCCGGTCGTCGTGACGGTCGGACGCCGGAGGCTTGCGCTTGTCGCCGGACTTCTTCGGCTTCGACGGCGCTTCCTCGGTGGCCTTTACCGGACGCGGCTCGTCCGTCGTCGATTTCGATCCGCCGCGGCTGCGCCCGGACCGGGCCTCTCGTCGCGGTTCCCGATCCCCGACGTCGGCCGCCTTGGCATCCGATGCCGTGGGTGACGCCTGACTGTGGACCGGAATCTGGTAGCCGGTGAGCTTCTGGATATTGTCGACCGCTTCGTCGTCCGACGGCGTGACCAGCGTAAACGCCCGCCCCTTCGCGCCCGCGCGACCGGTGCGGCCGATGCGGTGGACATAGTCGTCGGGATGCCAGGGGGCATCGAAATTGAAGACGTGGCTGACGCCCTTCACATCGAGCCCGCGCGCCGCAACATCGGAGGCGACGAGGATATTGATCGTGCCGGCCTTGAAACGGTCGAGCTCGGCGATCCGGCTCGACTGATCCATGTCGCCGTGAATCTCACCCGCCTTGTAGCCGTAGCGCTGCAGCGACTTGGCAAGTTCGCGGACCGTCGTCTTGCGATTGCAGAAGATGATCGCGGTACCGATGTCTTCGGCCTCGATCAGCCCGCGCAACGTGTCGCGCTTGCTGCGTTCCGACGTCTTGACGAGGAACTGTTCGATATTTTCGTTGCGGCTCGCCGGGCGGGCAACCTCGATCGTCTTCGGGTTCGACAGGAACTTGTCGGCCAGTTTCTTGATCGGCGGCGGCATCGTCGCCGAGAACAGCAGCGTTTGCCGAGTCGCGGGCAGCTTCGTGCAGATATTCTCGATATCGGGGATGAAGCCCATATCGAGCATCCGGTCGGCCTCGTCGATGACGAGCAAGTTGCAACCGGTGAGCAATATCTTGCCGCGCTCGAACAGGTCCATCAGGCGCCCCGGCGTTGCGATCAGCACGTCGACGCCTTTTTCGAGCGCTTTGACCTGGTCACCCATCTGGACGCCGCCGATCAGCAGCGCCATCGACAGCTTGTTATATTTGCCGTATTTTTCAAAATTTTCCGCGACTTGCGCTGCAAGTTCACGCGTCGGCGCGAGGATCAGCGAGCGCGGCATCCGGGCGCGGGCGCGGCCGTGAGCGAGGATGTCGATCATCGGCAAGACGAACGAAGCGGTCTTGCCGGTGCCCGTCTGGGCGATGCCGATAATATCCCGCATCATCAGGACCGACGGGATCACCCCCGCCTGAATCGGCGTCGGTTCGTCGTAGCCCGACTCCTCGATGGCGCGCAAAAGTTCGTCGGAAAGGCCGATGTCGGCAAATTTCATAAGGTCATCATGTCCGGAAAAGGTGACAGCGCAGCGTCCCACGCCAGCCAACGCTGCGCCGCCCCTAAGGGAAAGGGCGATGAAAAGTCAAGGAAAGCCGAGCCTATGGACACGATTAATCGTCGCGTCCGTCACGGGCATCAATCCTCGTCGCGTGGAACCGGAACCATCAGACGGAACTTGTCGACCTCACACTTCGCCCCGGTACGAGCGTGAATCTGGTCGCGACCCTCGCAGAGCCTGCCGTCCTTGCTGCCCTGCATATAGAATCCGGCGTAGAAATCGAGCGCCCGGCAGCCTCGGTTGAGCTGGGCGCGAAGCCTTTGTTTTTGCCGCGTTATCAAATCGATACTGTCGCGCTGGACCGCCTGCATGCCAAGGATGTTGCGCATGGCGACGCATTTCGGCGCCTTCTTTTCTTTCCACACCAGCGGCAGTTCGCGCGACCGCAGCGCCGTCGTCGGCCCCGCGGCAAAATTGTTGAGCGAGGAGCGTTGCGCCGGAACGCGGATGATCAACTGCTGCTCGATCACGACCTGCCAGTAGGGAGCCGTCGGCGGTTCGAGCCCCGGCGCCGCAAGGGACACCAGCGGTTCGGGCGGCGCGGCGGGCATTTCGGCGTCGGCGGGTGCCGCCGCGAGCATCAGCAGGGTCGCGGACGTCAGCACGATTCGGTTGCCGTCCTTTCGGCGCCCTGACAGAAGATGTTGCTCACCATGGCTCCCGCATCGATGCTCGCTGGACGAAAATAGCCTATTCGTCCAACGCCCCCTTTAACAGGCATGATTGAACATCAAATGAATTGCTGTCGACCCCTGCCCCTCCAACCGTCGCGAAATTCCGGAGCAAAGCATCATGACTAGCGCGCCATCGCCTGAGGCCCTCGATGCGTTTGCCGGCCTGCTCGGGTCCAAGGGTTTCACCACCGATGGCGATGCGATGACGCCGTGGTTGACCGACTGGCGCGGCAAATATCATGGCGCCGCCGCCGCGATGCTGTCTCCCGCGACGACCGATGAGGTGGCTTCCGTTGTTCGCCTATGTGCCGAGAACGACGTTGCGTTGGTGCCCCAAGGCGGAAACAGCGGCATGGTCGGAGGCGCGACGCCCGACGCTTCGGGAAATACGGTCTTGCTTTCGACGCGCCGAATGAATGCCATTCGCGCAATCGACCGCGATGCGCAGACTGTCGTCGCCGAAGCCGGCGTGATCCTCGAACATCTGCACGAAGCGGTCCTGCAGGAGGGATTGCGCTTTCCCCTGACCCTTGGCGGCAAGGGGTCGGCGACGATCGGCGGTCTCGTTTCGACCAATGCCGGCGGCACGCAAGTCCTTCGCCACGGTACGATGCGGGCGCTGGTCGCCGGGATCGAGGCCGTGCTGCCCGACGGCAGCATTTTCGATGGCCTCGCGCCATTGAAGAAGGACAATCGCGGCTATGACCTGCGTCACCTGCTCTGCGGCGCCGAGGGGACGTTGGGCATCGTGACGGCGGCGTGCCTTCGCCTCGTGCCCGCCGTGGCGGCGCGCCGGACGGCGTGGATCGGCCTCGAATCGCCCGCCACCGCGCTGCAGTTGCTCCGCCGCCTCGACGCTGCGATTGGCCGCGAACTCGAAGGCTTCGAAATCATTCCGCAAAGCTGCCTCGACGCCGTCCTTCGTCATATTCCCCAAACGCGCGCCCCTCTTGCGAAGGCCAGTCCCTGGCACGCTTTGGTCGAACTCGCCGGCGAGAGCGAAGATGCGCTCGACGCGGCATTGCAGGCCGAACTCGCCGCTGCGCTCGACGCAGGGTTGATCGCGGATGTCGTGATTGCCAAAAATGATCGCGAAAGCGAGGATTTTTGGCGCCTGCGCGATTCCATATCGGAAGCCGAGCGCGCCGAAGGCCCGGCGCTTCAGCACGATATTAGCGTCCCCGTCGACCTTATGCCGGCATTCATCGCCGAAAACCCGCTGCGCCTCGCCGCAGCCTTCCCCGGCGCCCGCGCGCTGTCCTTCGGACATCTGGGCGACGGCAATGTCCATCACCATGTCCAGCCGCCGGTGGATGCCGACGGCCGGGCATGGCTTGCCGCGCATGGAGAAGCGGTAAGCCGGCTCGTCTATTCGCATGTGATCGAACTCGGCGGTTCGATCTCGGCGGAGCACGGGATCGGCCAGATGAAGCGCGACATCATGGCGGAACTAGACAGTCCGGCGCGCATCGCGGCGCTGCGCGGCATAAAGGCGGGCCTCGACCCTGCCGGCCTGTTCAATCCGGGCAAGCTGATCGGCTGACCATCCGTCGCTCGGCGGTCACCCTCCGGATCATCGCCCCCTTGCGCCGCGCCGCGCGTACCAATATGGCGCGCCATTGCCCTTTCGACCCCGGCCAACGGGGTCCCATCTCGGAGTTCGATCATGGCCACTGCGCCCGCCCCTGCCAACCTGCCGCTTTTCTACAAGGACCTCGTTCCGCTTTCGAGCGTCGATCACGCCGACTTCCACGCGCGCCCGCTCGACAAGGCCGACTTTCTGATCGACCAGCATGCCGTGCCGCTGACCTCGGACGAGTTCATCGCCGCGAGCCGCTTTTACCCGATCGTCTTTTCGGCCGGTGAAAACCCGGTTCCGCTCGCGCTGATGGGGCTCAACGAAGGCATGAACACCTTTGTCGATGCCGATGGCAAGCTGATCAACCCGGTCTATGTGCCGGCCTATATCCGCCGTTATCCCTTCCTGCTCGCCCGCCTGCGCCCCGACAGCGACGAACTGTCGCTGTGCTTCGACCCCACTTCGGGCGCGGTCGGCAAGTTCGACGAAGGCGACGCGCTGTTCGCCGACGGCAAGCCGACCGAACCGGTCAACGCCGTGCTCGAATTCTGCAAGAATTTCGAAGAATCGGGCCAGCGCACCGGTGCCTTCGTTGACGAGCTCAAGAAGGCCGACCTGCTGATGGACGGCGAAGTCAGCATCCAGCCCGAAGGCAGCGACAAGCCCTATGTCTATCGCGGGTTCCAGATGGTCGACGAAAACAAGCTGCGCGAACTGCGCGGCGACGTCTTGCGCAAGATGATGCAGAACGGCATGCTCGGCCTGATTTTCGCGCACCTCTTTTCGCTGCAACTGATGCGCGAGATTTTTGCGGAGCAGGTGAAGAGCGGCAAGATGCCGCTGGTCACGGAGGCTCCCGCCGCCTGAGGAGACTGCTTATGGCCACCAACGCCGACGCCGGGGCAGCGGGAACCACCGCCGACCCGCGCTATACGAAGGTGGCCATATGGCTTCACTGGGTGATCGGGCTGGCGGTTATCGCCAATATCGGTCTCGCGATGCTGACCGAGGACATGCCGCGCGAGACACATCGCGCGGCAATGGCGACCCACAAGGCGCTCGGCATCGCGGTGCTGTTCCTGACCATCGTCCTGATCCTGTGGCGTCTGGGGCATAAACCCCCACCCTATCCGGCGGCGATGCCAGCCTGGCAGCGACCGGTGAGCAAGATCGTCCACCTGCTCTTCTACCTGCTGCTGATCCTGCTGCCACTTTCGGGATGGGTGTGGATGTCGGCGGCCAACCGGCCCGTCGATTTCTTCGGTTTGTTCACGGTGCCGTCGATCGCTGCGCCGAGCGAGGCCTTGGCCGACACCTTGCACGACCGGCACGAGGTGCTGGGGCTGACGATGCTAGCGCTGGTTACGCTGCATATCCTTGCGGCGCTGAAGCATCAGTTTTTCGACCGCACGCGATTGATGGGACGGATGAATCCCTTTTGATTTTTACATCAACCGAAACGTCAGAAGTCGATGGCAAGGCCCTTGAGCTCCCAGTCGCCATAGCGCACCGGGTTGCGTCCGCCCGGCTGCTCGGCGTCGGGTTCGGCGCGAGCCGGTTCGGGAGCGGGAACCGGCGTGTTCGTCCAGCCGGCGGGCGGCTTTACATGCGCGGGACGCTTCGCCGCGCGCGGGGTACCGCCAATCGTTTCAGCTTCATCATGCTTGCTCATCACCATATCAATATAGGCCAGCGCATCTTGATCGCCAACCGTCATGGCTGACCGGCGGCCTCCCCGCCGGCGCCGCGGGTCCGAGGGCGACCCGCCGGGCACGGCGCCGCGCCGCGCCGCCCTGCGTCTGATCGACGCCGTGCTGCGGCGCGGCGATCCGCTCGATATCGCCGCCCACGCGGCGACGCAGGGCCTTGCGCCCGCCGACCGGGCCTTTGCGATCGCAATCGTGTCCGAAACGCTGCGCTGGATGGTCGACATCGACGCGCTGATCGACAGCGCCACGGCACAGCCGCTGCCTGACGACGTCAAGTCGCGCGCCGTGCTGCGGATCGCACTGGCGCAGCTCTTGGTGCTGAAAAGTCCGGGACATGCGGTGGTGTCGACCGCGCTCCCGCTCGTCGATGGTGGACCGCGGCGGCTGGTGCATGCGATCCTGTCGCGCGCGCAACAGGAAGAATGGGCGCTGCCCGAACGCGCCACGCTGCCCCCGGCGACCGCCGAGCGCTGGTCGGCGGCGTGGGGCGACGCGATGGTGACGGCGGCGGAAGCGGCGTGGAGCGCGCCGCCGCCACTCGACCTCAGTTTCGCCGCCGAACCCGATGCGGCGGCGTGGCCCGACGCCACCAGCCTTGTCCCGCGCCATTTGCGCTTGCCACGCGGGCAGGCGGTGACCGATCTGCCCGGTTTCGAGGCGGGCGGCTGGTGGGTGCAGGATATCGCCGCCAGTATCCCCGCGCGGCTGCTTGGCGCAGGCGACGGGCGGTCGGTGCTCGACCTCTGCGCCGCGCCCGGCGGCAAGACGATGCAGCTCGCCGCTGCGGGCTGGTCGGTACTTGCCGTCGACGCAAGCGCCAAAAGGCTGGCGCGGCTCGAGGAAAATCTCGACCGCACCGGGCTGGAAGCTGCGGTCGTGCAGGGCGATATCCGGAAATGGGAACCGGGCGAGGCGGCCGATGCGGTGCTGCTCGACGCACCCTGCTCGGCGACGGGTATCTTCCGCCGCCACCCCGACGTGCTTCACCGCATCGAAGCACGCGAGATCGCCGAGATGGCCGGACTTCAGAGCGAACTGCTCGCGCGCGCGGCGAAGTGGGCCAAGCCGGGCGGCACGCTTGTCTATGCGACCTGCTCGCTCGAACGCGCGGAAGGGGAGGACCAGATTATGGCTTTTCTCGCCGGGCGTCCCGATTGGTCGGTCGTTCCGGCAGGTGGCGACGAACTCCCCGCGGGAATCGCGCCTGATGCGAACGGTTTTGTCCGAACGCTCCCAGACATGCTCACGGCGGCCGGCGGCCTCGACGGCTTTTTCATCGCCCGGTTGCGGGCACCGTCAGGCTGAGCGGCGCGACAGGCGATAGAGCGCCAACTCGCCATAATCCTTGGCGAGCTTCACTTTGCCGACATAATCGCAGTTGAAATCGCGCGCATTGCCGAGCGCCAGCATCGCCGCGAGCGGTTGGGTGCAATAAATCTCGCCGACGAGCGTTACCGGCTCGATCCGCGCGGTGCGGGTTACCTCGGTTCCATACCACAGCTCGTTGCCGACCACCGGATCGACGCCGCGATAGATCGGCCCGAAGTGAATGCCGGTGCGCATCCCGGCGCGATGCCCTTCGAGGCCGAGGCCCGGCGGCAGCGTGCCGAGCCGTTCCTGCATCGCCAGCGCGATCCGCGCGGCGGTCGCCGGCTCGTCGATGATCGCATAGACGGCATCGCCCCAGGTGTTGCGGAACAAGACGGCGTCGCCGAAATCGTCGAGGATGCGGCCGATGCCGCCCATGACCTCCTGCGCGAAAACGGGGAGCTCGCCCTCGCCGAGCTTCGAAAAGCCGGCGAAATCGGCGAACAGGATCGCATAAAGGCCGCGCCGCGTGCCCTCGGGCGGTTTCGGCGCAGGGGGAAATTCCAGTCTGCGGTCGAGATCACCGACGGCAATCGTCCCGGTAACCCCGCCATTGTCGCGCCACAGGGCGATATCGGCGTTGGTGCCCGCGATGACCGCATCGGGCCGCGCCGCCACCGCCGGATCGACGACGGCGAACTGGATCGCCGCGGTTTCGAGTTCGCGGGCGCGGAGCTTGGCGAGCCCCATCGCAGTGTGCGAACCGAGGATGAACTGGCAATCGTCGCTGACATAGCGCGCGGTGCTGGCGAAATGGACCATCGCCGCGCCGTCGCGGCAGCGGACATAACGTGCGAGCCATTCGTCGCCGCCCGACAGCACCGACTGGGCGATGAAATCATCCTCGGCGAAAGGCAGCACCACGGTCAGGTCGATGCCGCGCGCCAGCGCTTCCTCGGCGAACAATATGTCGGCGCCGCAGGCGAGCGGGCCGATCAGCGCCGACACGGGCCGGGTATCGAGCGCGCGGGCGATCGCGGCGTGCGCATTGGCCTCCCCCGCCCCGCCGGCCCGGAACATGCGGCCGCAATAGACGCCGACCGGCATCGGGCGCAGCACGGCGATGATCGCGGCGGCATGATCGCGATCGATCGCGCGGCTCTTGGCGAGCCGGTCAATCTGGCGGCAGGTCGAAGCGCGATCGCCGGCCCGGGTGCCGGCCTGTTCATCCGCACTGCGAGCGTGGATCAACGCCTCGTCCCCGCGTCCCAGCAACAGCAACGCCTCGACAAAGGTCGCCTGATCCCAATAATTGCCAGCCGGGCCATTGGCGGCGATCGGTTCGGCGAGCGACGCGGCCCGCTCGCGTTCGCCAAGCATCGCGTACAGGCTCGCGGCATTGATCGCCGGAAAATCTGCGCCCGACATGCGAAAGGCGTGATCGTAAGCGGCAGCGGCCTTTTGCAGATAGGCCGTGCGTTCGGAACCGCGGTGGTCGAACGCTGCATCCTTCCAGATGCGCCCTGCGAGCGAAACACTGTCGACGTCGCCGCTCGCGGCGAGGTCGAACTGTTCATAGAGGTGCATCGCGCCGAGGCTATCGCCCGACGCGGCCAGCGCGCGCACCATCAGATAACGGAGGCGCGGGCTGTCGGTGCCGGCGCGGCGTGCGGCGGCGGCGCAGTCGAAGGCGCTCAACGCATCGCCCTGCCCCAGCCGGTGCGCGACCTCTGCCTCGGCGGAGGCGCTCGCCGTCGCCCCGCTATCCGTCATTGCGCGCCGGCTTCGGCCGACTTCAGCAGGCTGACGTTCGCCTTTTCGGTCGCCGACAACTGCACATTGTCGCTTGTCGGACGATACCAGTCGAACTGGCCGAAATGTCGCGCCAGCCGCGGATCCTTGAACCGGAAACCATGGCGTGCGAAAATCTCGTTCCGCGCGATACGCAGTTCGAGCAGCCCGAAATTGGCGATATCGGCGGGGGTCAGCAGCCGTTCGGACGAATCGGGAATCACCACCCCGCTGCCGCCTACCCCGGTCGGCATTGGACCGGCGGGCGCGGCGGGCGTTCCCTGTGCCGCCCCGCCCTCGACCAGCCGGATATATTTGCGGAACATATAGCCCATCGTGCCGTCCGCTTTGCGGACGCGCCACCATTGGCCCGGTTGTTTGTAGGTCAGGAATTTTTCGCCTTCGAGCACCTTGCCGACGATCGCCGACTGGGTGTTCTGCGCCGCGCGAATGTTGGTGAACCCGTCGGGATCATCGATGACCGCGGCCAAGGTATAAGCTTCGCCCGGCGCGGTGGCCGGCGCTGGCGCGTCATCGGATGCGGGAACCTCGGGCTTTTCCTCCTCGACCGGCGCGGCCGCTTGCGATGCGGCAGGTTCGACGGCGGCGGGCTGCGTCAGTTTCCAGGCGAGCAGCGCAATGGCGACGACGGCGAGCCCGAGCAGTGCCCATGGCAGGAACGAGGATTTTGGCGCTGCGGGCGGCGACGGCACATCATCGCGCGGCGGGGCGACCGGGGCCATCGGACGCGGGACCTGCACCGGTGCAGCCACGGCTTCCCTGCCGCATAAATCCTCGAGACTCATCAGCACCTTGCGCCAGCCGCTGTGATCGGCCTCGCCGCGCCAGTCGCTGAGGTCGGCGAACTGGATCTGGTTGAAGGGGAGCGGCGGCATCACGTCGTCGATCGCCGTCTGCACCAGCTTCTTCTGGTTGCGTGCGACATCGGCCTCGGCGCGCACCCATTCGGACTGCGCCGATGCCTGCGACCAGACGACGATCGCCGCCTTTGCGCTGCCGATCTTTTCCGTAATCACATCGCCGTACGACCGGTGCGGCGGCAGTTCGGCATCCCACCAGACGTCATAGCCTGCCGCCGAAACCGCCGCCGCGATATCGGCGACGCGCGCCTTGTTGTCGCGCGAGTAGGAAATGAACACGTCGACCATGGACCAGCCCCCTTTTACGGGAGGCTAGACATGCGATCGCCGATTCGCCAGCCTCAGAAGACCGCCTTCGGCGCCTCTTCCTTCATCATCGCGGCGCGCACCATCGGGATCGGCGGCCCGCCGTACGACAGGAACTGGTCGTGGAATGCCTTCCACTTCGTCTTGTCGCCCTTCGTCCAGTCCTCGCGGAGCTTGCGGATCATCAGCTTGCCCATCGTGTAATTGAGGTACAGCGGATCATAGGTGCCGCGCGCCGCCTGCTGGCGGGCGTTGCCTTCGTCCTGATAGCATTGTTCCTTGAACAGCTTTTCGGAGTCGGCGACCGTCATGCCCTTGGTGTGGAGCCCGATGGCCGACAGATAGCGGCAATCGCGCAGCAACGCGTTAGACAGCTGGCCGATATGCGTTTCGGGGTCGCCGTCACCGAGCCCGGCGTCCCACATCATCTCCTCGGTATAATGCGCCCAGCCCTCGGCGAAGGCGTAGCCGACGAACAGCTTGCCGAAGATGCTTGTCGCGCGGTTCGAATGGAGGAAGTTGAGGAAGTGGCCGGGCCATACCTCGTGCACCGAGGTGAACATCAGATCCTTTCGGCCCGGCACAAAGTCGTTCTGCGTCTGCTTGTCCCACGTCGGATCGGGCGGCGAGATATAATAGACCGACGGCAGGCCTTTCTCATACGGCCCGGGAATGTCGATATAGGCGCTGTTCTGCCGGTTGTACGGCGGCGATTCCTCGACCTGCGCCTGTTCGGTGCCAGGGATCGTCACCAGATCCTTCTCGACGAGGAACGCGCGGAGCGCCGGGAGCTGACGGCGGGCCTCCGCGACCGGACCGTCGGCGGGCTTGTCCGAATTCATTTTCTTCATGCAGTCGGCGATCGTCATCCCCGCCGCATAGGTCGCGCAGGCTGCTTTCAGCGCATCCTGATTGCGCTTGAGATCGGCCTGGCCGATACGCTCGAGTTCGTCGAGCGGCGTATCGACGCCTTCGTTGGTCAGGATCATCTTCGCGAACTTGTCGGCGCCGAGCGCATATCCGTCGGCCGTACCGGGCTGCGAGCCGACATAGGCGGCGAGATCCTTCATCGCCGCAGCGGCCTTGGCCGCAGCATCGTCGAACTGCTTCTGCAACTCGGGATCTTTGACCTCGGCAAAGGCCTTTTTGGCGTCGCCGGTGTAATAATCGGCGAAACCGCCGAAGCCCGCGGTGCCATATTTGACAAAGGTCGCGGGCAGCGGCAGCTTCAGGTTCGCCTTGATCTGTTCGGCGGCCGCCGGAACCTTCTGCGCATAGGCGATGAAGGCCTTCATTCGCGTCGTCGCATCGGCATAAGGCCTTGCGATATAGACGTTGGGATCGAGCGCGCCGACGTAAAAGGCCGGATTCTTCTGCACGAAATCGGTGTCGCGGAGGAAGAAGAGCTGTCCCTGCGCGACATGGACCAGATAATCGCGTTCGAACTCTTCGGCATCGGTCATCTTGCCGTCGAACGCCTTTGCGTCGGCAATCGTCTTCTCGAGGAACGCCGCCTGCTTTTCGATGCCCTCGGACGACCAGTCGGGAAGCTGGCCGTCGAACTCGTGCTTGCCCTGATAGACGGCGAAATTCGGGTTGAGCGGAAAATAGCCGGCAAGGAAATTGTCGCGGAACCCGGTCCAGTTTTCTGCGCTCCCCTGCGCCGATGCGGATTTGTTGTCCGACGCATTGCAGGCGGTAAGGACCAGCAAGCTTGCGGCCATCGCGGCACCGCCAAAGCGGGCAAAACTCTTTTTCATCCGGTGAACTCCCTGAACTCGATGCCCGGCTTTTTGCCACCCGGTGCCATCGATGACATCCGTTAATCGACGAACGGCAGGTGCAAGCCGTCTGGACAGGCCCGAAAAGCGGTTTAGGGCGGAACGCGATGGCAACGCTCCCACCCGAACCCGCTGACGAACCGGTGATGCCGGGCGCCGATCCCAAAGCCCCTTCCCCGCTCAGCTTTCCCGACTATCGCTATTACTGGTTCGCACGCTTCACCGCGGTGATGGCGACGATCGCGATGGTCGTGGTCATCGGCTACCAGCTCTACGACACCGCCCGCACCGACTATGGCATGTCGATCAAGGAGGCGTCGTTCCAGCTCGGGCTGCTCGGGCTGTTCCAGTTCCTGCCGCTCGCCATCCTGACCCCGGTCGCCGGCTGGGCGGCGGACCGGTTCGAGCGCCGCACCGTGGCGATTTTCTCCAACCTTATCGATATTCTCATCGCCGCGACGCTCGGCTGGTTTACCTGGACCGATGGCCTGTCGCTGCCATTGCTGTTCGGTCTCGCGGCGCTGCACGGCGTCGCACGCGTTTTCTCCGGGCCGGCGATGAGCGCGATCGCTCCGAATATCGTGCCGCCAGCCGTGCTGCCTCGCGCGATCGCGATGAGCAGCATCGCCTGGCAGTCGGCGTCGGTGATCGGCCCCGCTGCCGGCGGCCTCATCTATGCGGCGCATCCGACGTCGGTCTATATTTTCGCGGTGGTGCTGCTCGCCGTCTCGGCTTTCACGCTCAGCCGCGTCCGGCCCGTGCTGCCCCCGCCTGCCGAGGTGCGCCGTCATCCGCTGCGCGAGATGGTCGACGGCCTCCGCTTCGTGTGGACCGAGCGCTTCTTGCTCGGCACGATCACGCTCGATCTGTTCGCGGTGATCCTCTCGGGCGCGACCGCGATGTTGCCGGTCTATGCCCGCGACATCTTGCACACCGGCTCCGAAGGACTCGGGCTTCTCCGCGCCGCGCCTGCGGTCGGCGCCGCGGTCGTCGCGCTCGGGCTCGCTTGGCGGCCGATCGAGCGTAATGTCGGGGTCAAGATGCTGTGGGCAGTCGCCGTGTTCGGTGCCGTCACGGTCGCTTTCGGCCTGTCGACCAGCTTTTTTCTGTCGCTCGGTCTGCTCGTCGTCATGGGCGCGGCGGACATGTTCTCGGTCTTCGTGCGCGGCACGCTGATCCAGCTCAACACGCCTGACCATATGCGCGGGCGCGTCAGTGCCGCGTCTGGGCTCGCCATATCGGCCTCCAACGAACTGGGCGAGATGCGCGCCGGCGCGATGGCGGCGGCGCTGGGTCCGGTGAGCGCCGTCGCGCTTGGCGGCGCGGCCGCGGTCGGCGTGACCGCATTATGGGCGTGGCTGTTCCCCGAACTGCGGCGCGCGCGGACGTTCGAGCCGCAGTTCAAGCAATAGGATTGCGGACCGCAAAACCGTCTGTCGCAATTGTCCGTCATTCCGTCCAAAGGATATTGTCAATTTAATTAGTTGAGTTATTCAGGTGCCACCCGTCACCGCGGCTCCCTCTCACTTCCCCATGGATGGAGCACATGTCATGCACAGTTCGACAATCGCCCATAAAATCCTGACGATACCGGGGCTCTACAACAGCGGCCCGACCCATTGGCAAAGCCTGTGGGAGCAGAAGTTCGGCGCCTGCGAGCGAATCGAGCTCGGCAACTGGAACGACCCCGACCGTGACGAATGGGTCGGACGGATCGCCGCGGCGATGTCGGCTGAAAGCGAACCGGTGCTGATCGCGGCGCACAGCCTCGGCTGCCACGCCTTCGCCCACTGGTTCGCGCAGGCGAGCGATTTTGCGCGGGCCCGCATCGCCGGCGCGCTGCTGGTCGCGCCGCCCGAACTGTCGCAGCTCCGGCGCGACAACCGTGCGACCAGCTTTGCCGATTCCCCCTCCTTCACGTCGCAGACGCCGATGATCGTCGTGGCGAGCGACAACGACCCCTATGCCAAGACATCGCACGTCTGGCGCCTGTCGCGGCAGTGGGACGCGCGTTTCGTCAATGCAGGACCGTTCGGCCATATCAACGCCGACTCCGGCATCGGCGATTGGCCTTATGGACAGTATCTGCTGGCGTCGTTACAACCCGCGCCCGCACCGGCGCTCGCGGACGAGGCGCTCTGGCTTCGTGCCGGAGACTGGCCGAACCGCGTTCGCCGCGACCCGCGGTTCGAATTCAAAGAAAGAGCGCACCGATCATGAAAGCCAATTCGATCCTCGATACCATCGGGAATACGCCGCATATTCGCGTCGCAAAGCTGTTCCCCGACGCCGAAGTCTGGGTGAAGTCGGAACGCAGCAATCCCGGCGGGTCGATCAAGGATCGCATCGGGCTGGCGATGATCGAGGCCGCCGAAAAGGACGGCAGCCTGAAGCCCGGCGGTACCATCGTCGAGCCGACGTCGGGGAATACCGGCATCGGTCTCGCGATGGCTGCGGCGGTCAAGGGATATAAACTCGTCCTCGTCATGCCCGAAAGCATGTCGCTCGAACGCCGGCGGTTGATGCTCGCCTATGGCGCGACGTTCGACCTGACCCCGCGCGAAAAGGGCATGAAGGGCGCGATCGAACGCGCGATCGAACTGGTCGAGACGACACCCGGCGCATGGATGCCGCAGCAGTTCGAGAATGAAGCCAACATCGACGTCCACGTCCGCACCACCGGCCCCGAAATCTATGAGGATTTCAAGGACACGCCGATCGACGTGCTGATCACCGGGGTCGGTACCGGCGGCCATATCACCGGTACGGCACAGTTCCTGAAGCAGCATTGGCCGAACCTGAAAGTGTTTGCGGTCGAGCCGGAAGCATCGCCGGTCATCTCCGGCGGCCAGCCCGCGCCGCACCCGATCCAGGGTATCGGTGCGGGCTTCATCCCGCGCAACCTGCACACCGACCTGCTCGACGGCGTGATCAAGGTCGATGCGGCCGCCGCCAAGGATTTTGCACGCCGCGCCGCGACCGAAGAAGGCATGCTGGTCGGCATTTCGTCGGGCGCGACGCTCGCCGCGATTGCGCAGAAGCTCGCCGAACTGCCGGCAGGGAGCCGGGTGCTCGGTTTCAACTATGACACCGGCGAGCGTTACCTGTCGGTTCCCGATTTCCTTCCCGAGATCTGATCCTCCTGCATGCGCCCCGAGGGCGATCCGGTGACGTTGCCATTGTGGCGCGAACGGTCGGGGTGGCTGTTCGTGCTGCTGGCTGTCGCGGCGATCGTCGCCGTATTGCATCTGAGCGGCCAGATCGGCGGCGGTGTGGCGACGCGCCCGCACCCCGTCGCGCCGCCCGCCGATATCGTCCCCGATGTGCTGCCTATGGAGCTGGCACCCGTCACCGAGGATGATGCGCGCGCAGCCAATGCAAAAATCCCCCTGATAACCAAGGATTTCGCGACACCCCGCCCCTTCGTCTACGCGGGCGATGGCGACGGGCGCAGCCGCGCCCGCGACTGTCTGGCGGCGGCGATGCTTTACGAAGCGGGCGACGGCAGCAAGGGCCAGTTCGCGGTCGGCCAGGTCATCATCAACCGCGCGCGTCATCCCGCCTTTCCGAAGTCGATTTGCGGCGTCGTCTTCCAGGGTTCCGAACGCAGCACCGGTTGCCAGTTCACCTTCACATGCGATGGCGCACTCAGCCGCCGCTATTCTGATGCGGCGTGGACGCGCGCGCAGGTCAATGCCGACATGATGATGTCGGGCCTCACCTACCCCGCCGTCGGGCTCGCCACCCATTATCACACCGACTGGGTCCGCCCGTACTGGAGCGACAGTCTCGAAAAGATCGCGATCGTCGACACCCACCTGTTCTTCCGCTGGCCCGGATATTGGGGAACGCCCGGCGCTTTCCGCGGTGCCGTGTCCGGAAGCGACGGCCCGGTCGCCAAGATGGCGGCGCTTTCGCCGCTCCACGCGCTGGCGCTGGGAGTTGCGCCGACCGAGCTTGCGGGCGTCGATGCCAATGCCGCACTCGGTGAGGCCAGGGTGATCGCCGGTGCGGGCGAAGCCGCAGGCCGCGACACCATCTATGTCGCGCTCGACCGCAAGGCCGCACCCGAAAGCTTCGTCACCACCGCGCTGCGGCTCTGCGGCGACAAGCCCTATTGCAAGTTCATGGGCTGGACCAACCCGACGCTCAAACCCGACAGCGACGCGATGAGCGACATGCAGCGCGCCGCGATGACCTTTTCCTATCTCCGCGACGACAAGGCGGGCTTCGAGAAGGCGCTGTGGAATTGCAGCGAATATAAGCGTGACGACGCGCGCCAGTGCATGAAGCGATAATCCGAAGAACGGCAGAAATCTGCCGAACTTCACACTGAAAATCGAGATTCTTCGTCGGCCCGAACCCGATTGCAACGCCGGCCCCGTCACGCTGCCCGCCAGATGCCAGATTGCGTCGAGCAGAGTGAGGAACGAGAGCGAAGCCGATTTCCCAAACGGCAGAAAACTGCGCAACTTCACACTGAAATCGCGTTCTTTGCCACTACAGGAATTTACGGCATGCTCCATTCATCAGCATGAAGCACGCCGCGGCAATGTAGGACAGCGGTTTTGATCCGTCAGCCGTGCGGCCTGATCAGATATTTCTCACCCGTTCGCTTCGCGTTGTAAGCCTGCGCCGTGTCGACATCCAGCGCCCCGGTCAGTGACACTTCATGGCTGTAGTGGCTCTTGAACGTCGTCGTCAGCTCGTCGACGACGCGTTGCCGCATCCGGCCCACGACCTCCATGCCCGCCTTGGCCATGAAGGGGGTCAGCAGGAAGCCGCCGAGCGCCCAGGTCAGGCCGAAGCTGCGCGCCGAGAAGGTCGTCGGTGACAGGTCGAGCGCGCCATAGATATAGACCTGCTTGAAGGTGTCCGAGCCGTAGCGGCTGTAGCTCGTCATCCGCTGGACCGCCGCGGCTTCCATCGCGGTCAGCAGCTGCCCGGCAAGCTTGCCGCCGCCGGTCGCATCGAAACCGAGCGTAGCGCCGGTTTCGACGATCGCATCGATCAGCCGCTCCATGAAATCGTCGGCGCTGCTGTTGACGATATATTTCGCGCCGATCGCTTTGAGAATTTCGACCTGTGCGTCGCTGCGCACAATGTTGACGAGCGGGATGCCGTCCTTGGCGCAGATCTTGACGAGCATCTGGCCGAGGTTCGATGCCGCGGCCGTGTGGACGATCGCGCTGTGGTTTTCCATCCGCATCGTCTCGGTGAAAGCCAGCGAAGTGAGCGGATTGACGAAGCAGGAGGCACCGTCGGCTGGGTCGGTGCCGTCGGGCAGCGGCATCACCATCTGCACGGGCAGGCAGCGATATTCGGCATACATTTCGCCGCCGAGCAACGCGACGGTCTTGCCGAGCAGCGCCTGCGCCTCGGGCGAATCGCCGGCCTTCACGACCAGCCCGCAGCCTTCGTTGCCGATCGCCATCGCCTCGCCGATGCGGCCGCGCATCGCGCGCATTCCCGCGGGCGGGACGTCGGCAGTGAGCACGGGAAGGCCGTCGCGCGTCGATGCCTGCGCCGTCGTCATGTCGGCACCACCGAACAGCAGGCCGAGGTCGGACGGGTTGATCGGCGCCGCGAGCACTTTCACCAGCACCTCGTGCGGCTTGGGCTCCGGCATCGGCCGGCGCTCGAGCGAGACTTCGAGATGCCCTTCGGGCTTCACCAGCGTCAGCATGACAAGGTTGGTATCAGGCAGGTCGGTCATCGCGCATCTCCCGTTGTTCGGTTTTTCGATGCAACGGATTAGGCGGTGCCGATACGGCTGGCAACCTCTCCATAGCCGGTCATCCCGGCGAAGGCCGGGATCTCGACGGTGCGTCACAATTTGGCGGGGAGATCCCGGCCTTCGCCGGGATGACGATCAGGAGTTCGGTGAATAGTCCGCAGCCAGCCGCAACACATCGTCGGCCAGTTCCTTCCGGCAGATCAGCAGGTCGGGCAGATAAGTATCGATATTGTTGTAGCGGAGCGGCGAACCATCGGCGCGGCTGACGTGAAGCCCCGCTGCCTCCGCCACCGCGGCAGGCGCGCAATTGTCCCACTCATATTGGCCGCCGGTGTGGAGATAGATATCGGCCTCGCCGCGCACCACCGCCATCGCCTTGGCCCCCGCCGAGCCCATCGGCACGAGTTCGGCACCGAAGCTTTCGGCAACGGCCAGCGCTTCGGCAGCAGGGCGCGTGCGGCTGACCAGCATTTTCGGCGGCGTATTAGCGGGCTGGAGCGCGACGGGAGCCCCTGACGTCAGCGTTACATCGAGGCCGGGCAAGGCGACCGCACCGATGACCGGTTCGCCGTCGATCGCGAGTGCGACATGGACGGCCCAATCGCTGCGGCCCTCGCCATATTCACGGGTGCCATCGAGCGGGTCGACGATCCAGACGCGGCTTTTGGTAAGGCGATCAGGGGTGTCCTTGCTCTCCTCCGACAGGATGCCATCATCGGGGCGCTGTTCGCGGAGCGCATGGATCAGGAACTGGTTCGCGACCTGATCGCCGGCCCTGCCGAGCGCCTTGCCGGCGAAGAGGCCGGACTCCCGCACGGTGAGCAGGATGCGCCCCGCGGTCTCGGCGAGATGCGCGGCCAGCGCGGCGTCGTCGAGCGCGGCGCTCATCCCAGCAGCCTGTCGACGATGATGTCGGCGGCCTCATCGGGTGTCATGTTGGTTGTATCGATGCGGATTTCGGGGTTTTCGGGTGCCTCATAGGGGCTGTCGATGCCGGTGAAGTTCTTGAGCTGTCCGGCGCGGGCCTTTTTGTAGAGGCCCTTGACGTCGCGGTGTTCGGCTTCGGCGAGCGGGGTGTCGACGAAGATTTCGATGAACTCGCCCTCGGGCAGCATCGCGCGGACCATCTCGCGCTCGGCCTTGAACGGCGAGATGAAGGCGGTGATGACGATCAGCCCTGCGTCGGTCATCAGCTTCGCGACCTCGCCGACGCGGCGGATATTCTCGATCCGGTCGGCCTCGGTGAAGCCGAGATCGCGGTTCAGCCCGTGGCGGACATTGTCGCCGTCGAGCAGGAAGCTGTGCCGGTTCATCCGGTGCAGCTTCTTCTCGACGAGGTTGGCGATCGTCGACTTGCCCGAGCCCGAGAGGCCGGTGAACCATAGTAGCGCGGGACGCTGGTTCTTGAGGCCCGCGCGCATGTCGCGGTCGATGTCGGTCGCCTGCCAGTGGACATTCTGCGCGCGGCGCAGGCTGAAGTGCAGCATGCCCGCCGCGACCGTCGCATTGGTCAGCTTGTCGATCAGGATGAACCCGCCCAACACCTTGTTTGGGCTTGTGCGATTGTCGCCATAGGCCTCGAAGGTGATCGGCTTGTCGGTCGACAGCTCGACAACCCCGATGCCGTTGAGGTCGAGCGTCTTCGCCGCGAGATGGTCGAGCGTGTTGACGTTGATCTCGTACTTCGGTGCCTGCACCGTCGCCGACACGCTCTGCGTCGCCAGCTTCAGCCAATAGGCGCGCCCCGGGATCATCGCCTCGTCGGCCATCCACACCAAAGTCGCCTCGAACTGGTCGGCCGCCTCGGGCGGATTGTCGGCCGCCGCGATGACGTCGCCGCGCGAGCAGTCGACCTCGTCGGCCAGCGTCAGCGTCACCGACTGGCCCGCGACGGCCTCGTCGAGGTCGCCATCGAGGGTGACAATGCGGGCAACCGCCGTCGTCTTGCCGCTCGGCAGAATACGCACCGCGTCGCCCGGCCTGACCTTGCCGCTCGCAAGCTGGCCCGAGAAGCCGCGGAAGTCGAGGTTGGGCCGGTTGACCCACTGCACCGCCATGCGGAAGGGCTTCGCCTCGTCGGCGGCGCTGCCGACCTCGACGCCTTCCAGATGCTCGATCAGCGCCGGGCCCTTGTACCAGGGCATGTTGTCCGACAGCGCGGTGATATTGTCGCCCTTGAACCCCGAGATCGGGATGGCGGTGAAGTTCGTGATGCCGATCTCGCTCGCAAAGGCGCGGTAGCTGAGCAGGATGCGCTCGAACACCGTCTTGTCGTAATCGACAAGGTCCATCTTGTTCACCGCGAGCACGATATGCTTGATGCCGATCAGATGCGCGAGGAAGCTGTGGCGCCGCGTCTGGGTGAGCACGCCCTTGCGCGCATCGATCAGGATGACGGCGAGGTCGGCGGTCGAGGCGCCGGTGACCATGTTGCGCGTGTACTGTTCGTGCCCCGGGGTGTCGGCGACGATGAACTTGCGCTTTTCCGTCGTGAAAAAGCGATAGGCGACGTCGATCGTGATCCCCTGCTCGCGCTCGGCGGCGAGGCCGTCGACGAGCAGCGCGAAGTCGATCTCCTGCCCCTGCGTGCCGACGCGCTTCGAGTCCGCCTCCAAGGCCGCCAGCTGGTCCTCGAAGATCATCTTCGAGTCATAGAGCAGGCGCCCGATCAGCGTCGATTTGCCGTCGTCGACCGAGCCGCAGGTGATGAAGCGCAGCAGCGACTTTTGCTGATGCTGTTCGAGATAGGCGTCGATATCCTCGGCGATCAGCGCGTCGGTGACATAGACGGGGGTGTCGGAGGGAGCCGGCATCAGAAGTACCCCTCCTGCTTCTTCTTCTCCATGCTGGCGTCGCCGCCGTCCTTGTCGATGATGCGGCCCTGCCGCTCGCTGGTGGTGGTGAGGAGCATTTCCTGGATGACTTCGCTGAGCGTCGTCGCTTCGCTTTCGACCGCGCCGGTCAGCGGATAACAGCCGAGCGTGCGGAAGCGCACCGAGCGCTGAACCGGCACCTCGCCTTCTTTCAGCGGGAAGCGATCGTCGTCGACCATCAGCAACAGGCCGTCACGCTCCACCGTCGGGCGCGGGGCGGCGAAGTAGAGCGGTACGATCGGGATATTCTCGCGCGCGATATATTGCCAGATGTCGAGCTCGGTCCAGTTCGAGATCGGGAACACCCGGATACTCTCCCCCTTCGCCTTCCGGGCGTTGTAGAGGTTCCACAGTTCGGGCCGCTGCTTCTTCGGATCCCAGCCGTGGCTTGCGGTGCGGAAGGAGAAGATGCGTTCTTTCGCGCGGCTCTTTTCCTCGTCGCGCCGCGCGCCGCCGAAAGCGACGTCGAAGCCATGGAGGTCGAGCGCCTGCTTCAGCCCCTCGGTCTTCCACATGTCGGTGTGCAGCGGGCCATGGTCGAACGGGTTGATCCCCCGCGCCTTCGCCTCGGGGTTCTGGTAGACAATGAGCTCCATGCCGCTCTCCGCCGCCATGCGGTCGCGCAGCGCGTACATCGCCTGGAACTTCCACGTCGTGTCGACGTGCAGTAGCGGAAACGGCGGCGGCGAAGGATAAAAGGCCTTGCGCGCCAGATGCAGCATCACCGCACTGTCCTTGCCAACACTGTAAAGCATCACGGGCTTGGCCGCATCCGCCAGCACCTCGCGCATAATGTGAATGCTCTCCGCCTCAAGACGGTCCAAATGGGTCAGCGTATCGGTCATGTCCCGCCCTTGCCGCCGCTCATGTCGGCGGGCAAGCTGTATGGGCTTTTGACGCTGCAAGCCAGACTTGTGGGGCCGCGCTCACGCCGCCCCTTCAACCTTCATTTCGCGCCAGTCGGCGGCGATGCTCGCGATCGTCTCAAGACCGTGCGTCAGCCGCGGCGCGACCTCGGGAAGCGCGGCCCAGGCCGGGTCGAGGATCAACCCCAGCTCGCGACGGAAGTCGTAACCCGCAACTTTCAGCGGAACGATGCCCTCGATCGCCAGCGACACCGGCGCGGTGGTGATACCGACCCCGGCGGCAACCATGCGCAGGCAGCGGTCGTCGCTGTCGCTGCGCAGCGCAAAGCGCGGACGGACGCCGTGGCGGGTAAAAAAGCGGCTCGTCGCATCGAGGAACTCGCACGACCGGCGCGCGATCATCGTCTCGGCCGCCAGTTCCTCGGGCGCGACCTCGACCCGGCCCGCGAGCGGGTGGTCGGTCGCGACGAACATCGTCAGCGGCTCTTCGTAAAGCGGCAGGATATGCGCCCCGCGCTCGTCGGGGCGAAGCGGGAGCAACGCCATGTTGACGCGGCCGCTGCCGACCGCCGAGCGCAGGTCGGATTCGGTGCTTTCGGCCAGCTCGATGGCAAAGCCCGGCCGGAGCACGGTGGCGAGCGCCTGCAGCAACTCGCCCGGCGCCGAGCGGATCGTGCCGAGCTTGAGCCCGGTGGCGTCGCTGTCAGCACTGCGGCCAAAGCGGTCGGCGGCGTGGAACCCGCGTTCGAGGTCGCGCGCAATCGGCAGGAAGCGCCCGCCCGCCTCGGTCAGCCGGATCTGGCGGCGGTTGCGGATGAACAGCGGCGTGCCGACCAGCTTTTCGAGTTCGGCGATGCCCGTCGACAGCGCCGGCTGCGTCACCCGGATGCGCAGCGCGGCCTGCGTGAAACTGCCGGCGTCGACCACAGCGAGGAACTGGCGGATATGGGTGCGCTTTATCATAAATTCTACTTATGATAATCCTGCATTCGTTTCAATTTCCATATGATGTGCTTTTCGGGCACTATCGCGCCTTCATCCCGCCCTCTCGATAGGCTGATCCATGCGCGCTACCCCCGATTTCGATTTCGCCCTCGGTGAAAATGCCGACATGATCCGCGACACGACCGCCCGCTTTGCGGACGAACAGATCGCCCCGCTCGCCGACAAGGCCGACCGTGAGGACTGGTTCCCGCGCGACGAATTGTGGACGCAGATGGGCGGGCTCGGCCTGCACGGCATCACCGTCGAAGAGGAATGGGGCGGCCTGGGCCTCGGCTATCTCGAACATGTCATCGCGGTCGAGGAAGTGTCGCGGGCGTCGGGCGCAATCGGCCTTTCCTACGGCGCACATTCGAACCTGTGCGTCAACCAGATCCGCCGCTGGGGCAATGCCGAACAGAAGGCAAAATATCTCCCCAAGCTGATTTCGGGCGAGCATGTCGGCAGCCTTGCGATGTCGGAAGCCGGCGCGGGCAGCGACGTCGTGTCGATGAAGCTGAAGGCGGAGAAAAAGGGCGACCGCTTCGTCCTCAACGGCACCAAATTCTGGATCACCAACGCGACCTGCGCCGACACGCTGGTCGTCTATGCCAAGACGAGCCCCGAAGCGGGATCGCGCGGCATCACCGCCTTCCTGATCGAAAAGGACATGCCGGGTTTCAGCATCGGGCAAAAGATCGACAAGGTCGGCATGCGCGGTTCGCCGACCGCTGAACTGGTTTTCGACGACTGCGAGGTGCCCGCCGAACAGGTCATGGGGCCCGAGAACGGCGGCGTCGGCGTGCTGATGTCGGGGCTGGACTATGAGCGCGTCGTGCTCGCCGGGCTCCAGCTCGGCATCATGCAGGCCTGCCTCGATACGGTCATTCCGTATGTTCGCGAGCGCAAGCAGTTCGGCAAGCCGATAGGGTCGTTCCAGCTCATGCAGGCGAAGGTCGCCGACATGTATGTCGCACTCCAGTCGGCGCGCTCCTATGTCTATAACGTCGCCAAGGCTTGCGACGCCGGACAGACGACGCGCTTCGATGCCGCGGGCTGCATCCTGCTCGCCAGCGAAAGCGCGGTGAAGGTCGCGGGCGAAGCGATCCAGGCGCTGGGCGGCGCGGGCTATACCAAGGACTGGCCGGTCGAACGCTACTGGCGCGACGCCAAGCTGCTCGACATCGGCGCGGGTACCAACGAGATCCGCCGCATGCTGATCGGCCGCGAACTGATCGGCGCCGGCGCGTGATCTGGCTCTGGCTGTCGGCCGCCTTCATGGTGACGACGGCCGGGGTCCATTCGGTGCTGGGATACCGGCGGCTGATCGTGCCGTTGCTGCGCAGCGAAGCGGGGCCGCTTGCCGATCCGCTGTCGCGGCGGATTATCCGTTTTGCTTGGCATGCGACGTCCGTCCTGATGCTGATTTCGGCGGCCGCCGTGGCCTGGCCGGGCACGTCGCCGAGCCTGCTGACCGTGGTCGGTGCGGCCTGGCTGGCGACGGGGTTGGTCAATGCCGCCTATACACGCGGCCGCCATATCGCTTGGCCGGCTCTCAGCGGGGCGGGCATCTTCGCGCTGATCGGGGCGTTGGCTAATCCATGAACCAGACACTGCTCGACGCCCTCCAATATTATGGCGCTGCCGCTGCTACGCTCGCGGCGCTCCTCGTCTCGCTCAATTTGGGGGAGCGCTGGACCGGCGGCGCCTTCGTGATCTTCGTGACGAGCAGCCTTGCGCTGATCGCGTGGGGTTTCCTGCAGCCCGACAGTGAGGGCATAGGGTGGCAGAATGTCGCGCTGCTCGGCATCAACCTCGTCGGCGTCTACAGCCACCTGATCCGCAAGAAACCAGCTGGAAAGCAGGCTTCCGATGATTAACGTCATTGCGAGCAAAGCGAAGCAATCCAGAGCCGTTTACGCACGCTCTGGATTGCAGCGCGGCTTCGCCGCTCGCAATGACGGGATGAGCTTACCCCCAGACGCGGACGCGCTTGTCGGGCGCGAGGTAGAGCTTGTCGCCTTCGCGAACGTCGAACGCCTTGTACCACGCATCGAGGTTCCGCACCGTCAGCGCGCGATACATGCCGGGCGCATGACCGTCGGTCGCCACCCGCTGGCGCAGCGCCTCGTCGCGCATCTTGGTCGCCCAGGTCTGTGCAAAAGCAATGAAGAAACGCTGGTCGCCGGTGAAGCCGTCGATCACCGGCGCCTCCTTGCCCTTCAGCGAGGCATGATAGGCGTCGTAGGCGGCCTGAAGTCCGGCAACGTCGGCGATATTTTCGCCGAGCGTCAGCTTGCCGTTGAGCGCGAGGTCGGGGAACGGTTTGTACCCGTCATACTGCGCCGCGAGCGCCGCGCCCGCGGCGTTGAACTTCGCAAGGTCCGCCGCGGTCCACCAGTTGCGCAGCGCCCCGGTCGAATCGAACGCCGCGCCATTGTTGTCGAAGCTGTGGCTTATCTCGTGGCCGATGACCGCACCGATCGCGCCATAATTATACGCCGGGTCGGCGGAGGCGTTGAAGAAGGGCGGTTGCAGGATCGCGGCGGGGAAGTTCAGCGCGTTCTGGACCGGCAGGTTCACGGCGTTGACCGTCTGCGGGACCATCCACCATTCACCCTTGTCCATCGGCTTGCCGACCTTCGCGAGCTGGTGTGCATATTCGGCTTTCTGCCCCGCGACCTCGTTCGCATAGGCGTCGGCAGCGCTGACCGTGTAGCTGCCGTAATCGCGCCAGCTTTCGGGATAGCCCACCCCGACCGCGATCGTTTCGACCTTCTTGATCGCCTCCTTCTTGGTTTCGGGTGCCATCCAGTCGATCGTCTCGACGCGCTTGGCAAAGGCGGACTTGATGTTCGTCACCATGTCGCCGACTTCGGCCTTGGCGGAGGCCGGGAAATATTTGTCGGCATAGGCTTTGCCGACCGCATCGCCCAGATAGGTGTCGAGCGCCGCGAGCGCGCGCTTGTCGCGGCTGCGCTGTTGCGGCGTGCCCGACAGCGTCGTGCCGTAAAAGGCGAAATGCGCATTGTCGATCGCGCTCGGCAGCACGTCGGCGTGGCTGTTGATCTGATGGAACGCCAGCCAGTCCTTCCACGCATCGAGCGGCTGCGACGCCACCAGCGCCGACAGGTTGGTGATCGCCGCGGCGTGATAGGCGCCGAACTTGCCCGCGCCGTCGAGCTTCGCGGCGGCGAAGAAGGCCGGCCAGTCGATGCCCGGCGCCTTCTTCGCAAAATCGTCCTTGGTCCACACGCCGGCGGATTTGGTGAAATCCTCGCTCTGTTCGCGCGTGACATGCGCCTTGGCGATCTTGACTTCGAGGTCGTAGATGCGCTTGGCCTTTGCCTCCGCATCGACCTGACCCGCTGCGGTCAGCAGCTTGGCGATATAGGCCTGATAGGCGGTGCGGATGCCCGCCATCTTGGGATCGGACGACAGATAATATTCGCGTTCGGGCAGGCCGAGACCGCCCTGCAGCATATAGGGAATGGTGTCGCCGGGCGTCGCGAGCCCCTGCGTCACGAAAATGCCGAACAGGTTTTCGGTGAAGAAATTGGTCGCGTTGAGCGGATCGACGTCGGCGCGAACCTGTTCGCCGAGTATCTTCGACAGGGTAGCCTTGTCGGCGATCGCATCGAAGCGCGCGAGGTCCGCAGCGACGGGCTTCATCCCCGCAGCGTCGATCGCTTTCGTATCGGTGTAGGCCTTGTAGAAGGCGGCGATGCGCCCTTCGTCGGTGTCGGCGCCGGCGTTGCCCTTGACGATCGCATCGATGAGTTCGCGGGCCCGCTTTTCGGTTTCGAGCTGCGCGACGAGGAACGCTCCGATCGACGAACGGTCGGCGGGGATTTCGGTTGTCGTCTGCCAGTTGCCGTTCGCATAGGCGTAGAAATCGTCGCCGGGTTTGGTGGCGGTGTCCATCGCGGCCTTGTTGATGCCGATCCCGGTGCCGATGGTATAGCTCGCTTCCTGCTTGTCGCCCTTCGAACAGGCGACGGGGCCCGCGACGATCGCGGCGGTGGACAGGAGGATGGCCAAGACGGTCTTTTTCATAACGAAAACCTTGCTTTCATGGGGACAGGCGAAGGGTCTAGGTCTGCGGCAACCCGGTTTCGATACCAACCAATTTCGGCCTGCGGTCCTTTGCAATCGACGAGTGGCGGATTAGTCCGGCGGGCAGTGACAGGAGAATTTTCGACGTGAGCGCACCAGTACTCGGAACCATGGTCGATCGTGACAGCGAGACCTATCGCGCCAACGACGCGCACAACCGCGCGCTGCGCGACGAGTTGGGGGCGCGCGTCGGCGCAGCGGCGCTCGGCGGCAATGAAAAGGCGCGCGAGCGGCACACGAGCCGCGGCAAGCTGCTCCCCCGCCAGCGCGTCGAGCGGGTGCTCGACCAAGGATCGCCCTTCCTCGAAATCGGCCAGCTCGCGGCGGGCGACATGTATGAGGGCGAGGTTCCGGGCGCCGGCATGATCGCGGGCATCGGCCGCGTGTCGGGCCGCCAGTGCATGATCGTCTGCAACGATGCGACGGTGAAGGGCGGCACCTATTACCCGATGACGGTCAAGAAGCACCTCCGCGCGCAGGAGATCGCCGAGGCGAACCGCCTGCCGTGCATCTATCTGGTCGACTCGGGCGGCGCCAACCTGCCGCATCAGGATCAGGTTTTCCCCGACCGCGACCATTTCGGGCGTATCTTTTTCAATCAGGCGAACATGTCGGCGAAGCGCATCCCGCAGATCGCCTGCGTGATGGGAAGCTGCACCGCCGGCGGCGCCTATGTTCCCGCCATGAGCGACGAGACGGTGATCGTCCGCAATCAGGGCACGATCTTCCTCGCCGGGCCGCCGCTGGTGAAGGCGGCGACGGGCGAGGAAATCAGCGCCGAGGATTTGGGCGGCGGCGACCTGCACGCCAAGAAGTCAGGGGTCGTCGACCATCTTGCCGAGAATGACGAACATGCGCTGACCATCGTCCGCGACATCGTCAGCCACCTCGGCGAGGAAAGCGGGTTCGAGGTCGCGATCAAGGAACCACGGCCGCCGAAATACGACGCGGAAGAACTCTACGGCATCGTGCCGAGCGACGTGCGTGCGCCCTACGACGTCCACGAGGTGATTGCGCGCATCGTCGACGGCAGCGAATTTCACGAGTTTAAGGCGAATTACGGGTCGAGCCTCGTGTGCGGTTTCGCGCATATCTGGGGCATCCCGGTCGCGATCCTCGCCAATAACGGCGTGCTGTTCAGCGAGAGCGCGGTCAAGGGCGCGCATTTCATCGAACTGGCGCAGCAGCGGCGCATTCCCCTGCTCTTCCTCCAGAATATCAGCGGCTTCATGGTCGGCGGCAAATATGAGGCCGAGGGGATCGCCAAGCATGGCGCGAAGCTGGTGACCGCGGTAGCAACCGCGACGGTGCCCAAGATCACCGTGCTGATCGGCGGCAGCTTCGGCGCCGGCAATTACGGCATGTGCGGCCGCGCCTATAGCCCGCGCTTCCTCTTTAGTTGGCCGAATGCGCGGATCAGCGTGATGGGCGGCGAACAGGCGGCAAGCGTGCTCGCGACGGTGCACCGCGACGCCGACAAATGGACGCCCGAAGAGGCCGAAGCCTTCAAGGCGCCGATCCGCCAGAAATATGAAGACGAAGGCAATCCCTATCACGCCACCGCGCGCCTGTGGGACGATGGCATCATCGACCCGGCGCAGACGCGCGACGTGCTCGGCCTCGCCTTCGCCGCAACGCTGAACGCCCCGGTCGAAGACCGCGGGTTCGGCGTGTTCAGGATGTGATAATGGGACCGTTTGGCATTCCCCCAATCGAGACACTTTGGCCATTAGAAGAGCTGACGAAACACGTTCAGCCCTCTCTGGAAAGAATGGCTTCGTTTGATGCGGTTATATGCGGCACCCCTCCGGCGTTGCAACAGATTGCCCACTATGCTTCGATTTGGGGCGTAAGTGATGATGTATTCAGAGCTGGCGTGATAGCAGGGGCAACCGAGCCAGCGCGATGGAACCTTAAATGGGTGGTACATCAATTCGAAGAGGCCTTGGAGGCTTGGCTAGCTGGGCCTGAGGCTGAAAGCGAAAATTTTTCCGATGCTTACGTAGCCTTCACTAGCTTGGTGATGGCGTCCGACGAGATTTCCCCCGGCGATAGAGCCACAGCGCATTGAAAGAAATTCAATGATCAAATCCCTCCTCATCGCCAATCGCGGCGAAATCGCCTGCCGTATCATCCGCACCGCGCGGGCGATGGGCGTCCGTACCGTTGCCGTCTATTCGGACGCCGATGCCAATGCGCTGCATGTCCGCATGGCGGATGAGGCCGTGCACATCGGGCCTTCGCCAGCACGCGAAAGCTATTTGATCGGCGAAAAGATCATCGCCGCGGCGAAGGCGACCGGGGCCGAAGCGATCCATCCGGGTTACGGCTTCCTCTCCGAAAATGCCGAGTTTGCGCAGGCGGTGCTAGACGCCGGGCTCGTCTGGGTCGGGCCCAAGCCATCGTCGATCACCGCGATGGGCCTCAAGGACGCCGCGAAAAAGCTGATGGCCGATGCCGGGGTGCCGGTGACGCCGGGCTATATGGGCGAGAATCAGGATCCGGCCTTCCTGGCGGAACAAGCTGCCAGCATCGGCTATCCCGTGCTCATCAAGGCGGTCGCCGGCGGCGGCGGCAAGGGGATGCGCAAGGTCGACGCGGCGGCCGACTTCGCCGATGCGCTCGCCTCGTGCCAGCGCGAGGCGGCGGCCTCATTCGGCAACGACCATGTGCTGATCGAGAAATATATCCTGAGCCCGCGCCATATCGAGGTGCAGATCTTCGGCGATACGCACGGCAACATCGTCCACCTGTTCGAACGCGACTGCTCGTTGCAACGGCGCCACCAGAAGGTGATCGAGGAAGCCCCCGCCCCCGGCATGGACGAGGAAACGCGCGAGGCGCTGTGCGCCGCCGCGGTCCGCGCGGGCCAAGCAGTCGATTATGTCGGCGCCGGGACGATCGAGTTCATCGCCGACGGCAGCGAGGGCCTGCGCGCCGACCGCATCTGGTTCATGGAGATGAACACGCGCCTGCAGGTCGAACATCCGGTGACCGAGGCGATCACCGGCGTCGACCTGGTCGAATGGCAGCTCCGCGTTGCCAGCGGCGAGCCGCTGCCGCTGCGGCAGGAGGATCTGACCATCAACGGTTGGGCGATGGAGGCGCGCCTCTATGCCGAGGACCCCGCAACGGGCTTCCTTCCGAGCACCGGCAAGCTCGACGTGCTGCTGCTGCCGATGTCGTCGCGCGTCGACACGGGGATCGAGGAAGGCAGCGAGGTTTCGCCCTTCTATGACCCGATGATCGCCAAGGTGATCGTCCACGCCGGGCAGCGCGAGGAGGCGATCGACGACCTGCGTTACGAGCTGTCGAAGCTGGGCGTGTGGCCGGTCAAGACCAACGCCGGCTTCCTGCACCGCCTGCTCGGCGATACGGATTTCGAGCGCGGCGACGTCGACACCGGGCTGATCGAACGCCGCGGGGAGGCGCTGATGGCCAATCCCCTGCCTCCGGCGACCGAATTGACGGCGGCCGCGGCGCAGCTCGAAGACGAGCCCGCCGTACCGCACGCGCTGGCAGGCTTTCGCCTCAACCGCGCACCGGACACCCGCCGCGCACTACGGGTCAACGGCCAGCGTGTCGAATATGAGGCGGACGCCCGCGCCGACGGTTATTTCGCCAGCCATTTCGAACCCTTCGATGGCGGTGCGGCGCTGCTGATGGTGCACGAAGGCACGACGATGATCGTCGCCCCCGACCGCACCGATGGCGCGGCGGGCGGCGCGGCGGGCGACGGCGACATCCTATCACCGATGCCGGGCAAGGTCATCGCGGTCGAGGTCGCGGCGGGCGACACCGTCGCGAAGGGCCAGAAGCTGCTGACCCTCGAAGCGATGAAGATGGAGCATAGCCTGACCGCGCCCTTCGACGGCGTCGTTGCCGAACTCAATGCCGAAGCGGGCGCGCAGGTGCAGGTCGAGGCCTTGCTCGTCCGGATCGAGGCGGCCGAGTGAGCGCGTTGATCCTGCGCGACGCGACCGCGGAGGATCTGCCCGCCATCCTTGCGATGCTTGCGGAGGACACCATCCCGCCGCAGCGCGAGGCGGCGCCGGACGACCCGCGCTATCGCGCGGCGTTCGAGGCGATCGATGCCGACCCCAACCAGCGGCTGATAGCCGCGGAATTGGGCGGCCGCGTTGTCGGGACGATGCAATTGAGCTTCCTCCCCGGGCTTTCCTTTTGCGGCAGCTGGCGCGGCCTGATCGAGGCGGTGCGCATCGCCGCCGATCTGCGCGGACAAAGGCTTGGCGAGCAGATGATCCTGTGGGCGGTAGACCAATGCCGCGCGCGCGATTGCAAGTTGGTTCAGCTCACATCGTCGGCGAGCCGCACCGCAGCGCACCGCTTTTACGCCCGGCTCGGTTTTGTCCAGAGCCATGTCGGCATGAAACTTCATTTGAGGGATTGAGAATATGGCAGGCAGGTTTTTCGACGAATGGCAGGTGGGCGATACGCTGGAGCATGATATCCGGCGCACGGTGACCGAGACAGACAATCTGCTGTTCACGACGATGACCCACAATCCGCAGCCGCTGCACCTCGACATCGAGGCGGCGAAGGCGTCGGAATTCGGGCAGATTCTCGTCAACGGCACCTTCACCTTCAGCCTGATGGTCGGGCTGTCGGTCGGCGACACGACGCTGGGAACACTCGTCGCGAATCTCGGCTACGACAAGCTCGTGATGCCCAAACCCGTGTTCATCGGCGACACGCTTTATGCAACGAGCGAGGTCGTCGGTCTCAACGAGTCCAAATCGCGGCCGAATGCGGGTATCGTCACCTTCCTGCACCGCGCGATCAACCAGCGCGGCGAAACCGTGTGTCAGTGCGAACGCTCCGCGCTGCTGAAAAAGAAGGAAAATTGATGCGCCTGCGCTCGCTCCTGTTCGTCCCCGGCGACCGTCCCGAACGCTTTGCCAAGGCGGCGGCGTCGGGCGCCGACGCGATCATCCTCGACCTCGAGGATTCGGTATCGCCTGCGAACAAGGACGCGGCGCGCGCCGCGATCGCCGATTATCTGGCGGGCGAACGCGAAGTCATCACGCTCGTCCGCGTCAATCCGCTCGACGGCCATATGACCGCCGCCGATGTCGCCGCGATCGTCGGCGCGCGCCCCGACGCGATCGTGCTGCCCAAGGCCGAGGGCGCGCCGGCCATCCAGCAACTCGACACGATCCTGCGCAGCGAGTCGGCACGCGATGCCTCGCTGCCCGCGATCCTGCCGATCGCCACCGAAACCCCGGCGGCGATCTTTACGCTCGGCAGCTATCGTGAAGTCAAGGAACGGCTGCTCGGATTGACCTGGGGCGCCGAGGACCTGCCCGCCGCAATCGGCGCGACGACGAGCCGCCACGACGACGGCAGCTATACCGCGCCCTATGAGGTCGCCCGCTCGCTGACCCTGTTCGCGGCGCACGGCGCGGGCGTTGCGGCGATCGACACGGTATTTCCCGCGATCAAGGACGAGGCAGGACTTGCCGCCTATGCCGCGCGCGCGCGGCGCGACGGCTTTACCGGGATGATGGCGATCCACCCGTCACAGGTGGGGCCGATCAATGCCGCCTTCACCCCGTCGAACGACGAAGTATCGCGCGCGCAGGGGATCGTCGATGCCTTTGCAGCCAATCCCGGCGTCGGGGTATTGCAGGTCGACGGCAAGATGGTCGATGCGCCGCACCTCAAGCAGGCGCAGCATATCCTGTCGCTGGCGGATTGATCGGCGGCGGGATCAGGCAGAGCGCCCGAAAGGCCGATGCCGCTTCATCCAGTCGCGACCGCGATGCCAGCTCTTTCGGAGCCCGCGTTCGGTGAGGCTCTCGAACATCGCATCGGGGCTGTCGGGGTCTAGCAGTTCGTTCTCGGCGATATAATCGTCCAGCGGACCGGGCTTGGTCAGGTCGAGCAGTTCGAGCGACCGCCCCTCGCCGCGCAGCCCCTCGATCGTCTCGATAAGCGACCCCGTTCCTTCGAAACGTCGCCCGACATCGACGGGATCGACCCCCAGATGTTCGGCGATCAGGGATTCGCGCAACCGCCGGATCGTCGGCTCGACCCCGGTGTTCGCCGACAGCGCCGCGTCGATCGTCACGTCGCATTCGCTGTCGAGTCCCATCGAGCGGTTGTTCATATTCGCCGATCCGACGCGGATCATCCGGTCGTCGACGATCGCGGTCTTGGCGTGAACATAGATCGCCTCGCCGCCTTCCGTTCGCGGGAAATAGACCTTCAGCCGTTCGCCATGTTTCGCCTTCGCAATTTCGCGGACCAGTTTCACCCGCGCCGCGTCCATCGCCATTTGTTCGAGCCAGCCGTCGGCGGTCTCGGGCATCACCATGACGAATTCGGGCGGATCGTCCTCGTTCAGCCGTTCGGCAATTGCGGCGGCGATTTTTCCGCACGTAAAATACTGGTTCTCGAAATAGATGAAGCGCTTCGCGGCGGCGATCATGTCGAGATAAAGCTGCTCGATCTCGCGGATTTCCTCGCAATCCTCATATTCGGCACGGGTGCGCGAAATGGCGACCTCGACGCCGTGGAAATCGGTCTCGAGGTCGTCGGGCCAATTCTCGCCGTCGCCGGCGATATCGCGGAGCGGCTTTTTCGTCGCCCGCTGCCAGCGCTCGTTGCCGAGATCGGCGAGCGCGTTGCCGACCGCGCCCGCGAGGATCATCGTCGAATCGTGCCAAGGCATATAGGGTTTGCCGCCCGGGTCGGTGCGGTGCGGGTCGCCATCCTTGTGCTCGCGCGTGTCCCAGCGGCGCGAACCGACATCGATCCCGCCGCAGACCGCGAGGTGATCGTCGAACACCGCCACCTTCTGGTGATGGCTGCAACCGACGGGATGCGCACTGTCGAGACGGAAACTGATCGAACGCGTCAGTTTCCAGCGCGCCACCATCGACAGGATGCGCGGCATAGCAAATTGCTTCAAACCGCCGAAATTCCACCGCAAGATATCGATGTCGCGCTCCGGCTTTTCATGCGCCAGACGGAGCAGATAGTCGCCAAGCGGTTCGCCCTGTCCCTGTTCATCGGGTTTCAGCGCGATGCGGGGATCGAAATCCCAGCCGATGAGCAGGATGCGTTCCTTCGCCCCCGCCATCAGCCGTTCGAGCAGCGCATAATAGTCGGCGGCATCGACGATCATCCGCGCCTTGTCGGCGCGTTCGATCCGCCAGCAGTTGCGGCCTTCGACAACGATCGGGGAAAGCGCGCCCTCGCTCATGCCCGCTGAGACGCGCCGCAGCGATTTTGGTTGCAGCGGGGCGTCACTGTGGCGTCAGGCGGCCAGGAACTGGTCGGGGGTCAACGCCATCATCGCTTCGCTGCCTGCCTCGATCTTGCGGCGCAGCGACCCCGCGTCGGGCAGGAAGCGTTCGCCGAAATAGCGCGCGGTGACCAGCTTGGCTTCGAGGAATGGCTTGTTGCCGCGCCCTTCGTCGAGCGCCTTCTGCGCCGCTTCGGCCATCATCAGCCACATCGATCCGAGCGCGACGATGCCGAGGATGTGCATATAATGATGCGCGCCGGCACCGACATTGTTGGGGTTCGCCATGCCGTTCTGCATGAACCACATCGTCGCGGCCTTGAGCTCGCCATTCGCCTTTTCGAGCCGCACCGCGAGATCGGCGAACGCGGGCTTTTCCTTCGCGGCGGCGCATTCGCCGTCGACGATGGCGAAAAAGGCCTGGATCGCGCGGCCGCCGTTCTGGGCAAGCTTGCGGCCGACAAGGTCCATCGCCTGCACGCCGTTCGCGCCTTCATAAATCATCGTGATGCGGGCATCGCGGACATATTGGCTCATGCCCTGTTCCTCGATGTAGCCGTGGCCGCCGAAGACCTGCTGCGCATTGGTCGCGACCTCATAGCCCTTGTCGGTGCCATAGCCCTTGATCACCGGGGTGAGCAGGCTGACCAGATCGTCGGCGTGCTGGCGCTCTTCCTCGCTCGCCGCGACATGCGACAGGTCGACCTGCAGCGCGCCCCACAGGCATAGCGCGCGCAAGCCCTCGACGGTCGCCTTGCCGTCCATCAGCATGCGGCGCACGTCGGGGTGGACGAACAGCGGATCGGCTTTTTCCTGCGGGTCCTGCGGCCCGGTGAGCGCCCGGCCCTGCCGGCGATCCTGCGCATAATGCACGGCGTTCTGCAGCGCGACATCGGCCTGTCCCAGCCCTTGGATACCGACGCCGAGGCGCGCGGCGTTCATCATGATGAACATCGCGGCGAGGCCCTTGTTCTCCTCGCCCACCATCCAGCCTTTTGCGCCGTCGTAATTCATGACGCAGGTCGAATTGGCGTGGATACCCATCTTGTGCTCGATCGACCCGCACGAAAGCGTGTTGCGGTCGCCGAGCGAGCCGTCTTCGTTGACGAGGAATTTGGGGACGATGAACAGCGAGATACCCTTGACGCTGTCGGGCGCGTCGGGTGTCTTCGCAAGGACGAGGTGGATGATGTTGTCGGCGAGGTCATGCTCGCCCGACGAAATGAAGATCTTGGTCCCGGTCACCGCATAACTGCCGTCGCCGTTCGGCACGGCGCGCGTGCGGATAAGGCCGAGGTCGGTGCCGCAATGCGGTTCGGTCAGGTTCATCGTGCCGGTCCATTCGCCCGACACCATCTTGGGGACATAGGTCGCCTTCTGCCCCTCCGATCCCTTGACGAGGATCGCCGCGGTCGCGCCCTGCGAGAGGCCGGGATACATGGCAAAGGCCTGGTTCGCGGCGTTGCGATATTCCTCGACCGGGAAACCGATGACGTGCGGCAGCCCCTGCCCGCCGAACTCCTCAGGTGCGGTCAGCAGGCCCCAACCGGCGTCGCAATAGGCCTTGTACGCTTCCTTGAAGCCCTTCGGCGTGGTCACCGACCCGTCGTCGTGGCGCGTGCAGCCTTCGAGGTCGCCCGACTGGTTGATCGGAAACAGCACTTCCTCGCAGAATTTCCCTGCTTCGGTCAGCACCGCCTCGACCATGTCGGGCGTCGCATTGGCGAAACCCGGCAGGTTGGCATGGCGCTCGATCCCGAGCACATCGTTGATGAGGAAAAGCGTATCTTGGACGGGAGCGCGATAAGCGGGCATGCGAAATCTTTCTGCAAAACAGCTTTGTTGGTGTCAGCTCACCCGGGGAGGGATCGGTCTGGTTCAGCCCGCCGTTTCGCGGGCATCGACCTTTTGCACCGTTTCGATGAAACGTGACAGCTCATCTACAGCGCTGTCAATATCCTCGCGCTGGCGACGCAGCAACGCGATGCGTTCCTGGCATTTCTCGATCGTCACCTGACGCTGCAGCTTGCGCCCGTCGCCGACGTCGTAGAGGTCGATCATCTCGCGAATGTCGGCGAGGCTGAAACCGGTCCGCTTGGCGCGCAAGATCCACGCGAGCCGGGCCCGGTCGCGCTTCGAATAGATGCGCGACAGCCCCTTGCGCGACGGGCTGATCAGCCCCTCGTCCTCATAGAAGCGGAGCGCCCGGGCCGTTACGCCGAATTCGGACGACAGATCGGTGATGCTGAATTGTTCGCGCCCGAGGTGATCGGGCGTATCGATATGGGCGTGGCCGTATTCGTCGGTCATGCCGGCGAGACTAGTTTCCGTTGACGTGAACGTCAAGGCTGGCAGATTTCGGGAAAACAGCGCGGCTCAGCCACCGCAGGGCCGGATCATATTGCCCTGCCTGTCGCGGATCTGCAAGCGTTTCGCATCCGCTTCCGACCAGCTCGCGCGCGGCAGGCGGAGGCCCGAAAGCGAGGCGCGCTCGGGGCACAGGCTGTCGCATTGCGACGGCAGGTTTCCCGGCAGCCGGAGTTCGTCCTCTTCCTCGTGAACCAGCGCTTCGCAACCATCGGCGGCAGGGAAGCGCATGCGCCAGCTATCATGCTCGCGAACCATCTGTCCCGATGCGGTACAGGCTAGGCCCGGTCCGAAGGACGCGGTGACGACGAACCGCCAACGCCCCGACCCGTCGGGAACGACGCACATCGCGTCGCGGCCAAGATCGTGCGTGCGCTCGAACACCCCGGTGGGCGCCTGCGATTCCGGACGAACGATGCCGCGTTCGCGCGCCGCGATTTCGAGCGGATTGTCGACGTCGACCCGCTGTTTGCCCTCGTCCGGCGGCGGGCGTCCGCATCCCGCGACGAGCAACCCCGCAACGAGGATCAGCGCGTCAGCCGTGCGCATCGTCGTCGAGGAAAGTCAGGTGTCCATCGGCCTCGACGCGGCGATAGAAGCACGAACGGCGCCCGGTGTGGCACGCGGGGCCGGCAGGGTCGACGCTCAACAACAGCGCGTCCTGATCGCAATCGACGCGCATCTCGACCAGCGTCAGCCCGTTGCCCGACGTCTCGCCCTTGCGCCACAATTGTCCGCGCGAGCGCGACCAGAAATGAGCCTGCCCCGTCGCCTGCGTGCGCTCGATCGCCTCGGCATTCATGTGCGCGACCATCAACAGCGTGCCGGTTGCCGCGTCGGTGACGATTGCCGTCACCAGGCCGGAGGCGTCGAAACGGGGCAGAAACTGGTCGGTGGCGTCGCGCTGGCTGTCCATATTGCGCGCTTTAGAGCAGGAGAGAAGGCCATGTCACCCCATCGTTGAAACGCCATGTGACAGAGCGGTGAATATGGGGGGCGACATTTGCGCCAAGCGTCCCTATATGCGCCCCAGTCACGGCCCCCTGCACCTGGATCGACATGCTGACGACCCATCCTTTCGATGACGACAAACTCCGCGAGGAGTGCGGCGTCTTTGGCATATATGGCGCCGAGAGCGCCGCCGCGGTTGTCGCGCTGGGGCTCCATGCCCTGCAGCACCGCGGACAGGAAGCCGCGGGTATTACCGCCTTCGACGGCAAGGAATTCCACACCCATCGCGCGATGGGCCATGTCGCGGGCAATTTCGACCGCGACGACATCATGCGCCAGCTCGCAGGGGCCTCGTCGATCGGCCATGTCCGCTATGCGACGACAGGCGAAACCTCGCTGCGCAACGTCCAGCCGCTGTTCGCTGACCTGTCGACGGGCGGCTTCGCCGTCTCGCACAACGGCAATATTTCCAACGCGACCGCGCTGAAGCGCATCCTCGTCCGCCGCGGTTCGATCTTTCAGTCGACCAGCGATACCGAGGTGATCATCCACCTCGTCGCGACCTCGAATTATCGCACGCTGCTCGATCGCTTCATCGATGCGCTGAAACAGGTCGAGGGCGCCTATTCGCTGATCTGCCTGACCGCCGAGGGCATGATCGGCTGCCGCGACCCCCTCGGCATCCGCCCGCTCGTCATCGGCAAGCTCGGCGACGCGCATATTCTCGCGTCTGAAACGGTCGCGCTCGACGTCGTCGGCGCCGAATTTGTCCGCTCGGTCGAACCGGGCGAACTCGTGATCATCCGCGACGGCGAACTGACCTCGCATCGCCCGTTCGCCGAACGCGCGGCGCGCCCGTGCATCTTCGAATATGTCTATTTCTCGCGCCCCGATTCGATTGTCGACGGCACGAGCGTCTATTCGGTGCGCAAGGCAATCGGCGCCGAACTGGCGCGAGAAGATCCGGTCGACGCCGACCTGGTCATTCCGGTGCCCGACTCGGGTACGCCCGCGGCGCTCGGCTACGCACAGGAATCGGGCATCCCTTTCGAGCTCGGCATTATCCGCTCGCACTATGTCGGGCGCACCTTCATCCAGCCGGGCGACAAGGTCCGGCACCTGGGCGTCAAGCTGAAGCACAACGCCAACCGCGCGTTGATCGCGGGCAAGCGCATCGTCCTCATCGACGATTCGATCGTCCGCGGCACAACCAGCCTGAAGATCGTCCAGATGATGCGCGATGCCGGCGCTGCCGAGGTGCATATGCGCATCGCGAGCCCGCCGACGCAGCATAGCTGCTTCTACGGCGTCGATACCCCCGAACGGGCAAAGCTGCTCGCCGCGCAGATGACCGTCGGCCAGATGGCGAACTTCATCAATGCCGACAGCCTGTCGTTCCTGACGATCGACGGCCTCTATCGCGCGCTGGGCGAAGCGAAGCGCAGCGACGACAGCCCGCAATATTGCGACGCCTGCTTCACCGGCGACTATCCAACGACGTTGACCGATTTCGACGAGCATGCGCTGGAAGATCAATTTTCGCTACTTGCCGAACGGGTTGTCTGAAACAATGGCCATGAAGACTGAAGAACTGGCGGGGCAGGTCGCGCTTGTCACCGGCGCGAGCCGAGGCATCGGCGAAGCCATCGCGGAATCGCTGGCCGCACGCGGCGCGCATGTCGTGATCACCGCCCGCACGGTCGGCGGGCTCGAAGAGCTGGAAGACCGCATCCATAGCGCCGGCGGCAGCGCGACGATCGCGCCGCTCGACCTGACCGACGGTGACAGTATCGCGCGCCTTGCGGCCGCGATGGCCGAGCGCTGGCAGCAACTCGACATGCTGATCCTCAACGCCGCCATGCTCGGCACGCTGACCCCGGTGGCCGCCATCGACGGCAAGGAATTCAACAGGCTGCTGACGCTGAATCTCATTGCGCAGCAGGCGCTGATTGCCAATTTCGACCCGCTGCTGCGCCGCTCTGCCAATGGCCGCCTGCTGGCCTTGTCCAGCAGCGTCGCGCGCGAACCGCGCGCCTATTGGGGCGCCTATGCTGCATCGAAGGCCGCGCTGGAAACTTTGGTCACGAGTTATGGCGCCGAAATGCGCAATATCTCGACCATACGCACCGCGATCCTCGACCCCGGCGGCACGCGCACCCAGATGCGCGCTCGCGCCTATCCCGGCGAAGATCCGCAAAGCATCAAGGACCCGGATGCGGTCGGCGAATTTGTCGCGAATCTGATGGCCCAAGGCTTCGACAGCACCGCATTCCATGCGCTGCCGAAGGTGATGGCGGACGCTTAACGCGAAATTTGCTTTCCCGCGCTATTGGCCGCATCAATAAGCTTTGGGGGATCGCAATGACCAAAAATGTTTTTCGCTCCATAATCGCGGCCGTAATTGGCATCGTGGTCGCGTTCGGCCTGATCTGGCTGGCGCAATATGCCGGGAGCGAAATTTCCCCAGACGCCTATGATCCCGACACCGGCGAGGTGCTGATCCCCGTCGGTTCGACGATCGCGCTGCTCGTCGGCTGGTTCGTCGGCACCTTCGCCGGCGGCTGGATCGCGATGCGTGCATCGGCGGGAAGCGGTGCCGGCTGGGTCGTTGCCGGCGCCGTGATCGGTGCCGCGCTCTATCGCGCGGCGACGCTCGACGATGCCTGGTGGATCATGGCGCTCGGTGCTCTCGTCCCGCTGGCGGCCGTGTGGCTCGCGCAGCGAGTGGCCGGTGCCGCCGCCGACTAGGACAGAGAGCGACCGGAACGCGGCCTATTTGGCAGATTCCTTGTCGATCGCCGCCTGCACCGACTTATAGAAAGCCTCGCGCGCGGCTCCGACACCCTCGGGGTCGGTCGCGGTGGGCCAGTTGCCGTTCGATGCGATCACCAGCTTGCGTTTCGGGTCGATGAAAATCCCCTGCCCGAAGATGCCCTGCGCGGCGAAGCTGCCGTCGTCGTTGGTCCACCATTGATAGCCATAGCCGCGGCCGGGCAGGTCGATCGAAGCCTGTTTGGTCGTTGCCGAAGCGAGCCAGCCGTCGGGCAGCACCTGCTTGCCGCCCGCGACACCCCCGTTCAGGATGAACTGGCCGAAGCGGGCATAATCCTTGAGGCTCGCCGACATGCAACAGCCGCTGATTTCGTGTCCCGTCGCGCCGAGCATCCACACCGCGTCCTGCTCCATGCCGAACGGTTTCCAGATCTTCTCGGACAGATAGGCCGACAGCGTCTTGCCCGTCGCGCTCGATACCAGCACGCCGATCAAATTGGTCTCGCCGGTCTTGTATACCCATTTCGACCCGGCGGGCGCTTCGCGCGGCAAGGTCTTCATATAGCTGACAGTTATGTCCTCTCCCGCGACCGGCTTTTGCAGGTTGAACAGCGCGACATCGGATTTTGGATCGGTGTAATCCTCGTTCCACTTCACGCCCGACGTCATCGTCAGCAGCTGCTGCACCGAGACATCGTCATAGGCCGAACCCTTGAGCGCCGGGATATAGGTCGTCACCTTGTCGTCGAGGCTCTTGATATAACCGTCCTTGACCGCCGCACCGACAAGGGTCGAGGTAAAGCTTTTCGCGACCGAAAAACTCGTCCAGCGCCCCCCGGCGCCATAGCCGAGCGCATATTTCTCGAGCCGGATTTTCCCGTCCTGCACGATGATCAGCCCGGCATTGCGCTGTTTTGCCATATAGGCATCGACGTCGGCCCCAAGATCGAGCGGCTTGCCTTCCGGCAGCGGATAGACGGGGCCGCCGGCCTTGACGGTGTTCACGACAACCTTCGGCACCGTTTCCATCGTGCGGAAAGCAGCGTCGCGTTGATCCTGGGTCCAGAACAGCACATTCAGATCCTTTGGCAGTTGGTCGGTCGTGTCGGAGGTTGCGGGCGCGCTGCACCCCGCCGCCGCAGTGCACACCAGCACCGCCGCCAAAAATCTTCGCATGTCGATTCCTCCCCTGTTTTCAGGCCTTCTTTTCGAGCGTGACTTGCGCGACGTCGATTCCGCCGCCGCGGAAGCCGCCCTCGCAATATTGCAGATAATAGCGCCAGAGCCGCACGAAACGGCCGTCGAAGCCGGCAGGGAGCTGCCCTGCCTCGACCGCCGCGTCGAAGCGTTTGCGCCACTGGCAAAGCGTCTCGGCATAATCGCTGCCAAAGCGCCGTACGTCGCCCCAGGCCAGCCCGCGGGCTTCGGCCAGCGCACGAAAACGGCTTTCCGAAATCAGGCAGCCGCCCGGGAAGATATAGGCCTGAATGAAGTCGCTGCTCGCCGTATATCGCTCGAACAGCGCATCGTTGATCAGGATATACTGAATGGCCGCCTTGCCGCCGGGACGCAGCAGCCGTGCGATCGCATCGAGGTAGGCCGGCCAATAGGCCTCGCCCACCGCCTCGACCATCTCGACACTGGCAATGGCGTCATACGGCCCCCTTGCGTCGCGATAATCGCAAATCTCGACCCGCGAGCGTTGCGAGAGGTCGATCGCATGCAGCCGTGCGTCGGCGATTTCGGCCTGCGATGGCGACAGGGTGATACCGGTGTAGAGCACGTCGTGCCGCTCGACCGCGCGTTCGCCGAGTGCCCCCCAACCGCAGCCGATCTCGAGCAGCCGGCTTCCCGACCGCAGGTCGAGCTGGTCGAGGATTGCATCGACTTTTGCGATCTGCGCCTCTTCCAGCGTCTGATCGGGTTTCAGAAATAACGCGCTGGAATAGTTCATCCCCGTGTCGAGCCACAAACGATAGAAATCATTGCCCAAATCATAATGGGCATGAATGTTCCGCCGCGCCCCGCGACGGTCGTTGCGACGGAGGGCATGGACAATCTTGTTGAGCCAGCGCCACGGCCCGTGCGCGCGACCGACGTCGCCGAGGGCTTCGCCGTTGCGCATGAACAGGTCGAACAGCGGCACCGGGTCGGGTGAAGACCATTCGCCGCGTTCCCACGCGCGGTACCAGCCGACCGAACCCGACAGCGCGAGGCGGACAAGCGACGCCCAGTGATGGAGATGGACCACCGCAGCGGGCCCTTTCCCCCGCCCGCCGAGCAGCCGGACGCTCCCGTCGGGCAAATGGCCTTCGATGGTTCCATAATCGAGGCCGCTGTCGATGCGGTCGAGCATGCGGTGAAACAGTCCCGCCGGCGCCCCGGCGATCAGCCGCGCCGTCAATCCGCCCGAGCGATAAGCCCGATCCGCCCGCAGCAACTCCTTGCCGCGTCTGGGACTGACATGCGTGTTCATAACGCCATCCTGCCGCAAACTTTCCGGCGTGACAATCCGCTGTTGCGCGCCGCCATGACGTCACAGGCCAGGAATGTCCGGTTGACCGGGTCAGGGACGGCTCGCGGTGTCCGGCGCCGTGACGCGAACGGTAAACCGGTCGCGCGCCAGCGGCTGCATATAGCGCTGGTCGCGAAGCAGGATTGCGTCGCCGTCGGCCTCGGCAACCGGCATGCGCGCCCAGAACAGGAAGGCACGTGCCGCGGGATCGGCCTTCACCCAGGTAGCGAGGCGCGGATCGCTCAACCCCGTCGGCGTACCGCTGATGTCGACATGGCCGCCGACGCCGGGAATGAAGCTTGCGCTGCCATAACGATCGGCGGTGCGCCAGAAGATGTCACGTTTCCAGAAGGTCAGCGGCGGCGGACTCGCGACGACGAGCGCATCGCCCTTCCCGCTCGCGCGCAACGCATCGGCCGCCATGTTTTCGGCAGCCCCCGTGATCAGGCCGTTGGCAAAGATATAGATGGCAACGGCGGCAAGACCGATCCCCGCCGGCCGCTGCCAGTTCGCCGCGCCGCGCCGTTCGCGGCGCAACGAAAGCCAGACCGACACGCCCAGCGCCGCCCATATCCACAGGTCGATAATGAACAGCGTATCGCCATAAAACCAGCGATGACTGAACGGCTCGAGCAGGCGGATGCCGTAATTGTTGAGCCAGTCGAGCGCCGGATGGCTGAAGCAGCCGATATAGGCGAGCGCGAGCAGCCAGCCCTTGTGAACGGGCAGCCGCGTTGCCGGCCGCTTGCCGCGCCTTTCCTGCCAGCGGTCGAACGCGATCATCAGCCCCCACAGCAGGAGAGGCAGCAGGAGCAATGCGATCGGCCCGTGCGTGACGCCGCGCCGCATCGCGAGCGATTCGATGCCATATACGGCGCAGGCGGCGTCGATATCGGGCAGGTTCGCCGCGATGATCAGCGTCGGCATCGCAAGGCCAGTCTTCTTCTTGAGACCGGCCTGCGCCAGGACGGCGCCGACGAGGCTGTGGGTCAGATTATCCATGACGGCCTATAGAGCCGACCCGGCGACCGGCAGCAAGGCTCAGAGTGCCGGGCCGCCCTCGGCCACCGTCCACGTCTGCCCTTTCTTGAGCAGGCTTTGCAGGTCGGCCTTCTTGCCCTCGGCCGCCGCCTTGTTCTGGCGGACGACATCGGCCTCGAAGGTCGGGCGCGGGTCGTCGTAGAGGACGCCCAATGCCATCGGAAACTCGCCGAACCGCATTTCGACGAGCATGTGCGCGACGCTGCGGTTGGTGACGTCGTGGACGATCACGCCCGCGGCCTTCCAGTCGCCGTCGACGACATCGACGGTCTTGAGGTGCAGCGCTTCGCTGTCGAGCGCGATGCCCTTGGTGCCCTTGGCATAGAGCATCGGTTCGCCATCCTTGAGCCAGAGCTGGCGGTCCTCGGCGCCCTTCGGCGCCGCGAAATCCTCGAACACGTCTTTATTATAGACGATACAGTTCTGGAAAATCTCGATAAACGCCGCGCCCTTGTGCGCATGCGCGGCCTTCAGGACGTTCGGCAGTTCCTTCGATACGTCGAAGCCGCGAGCGACGAAGCGCGCGCCGGCCCCAAGCGCAAAGGCGGCGGGCTGAGCCGGGCGGTCGACCGAACCGTAAGGCGTCGACGGGCTCGTCGTGCCGACCCGGCTGGTCGGCGAATATTGCCCCTTGGTCAGCCCGTAAATCTCGTTGTTGAACAGCATGATCTGGCAATCGAGATTGCGCCGGATCAGGTGCATCGTGTGGTTGCCGCCGATCGACAGCCCGTCGCCGTCGCCGGTGACGATCCAGATGTCGAGGTCCGGATTGGCGAGCTTCAACCCCGTCGCGAAGGCCGGCGCGCGGCCGTGGATCGTATGGAAGCCATAGGTTTCCATATAATAGGGAAAGCGCGACGAGCAGCCGATGCCGCTGATGAACACGGTATTTTCGGGCGCCGTGCCGATTTCGGGCATCGTGCGCTGCACGGCCTTCAGGATCGCATAGTCGCCGCAGCCGGGGCACCAGCGGACTTCCTGATCGGTTTCCCAATCCTTGAGCGTTGTCGGGCGCGCGATGGTGGTCATCTCGTTCATTAGAGGGCTCCCTCGATCGCGGCTTCGACTTCGGCGATGGTGAATGGCTGGCCCGACACCTTGTTCACCGGCCTGGCGTCGACCAGATACTGGTCGCGCAGCACCGTCTTGAGCTGGCCAGTGTTCATTTCGGGCACGATCACCTTTTCATAGCTTTTGAGCAGCTCGCCGAGATTGGCGGGCAGCGGCCAGATGTGGCGGAGATGGATGTGGCTGACGTCCTTGCCCTCGGCGCGCTTGCGACGCACAGCCTGATGGATCGGGCCGAAGGTCGAGCCCCAGCCGACCACCGCCAGCTTGCCGCCTTCGGCACCCAGTTCGACGACCTGATCGGGAACCTTGATGCCGTCGATCTTCGCCTTGCGGATATCGGTCATCGCCTGATGGTTACCCGGCGCATAGTTGATGTGGCCGGTGCCCACTTCCTTCTCGATCCCGCCGATGCGGTGGAGCAGGCCGGGCGTGCCGGGCTTGACCCACGGCCGCTTGAGCTTCTCGTCGCGGCCATAGGGTTTGAAGCCCCCTTCGGGGACGTCGGTCAGGAACTCGACCGGGAAATCCTCATACGCCGTCAGGTCGGGCACCGCCCACGGTTCGGCGGCGTTGGCGATATAGCCGTCGGTCAGCAGCATCACCGGGGTCATATATTGCACCGCGATGCGGCACGCCTCGATCGCGCATTCGAACGCATCGCCGGGCGAGCGCGCGGCGATCACCGGCATCGGCGCGTCGCCGTTGCGGCCATAGACCGCCTGATAAAGGTCCGACTGCTCGGTTTTCGTAGGCAGGCCGGTCGACGGACCGCCACGCTGTGAATTGACGATGACCAGCGGCAATTCGGTCATGATCGCGAGGCCCATCGCCTCGCCCTTCAGCGCGATTCCCGGGCCCGACGACGAGGTCACGCCAAGCGAGCCGCCGTAGCTGGCGCCGATCGCCGAACAGATGGCTGCGATTTCGTCTTCGGCCTGGAAGGTCGTGACGTCATATTCCTTGAGCCGCGACAGATGATGCAGGATCGCCGACGCCGGAGTGATCGGATAGCCGCCAAAGAACATCGGCAGTTTGGCAAGCTGGGCGCCCGCGACGAGACCGAGCGCGATCCCTTCCGCGCCCGTCAGCGTGCGATAGAGCCCCGGCGCGACGGGTGCCGGATCGACATGATGCTGCTTGAGCGGGCCTGCGAGCTCCGCGGTTTCGCCATAGGCATGGCCGGCATTCAGCGCCGCGACGTTGGCCGCCGCAACGTTGGGATCTTTCGCGAACTTGCCGTTCAGCCAATCGATCAGCGGCTGGCGGTCGCGGTCGAACATCCAGAGCGCGAGCCCCAGCGTCCACATGTTCTTGCAGCGCAGCGCTTCCTTGTTGCCGAGCCCGAAGGGCTTGACCGCATCCATCGTGAGCTGGCTGATGTTGAGCTTCAGCAGTTGCCATTTCGCGAGGCTGCCATCCTCGAGCGGGTTCGCGTCATATTTGGCCTTGGCGAGATTGCGGTCGTTGAACTCGCCTTCGTCGGCGATGATCAGGCCGCCCTGCTTGAGCGCGGGAACATTGGTCTTGAGCGCCGCGGGGTTCATCGCGACAAGGACGTCGGGCGCGTCGCCTGCGGTGTCGATCGCCGACGAGCCGAAATTGATCTGGAACGCCGACACGCCAAACAGCGTGCCCTGCGGCGCGCGAATCTCTGCCGGGAAGTCCGGGAAGGTCGCAAAGTCGTTGCCTGCGAGCGCGGACGACAGCGTAAACTGGCCGCCGGTCAGCTGCATCCCGTCGCCGGAGTCGCCGGCAAACCGCACCACCACTGCATCCGAAAGGGGGGACTGCCTTTTGTCGGCCCGGTCCTCTACCGCTGTCGCCATTCTTGTTCCGCCTCAAAAAAATGCTGCAAAGCTATAGCTGGCCTAGGCCTGTCCGCGGCAAGCCGCAATTCAGAAAAAATTGTGCGCCGCAAAGCGGGAGGCGGGAGTCGGTTTCGATTTGCCATTGATTATGGGAAGGCGATGCCGAATAGCTGAGCGAAACCAGAGCAGCGTTGCAGAACCCGGGAGAGGATAGAGAATGACCGACAGCACGACCCATTACACCCGCCCCGACGTCGCGGCATTTCTGGCCTTCCTGAATGCGCAAGAAGGGCCGAAGATGGAGGAAATGCCTCCCGCGGGCGCGCGCGAGATGATGCGGGCGATGGGCCAGCTCGCCGACGTACCGCGCGGCGAGATCGCCAAGGTCGAGGACCGCATGATCCCGGGCCCGGACGGCGACATTCCCATCCGCCTCTACGACAATCGCCCCGATCGCGAAGCCGGTCCGGTGATGGTTTTCTATCATGGCGGCGGCTGGGTGATCGGCGACCTCGAAACGCACGATCCCTATTGCGCCGAAGCCGCGCGCATCCTCGACATGCCGGTCATCGCGGTCGATTATCGCCTCGCCCCCGAACACCCCTTCCCCGCTGCCCCGATCGATTGCGAGGCCGCAACGCGCTGGGTCGCCGACAATATTGCCTGCACCGGTCTAGTCCTGTCGGGCGACAGCGCAGGCGGCAACCTAACCATCGTAACGGCATTGGCGCTGCGCGACGAACCGGCAGCGAAGCCGGTGATCGCGATCCATCCCATCTATCCCGCGGTTACGACGCACAACGACTGGCAAAGCTATCGCGATTTCGGCGAGGGCCACTTGCTGACCGAGGGCAGCATGACCTGGTTCGGCAATCATTATGCCGCCGATCCCGCCGACCGCCGCGCCGCGCCGATCGACTTTCCCGCCGACGGCCTGCCGCCGACGCTGCTGATCACCGCCAGCCTCGACCCGCTGCGCGATCAGGGCCGCGCCTATGCCGCCAAGCTGATCGAAGCGGGCGTGCCGACCACCTACCGCGAGGCGAAAGGTACGATCCACGGCTATATCTGCCTTGCGCAGGGCATCCCGAGCGCCAAGGACGACATTCGCGGCGCATTGACGGTCTTGAAGGCGATCGTCGCCGAGGCTACCGGAGCGGCATGATCGACCACAACGCCCTGCCCTATCGTCCCTGCGCCGGAGTCATGCTCGCGAACCGCGACGGGCGCATCTTTGTCGGGCAACGCCTCGATACGACCAGCGAGGCCTGGCAGATGCCGCAGGGCGGGATCGACGACGGCGAGAGTCCCGAAGAAGCGGCGATCCGCGAACTCGGCGAGGAAACCGGCGTGCACGGCGGGCTGGTCGAGATCATCGCGCGCAGCCGCGAGGAATATTTTTACGACCTGCCCGACCATCTGATCGGCAAGATGTGGGGCGGAAAATATCGCGGCCAGCGCCAGCACTGGTTCCTCATGCGCTTCATGGGCGCGGACAGCGACGTCGATATTCACACGAAACATCAGGAATTCCGTGCCTGGAAATGGGCCGAACTGAATGAGATCGAAAAACTGATCGTGCCGTTCAAGCGCGTGCTTTATCGCGGGCTGGTCGAGGAGTTCGGCCCGCTCGTCTGATCGCGCAGCGCCAGCGCGGTCCGGAATACATCGGCGAACATGCCCGGCGTAAGGCGGCCGGTATTCGTGTTGTAGCGCGAACAATGATAGCTATCGACCAGATGCCGCCCGTCGGGCAGCGCATGCACGGCGCCATGCGCAAAGGGAAATGCGGCAGGCCTCCCGCCGACCGCCCGCAATGCGGCATCATGGGCAATCCGGCCCAGCGCGACGATCACCCGCACATTCGGCAATGCTGCAAGCTGGGTTTCGAAAAAGGGCCGGCAATTGGCGATTTCGGCCGGGGTCGGCTTGTTCTGCGGCGGCAGGCATTTGACGCTGTTGACGATGATCGCGCCGTCGAGCGTCATGCCGTCGTCTATCCGGCTGTCATAGCGCCCCCTGCTGAGGCCGAATAAGGCGAGCGTGGCGAACAGAAGGTCGCCTGCATAGTCCCCGGTGAACGGCCGCCCGGTGCGATTGGCGCCGTGCTTGCCGGGCGCCAGCCCTGCGAGCGCCAACCATGCACCGGGGTCGCCGAACGCATAAACGGGCGCGTTCCACCAATCGGGATGCTCGGCCCGGCATTCGCGGCGCAGTTCCACCAGCCGCGGACAGCGCGGGCAATCGCGCGGCGGCTCGGTGCCCGGCAAGGGACTATCAATCGTCACCGGGCTGCGATAGGCGCTGGCGCATGCGCGATGCAACGCCCCTGCAACTCTACGCGATCGGTCTCGGCTCGAATCGCCGCCACGCCCGCTTCGGCGATCCGCGCCACGTCCTCATGGCGGCGCTGGCCGCGCTCGAGAGCGACGATATCGAGCCGGTCGACGCCAGCCCGATCATCGCGAGCGCACCGCTCGGACCATCGCGCCGCCGCTACGCCAATGCCGTCGCCCTGGTCGCATCGCCGCTCGACCCGCCCGAAATGCTCGAGCGACTGAAGGCGATCGAAGCCGGATTCGGACGGCGGACGGGACAGCGCTGGAGCGCGCGAACGCTCGATCTCGACATATTGCTCTGGTCGGGCGGCGCGTGGAGCGACACCGTGCTGACGGTCCCGCATCCGGAAATGACCCGGCGCGGCTTTGTCCTGAACCCGCTGATGACGATCGCCCCCGAATGGCGCCATCCGGTTGCCGGGCGCAGCGTCAGGCAGCTTGCGGCGCGATTGAACCGGGCGAAGCCGGTTGACCCGAACGCATCAGCGCACTAGGGCGACGGCTCACTTCGCGTCGGGCCTGTCCCGCACCGCGATGGGGCCCTTAGCTCAGTCGGTAGAGCAACTGACTTTTAATCAGTAGGTCGCTGGTTCGAACCCAGCAGGGCTCACCATCTCGTATCAAGGACTTAGGCAGAATTGCCGCACATCATCCGACCGCTCGTGTCCGGCAGGTGTCCGGATTCTCAACGAGAAGTTTAGAGCGCGATCACCGAGCAGCTTGGTCCAACAAGGTAGAAGTCGTCGCCTGTCTCGACGACATCCTGATCACCGGGTTGGAAGGCACGCCGGAAGCCGATCAGCCGGGCGGTGCCGCCCTCAATCCGCACTGACTCGATGCCTCTTTCGACGATCGCCGAGCTTGGGAACACTTTTCGGTGTACCCGTTCGACGCTTACGAGCAATTGGCTATCATTAACACAATCTAAGCCTGATTTGTCTCCGACCGAATGTCAAACGGCGTTCAAAAGGGACCCCCGATCGGCGTCGAAGAGGGACCCCCTTTTCGGATAATATGATGCTGGTTTGTTGAAGATGGCCTTGCGCTGCGTGCGGCGGAGGGCGGGCGTAGCCCGACCGGAGGCGCGCGCAGCGCAAGATAGATTTTTGAAGGCGCCGAAGGTGGCTGTCAGCTGCGGTTTTTGAAGCGCCAGCTGTCGTTGCCCGTCTCGACGATATCGCAGTGGTGGGTGACGCGGTCGAGCAGCGCCGTGGTCATCTTGGGATCGCCGAACACGGTCGGCCATTCGCCGAAGGCGAGGTTCGTGGTGATGATGACGCTGGTCCGCTCATAAAGCTTGCTGATGAGGTGGAACAGCAACTGCCCTCCCGAGCGGGCGAACGGCAGATAACCGAGCTCGTCGAGCACGATCAGGTCGAGCCGCGACAGCTGCGCCGCCAGGGTCCCGCCTTTGCCGATCCGGGTCTCCTCTTCGAGGCGTGTCACCAGATCGACGGTGTTGAAGTAGCGGGCGCGAGCGCCCCTTCGCACGACATTGGCGGTGATCGCGATGGCGAGGTGGGTCTTGCCTGTCCCCGTGCCGCCGACCAGCACGATATTGCGGCGAGGCGGGAGGAAGGAGCCATCGTGAAGGGAGCGGATCATCTCCTCATTGATCGGTGTGCCCTCGAAGCTGAACCGCTCCAGGTCCTTCACCACGGGCAGCCTCGCAGCCGTCATCCGATAGCGGATGGAGGCTGCATCCCGGTGGGTCGCCTCAGCACGGAGCAGGTCGGTCAGTATCTCCATGGTGGTGCGCTTGCGCTGGAGGCCGGTGGTGACCGCCTCGTCGAACGCCGCCGCCATGCCCTTGAGTCCGAGGCCGCGCATCGTGTCGATCATATCATGCCGCTGCATCATAGCCTCGCAGCAGATCATAGCGGGCACAGTCGGCGAGCGGAGGATGCTGCAGCATCCGGTCTTCCGAAGTGACGATGCTGTGGGGTGTCGCCGGCTCGCGGCGCCGGGAGAGGATGTTGAGGATCAGCTCGTCGCTGGCCGTTCCGTTCGCCAACGCTTCGCGCACGGCAGCCTCTACCGGCTCCAGGCCATCGGTGAGCACCGCCGAGAGGACCCGCACGAACCTGCGATCGGCCTCGTCCCCGGTGCCGAGCCTTCGCCGTAATCGGTGCAGGGCGGGCGGCAGATCCCAGTCCTGGAACGGTGCGCCGTTACGCAGCGCGCCGGGCTTGTGCGCGAGGACCGGCAGATAATGCCAGGGATCGTATATCGTGCGGTTCCGACCGAAGTGGCGCTCATGCTCCCCGACGATCGCATCGCCGCAGCGTATGACGATGCGATCGGCATAGGAGCGCACCTGAACGGTCCGGCGTGCGGCCGTCGACATGACCGAGTAGCGGTTGCGATCGAAGCTGATGAGGCAGGTGCCGGTGACGGCATGCTCGCTCTCATGGAAGCCGTCGAACGGTGCCAGGATCGGCTGCAGGGCCGGTCGCTCCATATCCAGCGCCTCGGCGACGGTAATATCCCCGCGTTCGGGATGGGCATGATGCTCGGCCCAGCGCCGGCACTCGGCCTCCAGCCACCCGTTGAGCTCGGCCAGGCTGGCGAACCGGAGTCGCGGCTGGAAGAAGCGGCCTCGGATCGTCTGGACCTGCTGCTCGACCTGGCCCTTCTCCCATCCCGCCGCCGGCGAGCAGGCGGTCGGCTCGACCATGTAATGATCGGTCATGATCAGGAAGCGGCGGTTGAACACACGCTCCTTGCCGGTGAACACGGCCGTCACCGCCGTCTTCATATTATCGTAGATACCGCGTCGCGGCACACCGCCGAAGAACGCGAACGCCCGGGCATGGGCATCGAACAGCATCTCCTGGCCCTCGCGCGGATAGGCCCGGACATAGGGTGCGCGCGAGTCGCAGAGACGCATATGCGCCACCTTCACCCGCATCGGCTTGCCGGCGATCTCCACATCCTCGTGGCTCCAGTCGAACTGGTAGGCCTCACCCGGCTGGAAGGTCATCGGGATGAACGCCGGTGCGCCTTCGCCAGCATCCTTCCGCCGCGCAGCACGCCAGCGCGCCGCATAGCGGCGCACCGCATCATAGGATCCATCGAACCCCTCGCGCACCAGCAGGTCATGGATACGCGTCATCCGTAGCCGATCGCGGCGGCCGCGACCTTCGTTCTCCTCAAGCAGCGCATCGAGACGATCCTGATAAGGACCGATCCGCGGCAGCGGCTGGACTTTGCGCTGATAGTTGAACGCCGCCTCCGGCGACCGGATCGCTTTGCGGACGACCTTCCGCGACAAACGAAGGTCACGAGCGATCGCCTTGATCGCCTTACCCGCTGCATGCTCACGCCGAATCCGAACCACTGTCTCCACGATCAACATCCCGTTCTCGCCAACTGATCAAAACCAGTCGGCCGACTAAATCCCCGGGATGAAGGGGTCCTTTTTGCACGCCGATCACCCCACGAAGGGGGTGCCTATTGCACGCTGATCCTCAGACAAGCATGTTGTCCATTTTGCAACCGGGCTCATAAACACGCGCGACCGCGCCGATCATCCATTTTGACCCCACAGTGCGCTCGTATTCTCTCGAGGGCGTCCCAAACAGGCTTGGCAGCATGGCGTCGAGACGTGCCGTGCCGTCCCACTTCAATCCGTCAAGATAGTCGCGGATCGGGTGGTAGGTATTATTGAGCGCCAGACGTGCTACGGCCTTCCGGAGATCACCGTCGCGCGGCTGAAAATTCGCACCCTCGACGATCATCTGAATATCGACGAGCTGGGCGTCTTCGATCTGCACGCCGCGCCAATCGGCCACGCCCGTCAGTTCATTGAAGCGAATATTCGGACCAAGCTCCGGTAGCCAGCGCAGATGGACCATGAGATTGCTGAGGGTTCGCTTTGGCCCCTTCTCGCCCATGTCGAGGTGATGACGCCAAGCGCCGAGTTCGTGCACCGTCGCGCTCATGCCGCACCGCTCTTCCGGCATATGTCGACGATCGCCAAGCCTTCGGCGCGGGCCCAAGTGTCTGCCGTCTCGAAGGCGTCGGCATAGCTGTCATAGCTCCAACCTGCGACAAGCTTGCCGCAACTGTCGATGCGATTGACGAAATAGGATGACCAGCCGATGTCGAACGATATCCGAATGTGGTCTCGGCGGCGCTCAATCGGGAAACGAAGGATCTCACCCATCGGCCCGCTCCCGCTTGCCGCGTCCTTGCATCGCCTCGACAATATCAGGATTCACGACGGCCCAGCCGGTCGGCTTGACCTTGCCCCCGGCGGCGTCGATCGCCCGGACGCCGGCGTCTGCCATGACCGCGGGGCTAAAATGAGCCGCGCTCATGGGCGCCACCTCCGCCCGGCCTCGGGTGGGTTGGGATAGGCTGCCTTTCTTGCGCCCTTGGGCAGGTTGAGGTATTGAGGTTTCCGATTAGGAGCCGCCACAGCCCAGATCGACGCCCCGGTTCGCCCGGGGCGTTTTTGTTCAGGCGGGCGCATCATGCAGCAGCCTGACTGGTCGACAGGCGCTGATCACTGCGAGCCCACTCTTCGAGCTGATTGCGATCATAGCGAACGTGCTTCCCGCCCAGCTTGAAATAGGGCGGGCCATTGCCGGCAATGCGGTAGGCGTTCAGGGTGTGAGTGCTCAGGCCAACATGCGCAGCAGCCTCTTTCACCGTCAGAAAATCTTGCATTGGGGTGTCTCCGTTTATTTCGACGGAGAACCAGATATTACGATTTATGACGTGATGCGAACATATAGGGGTCCGATAAGGGCGCCCGAAAAGCCAAGCCTATTCCTATGCTCGCGACGGACAGGCCCGATCATCGGTGCACCATATCTAAGTCCGAGCATCAATGCTCATTGCTCGGACTAAGCTATTTGCGAACGCCGTGCGCGCGAGTAAATTTCAGGAAGGCTTTGCGGTTCGACCAAGCCTTCTGGACGGTGGATCGAGCTATCCCGAACTTGTCCGCGCAATGCCGCACCGCAGATTCATGCCCGCCCCTGTCGAACGCGCCAGCGGCCTCCATCTCCAATGCGATGGCCAGTTCCGAAACGAATGCTTTGTGCCGCGCCGCCCTGCCTTGGCCCGCCTTCAGATCGGGGTGACGCACAAACTTAAGGCGATGATCCGTCTCGCGCGCTTCGCCATTTATCGCCCGGATCAAGCCTCGCACGACATTAACGTCGAGTGGGATCGGGTCGGCCAAGGTTTTGCTCTCGGTCAGCAGTTCTCCAAGCAGGTCGGCGAGAGGCTCGAGCACGCCTTCTTGCATTCCCTGAATGGCGAGAAGCTCCGCTTCGGTGAGTCTGCCGTCTTTCATTTCGCGGCCGCCTCATCGGGCACCGCGACTGCAATCTTGCCCGCCTTCCGCGTGAAGTCGGCACCGGCAGCATTTAGGGCCGCGTGGATCGCCTCGATCGATGCCGCGGCGACCGCCAGTCCGGATTCGAAGCGCGCGATGGTGATGCGAGATATCCCGCATTTTTCGGAGAGATGATCGGCGCTCCAACTTAAGCCCGCGCGCGCCATCTTGCATTGTGCCGGTGTCATGCCCTTACGAATAGTATCAGTTATCGCTTGACGCAAGCATTAACCGTATTTACAAACGATATCACCAAGGCCAGAAGCCAAGGCGCGTCGAGGCAGGACGGCAATCCCAACCCCGACGCTGATCGAAACCTTCACGGGAAGGAAACGACTATGACTGTCGATAGCACCGGTGCGCCTGCGAGTGCCACAGCATTTACCACGAAGCCGACTCCCAGCATGACCCGGTTCGCAATGTGCCGCGCGGCTTTCCTAGCGGCAAAGGCGGCATTTCATCGCCACCGCGACGAGTGCAGGCCCGAACGCGCAGATGATCATGAAGGCAACAGAGCCTATGAAGCATCCTACCAGCCGCTCGTCGACGCATGGAACGGCGCTGGCATGGCCGCCGTGCGTTGCCCCGTCTCTTCGGCACATGACCTGGCCGAAAAGCTCAAAATTTTTCGCGAGGAGGATATGTTCAACAACGAGGCGGCTGCCGAGCTGGTTGGCATTCTCATCGCAGACGCCGCGCGGATCGGGGGTGCAGCGTGACGACCGCTCTTCTGGACATGTTCACTGCAACGCCCCAGCTCAGCGCGGCTGATCGGCGTGACGCCCGCAAAGTGGGCCTGCGAATGGCGTCGAGCCGGTCGTCGTCACCTGCGCAAAGAGCGCTAACAGCGACCGCGGCAGAGCGTGCCTTTGCGAACCGTAGCCACGATCATATGGGCGTCGCGATCTTCATGCGCGGATCCACGCGAGAAGAGATAAAGGAACTTCACGCGGCGATGCGAGCCGGCACCAATGGGCAGCTAGACCGACCGCTGGCCTATGTCGCCACCACTTTGAGAAAGTTGAATTGGAACGAGCGTCGGGAAGCGTGGCGGCTGTTCGGTCAGGGGCTAATCCTATGACCCCGCCCCGCAACCCCGCCCGGGCGTGGGAAGTCGCCATCGCTTTCACGTGCATTGCACTGGTCGCGTTCGGCTTCGCATTGGCCGACCTCGCCGAACGGGTGCTGAAATGAGCGCCGCAGCTATCCGCCAGTGCGGCACCGTCTGCGGGTTGGAGTTTTTCAACCCGCGGCATCGCGCAACGGTCCAGCAGGGCGATCTCCGGATCGATGAAACCGACGACGACGACCGCTCGCCCTATACACGCGAGCAAGCTGAATTCGCGAAGCGAAGCCATGCTCATATGTCGCTGGCGATCTTCATGAAGCCGTTGTCTGTGTCAAAGCTGGTGCCGATAGCCGTCACGCTAAGCATGGGTCGGGAATGCGATCACCTTCCCTATCCGCGCGACTTCGTGGCTCGAACCCTGCGAGATCTCAGCGATGACGAGCAGGCAGAGGCTTGGGACCTTTTCGGCAAAGGGGTCGAGCCGTGAGCGCGCTGCGGCCCATCATGGCCAAAGGGTTGGCGTCGAGCCTTCCCCTCGACCTCGCACTAGAAATCATTCCGTCGCTGCCCCGCCCGGTTCTCGAGCGCATGGTGGCGAGGATGATAGACAGGCTTGATGAGCTGGACGGTGATCCAGATATCGAGCCCAACGGGGACGAGCAGGATCACAGCGGCGGCGAAGATGATTGCGATCCGTCGTGCGACCGGATTCGAGGCCTCGGTGCTGGCTGCCCTCTCGGCGATCCTGACGAGATCGAAAGAGACGGTGGGCAACCTATCTACGACGGAGAAGATCAGTCCGTGATCATATTGCCCGGCCCGAAAGGCTACGTGCCTACCCGATGGCAAGTGACCTGATTAACGGGCCGGTCAAAATCGGGGCGTCGGGTTTCGGCTCCCCGCCCTCACCCGGCGGGGTTACGACTCGACTCCCGCCCGAATAGGCCTAGGGTCTCTCCACAAAGGCTTTCCTGCGACCCGGAAAGCCGATGGGGCTTCCTTTGGTCAAGAGCACAGAGGATGGAAGAGGCCCTGTCGGACAGCAGGGCCTTTTCTGCGTCCGGCACCTAAACTTGATTTCGCTAACGCTGCGGCAACTATGCCGATCGCGCCGCGTTAACCGACCGCGCCTGTCCTCCTGTCTTCTGATGGGCGCTGGGCTAAACTAATCCCCGCCGGGCAAACGTCTCTCCGGCGGGGATTTTTGCAGCAACCGAACGCGACATCACGCGTTCCCCCACCGCTCCTCCAAAGCACCGAGCCGGATCGCTGTTAGCCGTCTTCTCAACGATCCGCTCCCGATCCCGCCAGGCCTCGTGTCTGGCGGGGTTTTTGGTGTGGGGGCGCCCGCTGCATTTGCTGAGGCCGAAGACCTGGCAATTGTCAGTAAGGTTGACGCATTTACGATAACTCGATAAAATTATTGCTTCTTCTGTCCTTCTAATTTCCCGAGGGCGGAGGGGTCAGCATGAAAATGCCGGAAGGTCCTGTGTCCACTGCAGGGCCTTCTTGATTCCCACCTTGTTTACTTTTCAGTAACCAAGATCATCATAAATTCTGTGTCAGGACCTCCGGATCGAGAGCGTGCGGGCTGTCGATCTTTCTCAAACCGGGTTTGCGCCCGGCTTTCACAGCGGGCCAAAGGCGTCGTACGCCGCGCCCGGAGAGGAGGCGAGATGCTGCGATGCAGCCACCCTTGCGCCGACGAGCTGGGCGCGCCCCATCCCCAAAAACCAGCTACCACGGAGCGGCGTTCGTCTGAACGTCATCTCACGATCTGTCGCATCGCCAGAGTCCGGGGTCCGAATGACATTGGCCTTTGGCGGATACGTAATATCTCGGACGATGGGATAATGTTTGCTGCCGAGGCAGCGACATCGGTAGGCGACGAGCTGGAGATCTGGTTGTCCGACAGCATATCGCTCAGAGGCGAGGTCGTTTGGATCAAGAACGGCCTCTGCGGCGTGGCTTTCTACGACAAGATTGACGCAGCAGGCACCTTGCAAGCGCTGGCGTCAGAGCAGGTTGCCGAACGGCATCGAGCACTTCGCCTCCCAATCGAGGCCGACGCGATCATAACGCTTCGTGATAATTCATATCCGATAGACCTTGTCGACATATCCCATCGAGGCGCCGGCTTCCGCTTTGCCGTTATGCTCGAACCCGGGACCGAATTGAACCTGCTCCTGCCAGGCGGAGAATTGACGCGGCGCGCGGTCGTTCGCTGGTCAGAAGGCAACCGGGGCGGACTTTGGTTCGTTCAGCCTCTTGGATCATCCGATCTTGAGAGCATGGCGCGCTTCCGGGAGAATATGACCCAGTGACACAGCGTGGCGAGGCGACGATGAGACTACGTCGAACTTCGTCTCCGGATAAGCGAGAACAATTTGTGCCAGAACGTCGGAGCACTCTTCTGAACGGCTGGTACGGCCTTATCCAAATCGGTGACGGCTGGAGGCCGCTTACGATCCCAGAAAACTGGCGGTCGCTGATGGTGTCCGAGGGCCGCAAAGCGGGGGCCACGCATGTCGGCTACTGGGATGGTCGCGACTGGATCCATATCGAGGCCGTGGACTAGGTGTGACTCATTACTGCGGGGCATTATTCCGCAGGCGTCCGTTCTCGTTCCGGGGAATATCCGTGCGCAAGTCCGTCCCGGCGCTGGTCGCCGCACAAGCTCAGCACGGATCAGTCCGACAGCGCTGCGTCGATCATAGCCGCGAAGCAGGCTTCGATGATCTCGATCTCGCTGGCACCGCCTCGTTGCAGGCGCCGGAACGTCGACAAGGCTTCGGGAGCCAGTTCCGGACCGCTCGCTCGCAACGTCTCAATGGCGGCCCGAGCCTGCTTTCCATACCAATCGGCGCGGCGGCCAAAGAGCATTTCTCCCCTCTCCGAGCCGTCGATTTCGATATCGTCACAAGCGCCGACGGCGCGCGCCGCGCGCTCGATCGGAGTGCAGGGCTCAACCGCGCTGATCATTGCCTCGATCCGAATGCGGATATCGTTATCGGGAATGCTGACGCCCAGCACGCTATCCATAGTCGGCATTGGTATCCCCTTATATCGAACGAGCGCTGTCCGGGCGATGCAACGAATGCTCGCCGCGCCAGTTCCAACCGATCTTTAAAAAAGGATTGTTGCGCTTTGCGAACCATCCGATTCCGTCGGACAGTTGCGTCGACTGGTCGCCAATCGTCGTGAGGCGCAGCCTCAGGGTATGGCGTTGCTACTCATTAGAGGGTCGCGCTCGCCAGCCAAGTCCCTTAGCGATTTATCGCAACGAGGTTGACGAAGTGCGACAAGGCGCGCAGCCGACGATCAGAGGCGGGGGCTTCTGATTCGAGTGCGACCCACCATGACCGACGACGAACCCGAAACCTACGACTGGCAAGAGGTCGCGGTTTCCTTCCCCCGCTTAGGCCGACTGATGACCCGTGATGGTGCCCGTCTACGCATTCTGTGGCCGGGCTATTATTTAGCTCGCCGATCGCGGACGATGGGGAAGACGATCTATCGGAGGCGATAGGAAGCTAGGCCGTCTCTGCCTCTACGGCCTTCGGCGCGATCAATCCCGCGACATGCCCCGCCCACGCATCCAGCGCCTCGCGCTTCTCGTCGAGGAAATCATAGAGCCCATAAACGCGATCCATTGGATCTAGACTCGATATGTGGTTGAGCACGCGCTGCGATATTTCCGACGAGATTTTGAGCGCCTGCATCCCGGTCTTGGCCGTACGGCGAAGGTCGTGAAGGCGCCAACCCTCGATCGCGACGCCCTCACCCTTGGCAGCGTCCGCGACAGCGCTGTCGAGACGCGCCTTGGCCTTCGAAACCCCGCTAGCCGGCGTCTTGTTGTTAGTCGTGAAGATGAGCCCCGACCTCGGCCACTTCTCCTGTGGCGATAAACCTGGCTTAGGGACGAGCGCGGTAATCTCCTGCATCACCATGCCCGTCAGAGGCACGGCATGCGGTTCCTTATTCTTGGTGCGATCGCCGGGGATGGTCCACACGGCCTTTGCCTTGTCCAACTCCTCCCAGCGCATCCCAAAAACCTCGCTGCGCCTCTGCCCGGTCAGTAGCAGGATCCGAAACGCAGGACCGAACGGATAATCGACTTTGCGGGTCGCGCGCCAAACGATCGGCAATTCGGCATCATCAAGCACGCGGCGGCGGCTGGCAGGCTTCGCGGGCGCGCGGAGGTGGGCAAAGGGGGTGTCGTCTACCAATTCGCCTTCAAAGGCCCATTTCCAGAGAATGCGACCATAGGAGAAGACGCTGGACCGCATGGCAACCTTTGCAGGCGCGATGGCGTCGATCGCAGCCTTGAAATCGCCGCGGCCGATCTTGTCGATGCGCTTGCCTTCGAATTGGCCCTTGAGATGCCGGACGACGGTCGCCGCGATGCGCTGGCTCGAATCTCGTCGCGGCTTCCCCTTGGCATCGACCTTGTAGCTTTTCAGCCATGCATCCGCGACGCGCGAAAAGTCGCGATCAAGATTGGCCCGCCGCTCCTGCTCCTTCGCTTCATCGCGCGCTGCGTCATGGTCGAACGGGTCAACGCCGGTATCGACGAGGCGTCGCAGCTCGGATGCGCGTTCTCGGGCCTGATCGGGGGTCCATGGACCGTGTCTGCCAATGGTGTAGCGCCGATCGGTCTTTGCGCCGGCCATCCGATACTGCAGGACGTAGGCCTTTGCCCCGCCGGGACTGACCCGCAGGCCGAACCCGGCAATGGCGCCCTTCCCTTCATCCCAGAGAAACCAAGCCGCCGAGCGGAGTTCGGCCGCATCCACCGTGCGCTTCGTTATTGCCATTGCTCACCCTTGAGTAAGTGTCTCGGTAAGTATGCGAGCGACAACCAGAAATGACAAGATACGAAAATCTATGATGACGAATGACGAAAATCTGCCGATTTTACGAACCTCAACCGCACAATATCATCATCTGCGACGCAATATGATACGGCTTCGTTGACTTTTAATCAGTAGGTCGCTGGTTCGAACCCAGCAGGGCTCACCACCACCAATCCTTGCCGATTGCCTCAGATCAGTGGAATGAAACGGTGCCGCTCCGTGCGATCAGCACATAGGCGGCGGTACCGGCCAGCGAAAGATACAGGAAGTTCAGCAGGATATAACCCGCGGCTTCGCGGCGCCAGCGCCGCCGCGATCGGTTGAGGCTGGTCAACCGCTCGGCCTGTCCGCCTTTCAGGAACAGAAAGGCGGCGGCTCCCGCGGCAAGGAAGAAAAGCAGCCAGATCGGAAGACCGAGATCGTCGGTCACGGCGCCGATGATGGCCGAAAGCAATAGCGAAACGATCATGAGCATATGCCACTCCCTCGCCCCGGTCGCGCTTTCTACCCCTGTCGTGCTGATTTGCAACGGATTCTCTATCGGCGGGAGAATGCCCTTCCGGCCGACAGAGAAATCGAATTCATTTCCAGACGGCCGCCGCGACACGCAGGAAATTCTCGCCCATGATGCCGCGAAGATCTTCGGCGCTATACCCTTTCGCCAGCAGCTTCTCGAGGATCAGCGGGACCGTTGCCGGGCTGAGGAAGGCCCAGGGCAGCTCGGGCATACCGATCTTCTTGGCGACGTTGCCCTTATAGAAATTATAAAGCGCCTCGCAGTGTCCGGGGGTCATATAATCGAGCCCGAGCGCGATGTGCTGCGGCCCGACCAGATCCGCCATATAATCGATGATGGCGATGATCGTGTCGACCTTTACGCCGCCGGGCTCGCCGATGAATTGCCCCACGCCGTTCACGCCGATCACGCCCCCGGTCGCGGCGCAGGCCTTGATCTGATCGTCGCGGATGTTGCGCGGGTGATCGTAGAGCGCACGCGGATTGGAATGCGAAAAGATGCACGCCTGGGTCGATGCCTCCATCGCGTCCATCGTCGTCCGGTACCCCGAATGCGAACAATCGACGAGCATGCCGACGCGGTTCATTTCGGCGACGAGGTCGCGGCCGAAGGCCGACAGGCCGCCGTCATTCTTCTGCGCTTCGATACAGCCCGTGCCGACATTGTTCTGGAAGTTATACGCCATCAGCATCCAGCGGACGCCGAGTTTGTAATAGGCGCCGACATTGGCCAGGTCGCGGCCGACGGCCTCGCTGCCCTGAAAGTGGAAGCCGACACCGATCTTGCCCGTGCGCTTCGCCTCGCGGATATCGTCGACGCTATCGACTACGATGAAGTCGTCGGGATGAAGGCTGAGCGAATGCCGCATTTTCGCGAGCGTGGCATAGACCTGCGACGGGGCGGCTTCATTGTCCTGCGCCAGCGTCAGCGACGTATAGGAGTATCCCGTCTGGCGACGCGCCAACAGCTCTTCTTCCACATCGGTCGGCGGTGAAGGAAACAACATGTCGCACAGGATAGCGTCGGCGAGCGCCGGAATGTCCGCCAGCGAAGCCGTAGTTGTTTGATCCGCCGTCGCCATATTCACTCCTCTCGCAGTATAAATTCCACCATGTTGTCGTTCGGGCAGGTCCGACCCCTCCGCGACGATTGTGGTGTCCGGGCAGTCTTTGTGCTGCATTCAGGATAAGCGGGCCGCCTCCTGTGTCCAGAATCAGAATATTTGCGCCATTGGGCGAGGATTACTGAGTTGTCCCCGCACGCCAAACGCCTCTCTATTGGAGGATAGCGAAGAGAACCGGCAAACCTTGCCCTTAGCAATGCAGGGCGTTCGATCGCCAACCGGTTCATCGGGGAGGACAGGCGATCATGACGGGCGCGACGACCGAATTTCAGCCGTGGGCCCGATTTACCGAGAGGCAGCGCTGGCTCTTCCTCATCGTCCTGTTTCTCATCGCCGTCGCAAGCTATGCCGACCGGCAGCTCCTGCCCGTCGTGCTCGAGCATATCCGGCTGGAATATGGCTTGTACGACCGCATGCTCGGTGCGCTTGGCGGGGCGCCGTTTGCCCTCTGCTATGCCCTGTCCTGCATCCCCTTCGCGCGCGCGGCCGATCATGGCAATCGCAAGCTCTGGCTGATCGTCGCCTTCATGCTCTGGACCGTCATGACGGTTCTCTGCGGTTTCGCCACCTCGCTCGTCTTCCTGTTCGTTGCCCGGATGGGCGTCGGCATCGGCGAAGGAGGGGCGGTGCCGGTCAGTCATGCGCTGGTCGCCGATTATTTTCCGCCGGACGCCCGGGCCAAGGCCTTTGCCGTACTATCCTCTGCGGTCACCTTCGGCGGCACGGTGGCGCTCGTTGCCGGCGGCTGGCTGGCCCACAGCCACGGCTGGCGCATGGCGTTCATCGTGATGGGGGCGGCCTCGCTGCCGATCGCCGTGCTCGCCGCGCTCATCCTGCGCGAACCGCCGCGCCTCCGCGACGAAAGCCTGTCGGGACCGCGCCCCGCCTTCCGGCAGGAAGCTTCGGCACTGATGAAAAAGCCCTCCTTCCGGTTCATCATCACCGGCTTCACCATCTATTCGCTCTTCGCCTATGGGCCGATCATCTTCATTCCGGCCTATCTGATGCGGGTCATGCAGCTCGACGTCGCGGTGGCGGGAACGACCTACGGCATCAGTAGCGGAATCGGGACAATCGTCGGCTCGATCGTCGGCGGCATCGTCTGCGACCGGCTCACCCGGCGCGATCCGCGATGGCTCGTCTGGTGGCCGGCGGGCAGCTACGTCATCGCCATGCCCGTCGCCTGGCTGGCGTTCGGTTCGCAGTCGCTCGCCGGATTTCTCTTTTGGGCCGGAGTGTTGATGGCGCTTCTCTTTGCCGCTCTTCCGGCGGTCTTCGCATCTGTGCAGCATATTTGCGGCCCGACGCGTCGCGCGACCGCTTCGGCGATCGTCATGGCGTCGATCAACGCCATCGGGCTGACGCTGGGACCGCTCGCGACCGGCTGGATCAGCGATCTCCTCGCGCCGGACTTCGGCATCCAGAGCCTCCGCTATGCGCTGATGATCATGGCTGCCGTACTCGCGCCGGCCGCGATCCTGTTCGCGATGGCGAGCCGGCAGTTCCTTGCCGATAGCGAATGAAAGCGCGTTGGCCGATCACGCCTTCGGCCAGTATCGCGCCCGGATTTCCTGCTTGTAGAGCTTGCCCGTCTCATGCCGGGGCAGTGCCGGGTCGAAGTCGACCGAACGCGGGCATTTGAGGTGGCTGAGATGCGCCCGGCAATATTCGATGAGCCGCGATGCCAGTTCGGGACCGGCGTCGTCCCATGATTTCGGTTGCACCACCGCCTTCACCGCTTCGCCCATCTCGGGGTGCGGCACGCCGATCACGGCGGCATCCGCGACCTCTGGATGCAGGATCAGCAGATTTTCGGCTTCCTGCGGATAAATGTTTACCCCGCCCGAGATGATCATGAAGCTCTTGCGGTCGGTCAGATAGAGATAGCCGTCGTCGTCAAGGTGGCCGATGTCGCCGAGCGTGCTCCAGCCGGGATGCACGGGATGGCGCGCATCGCGCGTCTTAGCGGGGTCGTTCAGATACTGGAAGTCCCAGCCGCCTTCGAAGTATACGAGGCCATCGACGCCCGGGGGCACCTCTTCCCCCTCCTCGTCGCAGATATGCAGCGTTCCCCAATCGGCGCGGCCGACCGAACCCGGACGAGCGAGCCACTCCTGCGGCGTGATGAAGGTCGATCCGTTCCCCTCCGATCCGCCGTAATATTCATAGATGATCGGGCCGAGCCATTCGATCATCCGCCGCTTGATCTCGACCGGACATGGCGCCGCAGCATGGACGATCTTCAGGAGCGAGGAGAGATCGTAACGTGTCCGCACATCGTCGGGGAGCGCGAGCAGCCGCACGAACATCGTCGGCACCATCTGCATGAAGGTCACACGGTGACGCTCGATCAGGCGCAGCACCGCCTCGGCATCGAAACGCTCCATCACCACCAGCGTCGCGCCGAGCCGGTGCGCCGCCATGCCATAGACCAGCGGGGCGGTGTGATAGAGCGGCGCCGGCGACAGCAGCACGCTCGCTTCGCCGACGCCGTAGCGCCCCGAAATCCGCTCGGCGAGCATATGCGGCGCATCGGCGGCTTCGCCGCTGAGCGGCAGGCGAATCCCCTTCGGCCGTCCGGTCGTTCCCGACGAATAGACAAGGTGATAGCCGGCGGTCTCGTCAGCAATCCTTTCGGCCGGTTGCTCCGCCAGAGCGGCGTGCCATGACGGAATCCCCTTCAGATCGTCGCCGATGTCGAAAATCGCCTCGACGCCCTGCGCAAGCGACGCGCGATCCCGGACAAGCACGGCGGCGGCAGGGACATCGGCGTGGGCGACGAGCAGCCGCGCACCGCTGTCGGTCAGGATATAAGCCGCCTCTTCGGCGGTCAGTTGCGTCGAGATCGGGCAGATATACAGGCCCGCGCGTTGTGCGGCCCAATAGATGTGGTAATATTCGAGACAGTTTTTGAGCCAGATCGCGATCGTGTCGCCCGCGCCGATGCCGAGCGAACGGAAGAGCCGGGCGCCACGGTTCGCCACCTCCTCGAGCGCCGCATAGCTTGTCGCGTCGCCGCTCGCCGCCATGACGACCGCCGGACGGTCGGGTACGGTTCGCGCAAAATGCCGTGGATGCATCGCAATCCCTTCGCTGCTTTTGAGTTATATAACTACGTTTACTTTCTATGTCGATTGACATATTGGCGAACGAACGCCGAGACGGTGGCAAAGCCCAAGGGCAACGGGAAAGGATGGAGAGACAATGGACCTCAAACCGGGTTCGCGCTGGAAAAGCGCGGTATGCGACGCGCAACTGGTCGTCGTGCGCCCGCCGAAAGCTGCCGGCGAGCTGCAGTGTGGCGGCGCAGCGGTGCTGCCGATCGACGATGCAGTCGCCCCGACCGGCGACATCAGCCCCGACTTTTCCGAGGGCGTGGCGATCGGCAAGCGCTATGTCGACGAGGATAGCGGGCTCGAGGTTCTCGGCGCCAAGGCGGGGCAAGGCTCGCTTGCGTTCAATGGCACGCCGATGACGGTCAAGGGCGCCAAGCCGCTTCCCGCTTCGGACTGACCCGCCATGCGCACGCCGCTCCTGCTCGATATTGCCGCCGATGCCTGCCCCGACCGCCTCGCGCTCGGCGGGCTCGGGAAAACGCTCGACTTCGACGCCTATCGCGCCCGCGCCAGCCGGGTTGCAGAATGGCTCGCGGCCAAAGGCCTGGCCAATACCGCTTTCCTCGGCATGAACGGCGATGCCCTCCCCGTGCTGCTTTTCGGGAGCGGTATGGCCGGGACGCCCTTCGTTCCGCTCAACTACCGCCTCGCCGACGCCGACCTGAACCGGCTCGTCGCGCGGAGTGCGCCCGCCGTGCTGATCGCCGATGACGCGATGCTGCCGCGCATCGCCCCCGTCGACGGCATCGAACTCGTCGGGCGCAGCGCGTTCGAAGCCGAATTCATGACCGGCGCCGCGCCCGAACCGGTCGATCTGCCCGAAGCCGAAAACGATATAGCGGTGCTGCTGTTCACCAGCGGCACGACCGGCGATCCGAAAGCGGCGGTGCTGCGCCACGCCAACCTGACCTCCTATGTCATGTCGACGGTCGAATTCCTCGGCGCCGGCGAGGAAGAGGCGACGCTGGTGAGCGTGCCATCCTATCATATCGCCGGAATCTCGGCGATCCTGACCGCCGCCTATGGCGGACGGCGCATCGTCTATCTGCCCGCCTTCACGGCCGAGGACTGGGTTCGCATCGCTGCGACCGAGCGGATCACCCACGCCATGGTCGTGCCGACGATGCTTGACCGGATTCTCGACGTGATGGCCGAGACCGGCGAGACGTTGCCGTCGCTGCGGGCGCTCTCCTATGGCGGCGGCAAGATGCCCGAGCCGGTGATTGCCCGCGCCCTGGCCCGGCTGCCGCACGTCGATTTCGTCAACGCCTATGGCCTTACCGAAACCAGCTCGACGATCGCGCTGCTGGGCGCAGAGGATCACCGCATCGCCTTTGCCTCCGACGACCCCGCAATCCGCCGCCGCATCGCCTCGGTCGGCCAGCCGCTCCCGAGCATCGAGCTCGAGATCCGCCGCGATGACGGGGCGCCGTGCGGTATCGGCGAGCATGGCGAAATCCATGTTCGCGGCGAACAGGTTTCGGGCGAATATCTGCACAAAAAGGTGATCGCCGACGACGGCTGGTTCGCAACCAACGACGCCGGCTGGCTCGACGAAGGCGGCTATCTGTTCGTCGAGGGGCGGCTGGACGACGTGATCGTGCGTGGCGGCGAGAATATCTCGCCCGGCGAGATCGAGGACCTGCTGCGCAGCTTCGACGATATCGCCGACTGCGCCGTCCTCGGGATTCCGTGCGAGAAATGGGGCGAGAAGGTCGTCGCGGTGATCGTGTCGCGATCGGGTTCGCCCGACACGGACGCGATGGCGGCGATGATCAGGAGCCGGCTTCGCTCGACCAAGACGCCCGAACAATGGTTCTTCCGCCGCGAGCTGCCGTACAACGAGACCGGAAAGCTGCTCCGCCGCGTCCTCAAGGCCGAACTGGCGGAAGAGGTTTGCGCCGGATAGGAAGGCGCGATGACGATCGCCGACCATCTCGACGCCGACCGGCTCTCCGCCCCGGGCGGCGTACCGGTTCTGGTCGTAGACGCCGCGACATGGCGGCGCCCCGTCGCGCCGATCCAGGCGGCGGTCATCGGCCTCGACCGCGATGGCGCCCTGCCGCCAGTCGGCGCGGACGATTTCGACATGCTGGTGACGACGGCGGAGAATGCGCCGCGCCCGTGGGTATCGGTCGGCAGGCAGCGTTTCGATACGGCAGTAACACAGCTCGCCCACGCCGCGCACGCCAAGCCGCTGGCCGCCACCATTGCGGCGCAGGTGTTGCGGCTGACGACCAATCTGCCGCTTGCCGATGCATTGGCGGTCGAATCGCTTGCCTATTCGGCGCTGCTCGGCGGCGAAGAATTCCGGCGCTGGCGAGTTCGCTCCGCGCCCGACGCGCGCGCCCTGCCGCCGGTCGAGCCGGTAACCGCCGCACGGCAAGGCGACCGCCTCACACTGACTCTGAACCATCCCGCGAACCGCAACGCGATGACAGTAACAATGCGCGACGCGCTGTACGAAGCGCTTGCCAATGCGCTCGACGATCCGACGAGGCCCGCCGTGACCCTGCAGGGCGCGGGACGCTGTTTTTCGACCGGCGGCGCGCTGGCCGAATTCGGAACCGCGACCGATCTTGCGGAAGCGCACACGGTGCGGGTGCTGCATAGCTGCGCCCGCGCGCTCGACGCGCTGGGCGAGCGGGGAACGGTCCGGCTGCATGGCGCCTGTGTGGGATCGGGGATTGAGGTCGCCGCGGCCGCGCATCGCCGCGTCGCGGCACAGGATGCATGGTTCCAGCTTCCCGAACTGGCGATGGGGCTGATCCCCGGCGCGGGCGGTACCGCCACGGTTGCGCGCGCGATCGGGCGGCACCGCAGCTACTGGATGCTGCTGTCGGGGAAACGGATAGATGCGCGCATCGCCCGCGAATGGGGTCTGATCCACGCCATCGAGGACGCTACATGACCGCCCTGCTCGACGCGGTCGCCGCCGCCGGCGAGCGGCTGGTCGCGGCATCGGACGGCAGGGTCGCTTTCGACGCGCGGCAGGCCTTGTCACGCGGCGACGACCTCGCGTTGCAAGAGCCCGGCCTGTGGTCGCCGAACCGACATTGCCGGCTGGTCGCGTGCCAAGACGGCTGGCTGGCGGTGTCGCTGGCGCGCGACGACGACCGCGACCTCGTTCCCGCGTGGACCGGCGCATCTTTCGACACCGACCCGTGGGACGCCATCGTTGCCGCCGCAGCCGATCGCCCTGCCGGACAGATGGGGGCGGCCGCGCAAGCCCTCCATCTCCCCGTCGCGATTGTCGGCGAGGCAGCCCCCGTAACGCCGCCCGAATTGCCGGTCGGCGCAGCCCGCGACGGCATGGTCGTCGACCTCTCGGCGCTGTGGGCGGGCCCCTATTGCGCCGGACTGCTCGCCGAAGCCGGCCATGAAGTGGTGAAGATCGAAAGCCCGGGGCGGCCCGATCCGACATCGCACCATATGCCCGCGCTCGACGCGCGGCTCAACGGCGCCAAGCAGCGCGTGACGATGGAATTGGGCGATCCCGACCTGATCGCGACGATCGGGCGTGCCCGCGTGTTGATCACTGCGGCGCGGCCGCATGCGCTGGCGCGCCTCGGGCTGGATGAAGCCAGCTTGTTCGCGCGCAACCCCGGGCTCTTGTGGGTTGCGATCACCGCGCATGGCTGGCGCGGCGCGGCGGCGATGCGCGTCGGCTTCGGCGACGATTGCGCCGCGGCGGGCGGGTTGGTGCGCTGGCTGGGCGGAACGCCCAATTTCATCGGCGACGCCTTGGCCGATCCGCTGACGGGGCTCACCGCGGCAACCCTCGCGCTCGAAGCGTTGGCCGATGGACGAAGCGGTTTGCTCGACGTGCCGCTGGCGGGCACCGCGGCGCATTTTGCCGGAGCGATCGCATGAGCGCATCGTTCGATCTGCTTATCCGCAATGCCCGTGACGCCGACGGTCATCCGCTTTCGGTCGGCATACGCAACGGGCGGATTGCGGCGCTGGGAAGCGAAGTTGCCAGAGCGGGCGCGGAGATCGACGCACGCGGTCTGGTCATTGGCCCGGGATTTCACGATCATCATCTGCACTTGTTGGCGACTGCAGCGCGCATGGACTCGGTGGACCTTGCCGGCGCCCGCGACGCCGATACCATAATCGCACGCCTGCGGGCCGGAGCGGGGCCGCCGGGCGAATGGGTGCGCGCGATCGGCTATGACGAGCGGGCCGCAGGGCTGCCCGATCGCGTGCTGCTCGACGAATGGCTACCCGACCGGCCGCTGCGGCTACAGGACCGCACCGGCGGCTACTGGATCCTCAACAGCGCCGGTCTGGCAAGACTTGGCGAAGCGCCCTTCCCTGCCTGCGTCGAATGCGATGCGGGCGGGAGTCCGAATGGACGTATCCGGCGCGGCGATGCCTGGCTGCGCGAACGGATCGGGGGTTCGCCGCCTTCGCTGGCGGCATTGGGCGACCGGCTGGCGCAGTGGGGCGTGACCGGCGTAACCGACGCGGGCGCGGCCAATGGCGCCGAAGAAGCCGCGATTCTTGCCGGCGCGATGCCGCAGCGGCTGACGATCATGGGGACCGAGGCGCTGCCGGCGGGCGAGGGTTATACACTGGGCCCGGTCAAATTGCTGTTCGACGAAGACGTTAGCGTCCGCGCTCGTGGTGTAATTTCCGGTGTAGGCGATGGTGTATTCCGGGGTGGGGCATGCCCCACCCCGGAATGCGGCGTCGCTGGTGGCCACCGGGTTCATCGTTATGGTGGAGTTTGCACACTTCAACCGTGACGAAGAGGAGTTCCCGATGACCGAGGACAGATTACTGATCGAAGAGCTGGCTGCAAAGGGCGGCCAACCGGATTTTTTGCGCACCATCGCCGAGAACGTGCTGCAGCTGATCATGGAGGCCGACGTTGATGGCCTGATCGGCGCGGGTCGCCACGAACGCAGCAGCGAGCGCGCGACCTGGCGCAACGGCTATCGCGACCGTTCGCTGGATACCCGGGTAGGCACGCTGAACCTGAAAATCCCCAAGCTGCGTGCTGGGTCCTATTTTCCGGGCTTCCTTGAGCCCCGCAAGATGGTCGAGAAAGCGCTGGTTGCGGTGATCCAGGAAGCGTGGATCGGCGGGGTCAGCACCCGGCGGGTCGATGAACTCGTCCAGGCCATGGGCATGACCGGCATCTCCAAGTCCACCGTCTCCAAGCTTTGCAAGGACATTGACGAGCGCGTCCATGCCTTTCTGAAACGCCCGCTCACCGGCGAATGGCCGTATCTCTGGCTCGATGCCACCTATCTCAAGGTACGCGAAGGCGGGCGGATCATCAGCGTTGCCGCAATAATCGCCATGGCCGTCAACACCGAGGGCCGGCGCGAGATCGTCGGCCTGCATATCGGCCCCTCGGAAGCGGAGGTCTTCTGGTCCGACTTCCTGAAGGACCTTGTTCGGCGCGGTCTTACCGGCGTGAAGCTGGTCATCTCCGATGCTCACGAGGGCCTCAAGGGCGCGATCACCCGCGTCATGGGCGCCACCTGGCAGCGCTGCCGGGTGCACTTCATGCGCAATGCCCTGTCCTATGTGCCCAAGGGCCAGAACACTGTCGTCGCCGCCGCGATCCGCCAGGTCTTCCTGCAGCCCGATCAGAAAAGCGCAACGCAGGTCTGGCGACAGGTCGCCGACCAGTTGCGCACCCGTTGGCCCAAGCTCGGCGCCTGCATGGACGAGGCCGAAACCGACGTGCTCGCCTACACCGGCTTCCCCACCCAGCACCGCACGAAGTTACACTCAACCAATCCGCTCGAGCGGCTCAACAAGGAGGTCAAGCGCCGCGCCGACGTCGTCGGAATCTTCCCGAACGAAGACAGCATCATCCGCCTCGTCGGGGCTGTGCTGATGGAGCAGAACGACGAGTGGCAGCTCCAGCACCGATACATGCAGATCGAAGGCATGGCCGAACTCAACCAACCCATGATCGAGGAGGAAAATCAGCCCCTACACATCACCGCCAAAGCCGCCTGACGATGGCCCACGGCCACAGCCGAAATTACACCACCTTGACGGACGCGACCACGAAGACGACCTGCCGCCGGTCGCGACGGTGGTATCGCGGATCGCTTCGGCACGCGCGCTGGGCCGCGCGGTCGCGGCACATTGCGTGACGTTGGGCGAACTGCTCTTCTATCTCGAAGCGCTCGCGATGGCGGGCGGCGCGCGTCCCGGCGACCGGATCGAGCATGGCGGGATGATCGCCGCAAGCCTGATTGCCGACATTGCCGCGGCGGGCCTTATCGCCGTCACCCAGCCCAATTTCATTCACGACCGCGGCGACCGCTATCTCGAACAGCTGGGCTACCATGAACTCGGCGATCTCTATCGGTTACGGTCCTTGCAGCGCGGCGGAATCGTGGTGCGCGCGGGATCCGATGCGCCTTATGGCGATGCCAATCCGTGGATCGCGCTGCGCGCTGCCACCGACCGTTTGACCCGCGGCGGCAGCATCATCGGCGCGGACGAAGCCATCGACCGGGCGGCAGCGCTGGCGCTCTATCAGGCCGGGCCACTCGCGGTCGGCGCCGCCGCCGATCTCATCCTTTACGATTGGCCGGATGACCCCGCCGCGTTGGGATGCGTGGGCCTGACCCTGATCGGCGGCAAGATCGTCTGGCAAGCCTAATCACGGACGAGCAGCATGGTTCCGGCGAGCGGGCCGCCCGAGGTCGAGGTGGCGCAAACCTGCGGGTCGCCCTGCACTTGCCGCGCCCCTGCCCGGCCCCAAAGCTGGGTGCAGGCTTCATGGACCGCGCCATAGGCATGGAGGCGGCCGCCCGACATCGCGCCGCCGCCGGTGTTGACCGGCAGCTCACCATCGAGCGCGATGCGGTGGCCGCCGTCGATAAAGTCCTTGGCGCCATAGCGTTCGCAGAAGCCGAAATTTTCGAGCCAGTTGATCGTGTGGAAGCTGAAGCCGTCGTAAAGCTGCGCGATATCGACGTCGGCGGGCTTGAGGTCGGTGCGCGACCACATCATCTCGGCGACCTTGGGCTGCGCCTGCGTGTCGAGTTCGGCGAGCTGGGTCCAGCTGTTGCGGTAGCGCATCGAAGAGCCGATCGCATCGATGCGGATCGGCGGGTTCTTGAGGGTCCGCGCGACATCCATGCGCGAGACGATGATCGCCGCGGCCCCGTCGATCGGGACGTCGCAATCGTAGAGGCGCAGCGGGGTCGCGATGACCGGCGACGCCAGATAGTCGTCGATGGTGATCGGCACCTTGTAGATGGCTTTCGGGTTGAGCGCGGCGTTGCGGCGCTGGTTCACCGCAATCTGCCCAACTTGATCCGGACGGATGCCGCTCTTGTGGACATAGAGGTTGAAGAAGAGCGCCTGCTGGAGCGCGGCGGCATAGGTGTAATAGGGGGCATACCAGGCGAAGGGACCCGCCTGCCTTTGCCCCTCGCGGAGCAAGCTGTTGGCATAGGCGGTCTTGCGCGCGGTCGCTTCGTACATGGTGCGGAAGATGAGGACGTTGCGGCAGAGGCCCGCCGCAATCGCGCCGATCGCATTGAACACCGCGCCATATTGGCCGGGCGCTTCGCCGCCGCCGCCGTACCAGCCGAGCTCGAGCCGCAGCGCGTCCTGCAAGGCGGCGCAGCCGACGGGCGAGAAGCCCGATCCGTCGGCGCGCTCGCCGGGCCAGGTAGCGATGCCGTCGATGTCGGCGCGGGAGAGGCCGGCGTCGGCGATGGCTTCGAGTGCAGCGTCGACGGTGAGGGCCAGCGCCGACTTGTCGGCGCCGCGTGATACTTCGGACATGCCGACGCCGGTGATCGCAGTGTCCTTCTCGGCGAAGCGCATCATGCGGTCACCGGACGAAAGAGCGGGACCCACAGGTCTTCGACCGGTTCGAAGACGACCTCGACCTTCATGTTGAAATCCACCTTGTCGATGTCGCATTCGACAATGTTGCAGGGGATGCGCACATCGTCCTGCTCCGCGATCGCGACGAGTGCGAGTATGTATGGATCGGCGAGATCGGGCAACCATGCCTTATGATTGACGGTGAAGGTCACCACCCTGCCCCGCCCCGACACCGCCTGCGGCGCGACGTCGCGGCTTTCGCAGTGCGGGCAGAAAGGCACTGGCGGATGGACGAAATATTCGCAGGATGCACAGCGGTGGATCGCCAGCTTCCCCTCGCGGCCCCATGTCCAGTAGGCTTCATTGTCGCGGTCGATCGCGGGCAATGTTCGGGCGACCATATCTCTCTCCCACTTATTTAACTATGTCATAAACCAAGAGTTGACACATCGTCAATTTTTGCGATGATGAACCCAACAACAAACCATTTGAGAGGAGAGTCGCCATGCAGATGGACGACATGGTGATCATCAGCGTCGACGATCATGCGGTCGAGCCGCCCGAGGCCTTCATCCGCCACTATCCCGAGGGCAAGAAGGACCGCGCGCCGCGCATCGTGCAGGACAATGGCAAGGATATCTGGTCGTGGAACGGCCAGCGCTTCCCGACCATCGGGCTCAACGCCGTCGTCGGACGCCCGCGCAGTGAATATGGCATGGAACCGAGCGCCTTCGAACAGCTTCGTCCCGGTACCTATGACCCCAAGCTGCGTGTCGACGACATGAATGCCAACGGCGTCCTCGCCTCGCTGAACTTCCCGACGATGCCGAGCTTTGCCGGCGGCACCTTCGTCACCATGGCGCAGAAGGATCCCGAGGAGGCGCTGCTCGCCTGCCGCGCGTGGAACGACTGGCATGTGCAGGAATGGTGCGCCGCCGCCCCCGGCCGCTTCATCCCGATGTGCCTCATTCCGATGTGGAACATGGACGACACGCTCGCCGAACTGAAGCGGATGAGCGACCTCGGCGTCCATGCGGTCAGCTTTTCCGATAACCCGTCGAACATCGGCCTGCCGAGCATCCATAACGAATATTGGGAGCCCTTCTGGAAGGCGTGCTCCGACTACAAGATGGTGATCAACTGCCATATCGGCACCGGCGCGCGGGCGATGCATCCGTCGCCCGAGAGCCCGATCGACGCGTGGATCACCGCGATGCCGATCTCGATCGCCAATTCGGCCGCCGACTGGACCTTCGCGAAATTCTGGCAGCGCTACCCCGACCTGCGCATGGCGCTCAGCGAAGGCGGCATCGGCTGGATCCCCTATTTCCTCGAGCGCGCCGATTTCACGCACGAGCATCATCACGAATGGACCTTCACCGACTTTAATGGCGAGCGGCCTTCGGACCTGTTCAAGCGACACATCATCTGCTGCTTCATCGACGACCAGTTCGGGGTGAAGAACCTCGATTATATGAACACCGACATGGTCGCCTATGAATGCGATTATCCGCATTCGGACACGGTGTGGCCCAATGTCCCCGAATATCTGTGGGCATCGGTCAACGGGCTCGACAAGACCATCATCGACAAGATCACCCACCTCAATGTGATGCGCGAATATAGCTTCGACGCTTTCGCGCTCAACGGCGGACGCGAGAATTGCACTGTCGGGCACCTGCGCGAACTGGGCAAGGATGTCGATGTCAGCCCGCGACACAATCTCGGCGGGCTCAAGACCGACAGCATGGACGCGATCGGCAAGGCGCGCCGGCCGATTACCTCGGGCGACATCGAACGCATGTTCGCCTCGGCCTGAGCGGAGGACGACCGATGACCGAGACGACGCTTTCCCGCTGTCCGATCGCGCATGCCCCGGCGGACGCCCCGCCGGTGCCCGCGCATGTGCCGCCCGAGCGGGTGCTCGACACGCGCTTTGCGCAGGGCCAGATCGCCTTCGACCTGCCCGATCCCTATCTGCCGTCGGACGTGATGCGCGACCCCGACGTGCCGCGTATCCTCTATTACCCCTGGCCGACGAGCGGACGACAGCATGGCGCGTGGACAGTGTCGCATTATGAAGACATCCGCCGCGTCTATGAGGACAACGACATCTTCTCGACCGAAGGCGCGGCGCAGTTCCAGGCGCTCGCGGGCGAGACATTCCCGTCGATCCCGCTCGGCATCGATCCGCCCGACCATGGCCGCTACCGCAAGTTCCTGAACCCCTGGTTCACGCCGGTCGCGATGAACGACATGGAGCCCAAGATCCGCGCGATCGTCACCGAGATGATCGATGCGGTGGTGAAGGACGGCGAGGTCGACATCGCCTATGACTTCGGGCGCATCTATCCGGTCCGCGTCTTCCTGAACCTGATGGGCTTTCCCTTCAGCATGTTCGACCAGTTCCTCGAATGGGAATATGCGATCCTGCACAACCCCGACATCGGCGCCAAGGCCGAGGCGGTGAAGGGCATCCTCGCATACCTCCGCGGTTTCATCGCCGAAAAGCAGGCGAACCCCGACGAGACGCTGGGCAGCTATATCGCCAATGGCCAGATGGACGGCCAGCCGCTGACCCCCGACGAGACGATCGGCATGACCTGGTTCCTGTGGCTCGGCGGGCTCGACACCGTCGCCTCGACGATCAGCCAGATGTTCCGCCGCATGGCGCTCGACACCGAACTCCAAGCGCGCATCCGCGCCAATCCGGAGATCATCAACAGCGCGGTCGAGGAATTTTTGCGCGTCCAGCCGCTTGTCAACAGCGGGCGGCGGATCAAAAAGGACTTCACCTGGCACGGCGTCGAGCTGAAGGAAGGCGACTGGATCGCCTGCATCAACAGTTCGGGCAATTTCGACGAAAAGCAGTTCGCCTGCCCGCGCGATTTCGACCCCGAACGCAAGAACAACCGCCATTTCACGCTGATCGGCGGGGTGCATATCTGCCTCGGCGCGCATCTGGCGCGGCGCGAGTTGCGCGTGCTGCTCGCCGAATGGCTGTCGCGCGTGCCGCCCTTCCGCCTGAAGCCGGGGGCCGATACCACGGTGATCCCGGGATTGCTGTCGATCCGCAACCTGCCGATCGTCTGGGACGCAAAAGCCGTTTCATAAGGACAACAACATGGCTTTCTTGAAATATGACGACGCCATCTACGTCGGCGGCGAATGGCAGAAGACCGACCAGCGCGAGGCGGTGATCAATCCCGCCGACGAGAGCCTGCTGATCGAGGCCCCCGTCGGCAGCGCGGCGCAGGTCGACGCGGCGATCGGCGCGGCGCGGACGGCGTTCGACCAGGGCGATTGGGCCACTATGCCGGTCGCCGAGCGGCAGGCGGTGCTGACGCGCTTCCTCAATGCGCTCGACGCGCGCAAGGGCGAAATCGTCGACATGATCGTGGCCGAAGCGGGCGCGACGCGGATGCTCGCGGAATTCCTGCAATATGGCATCCCGATGAAGCATGCGCGGCGGACGATCGAGGTCGCCTCGCGCCCCGCCGTCTCGTCGCTGCCCGTGGAGCTGACCCCCAACGCGCTCGGCCGCACGACGCTGGGCACCGGGGTCGTCAGCCGCGAACCGGTCGGCGTCGTCGCGGCGATCTCGCCCTACAACTTCCCCTTCTTCCTCAATATCGGCAAGGTCATTCCGGCGCTCGCGGTCGGCTGCACCGTGGTGCTCAAACCCTCGCCCTATACGCCGATGCAGGCGCTGATCCTCGGCGAGATTGCCGACGAGGTCGGGCTGCCCAAGGGGGTGCTGAGCATCGTCACCGGCGATGTCGAGACGGGCAAGCTGCTGACCACCGACCCGCGCGTCGACCTCGTCCACTTCACCGGATCGGACAAGGTCGGATCGATGATCCAGGCGCAGGCGGCGCCGACGCTGAAGCGCATCGTGATGGAACTCGGCGGCAAGTCGGCGCTGATCGTCCGCGCCGACGCCGATATCGCCAAAGCCGCGGCGGCGGGGATCATGGGGTTCACGACGCATGGCGGGCAAGGCTGCGCGCTCACCACGCGCCATCTGGTCCACAACAGCGTCCGGCCGCAGTTCGTCGAGGCGATGAAGGCGATGCTCGGCCATCTCAAGATCGGCAATCCGGCTGACCCCAGCGTCAATTATGGCCCGCTGATCCGCGAAGTCGCGCGCAAACGCACCGAGGATTATGTCGCGATCGCTCAGGACGAGGGCGCAACGCTCGTCGCGGGCGGCAAGCGGCCCGACGGGCTCGACAAGGGCTATTATTACGAGCCGACCCTGTTCGACAATGTGAAGAACGACAGCCGGATCGCGCAGGAAGAGGTCTTCGGGCCGATCGGCGCCGTGATCGGCTTCGACAATGATGCCGAGGCGATCGCCATGGCGAACGATAGCGATTTCGGGCTGTCGGGCGCGATCTACTCGGCCGATGCCGGCGAAGCCTATCGCATGGCGCTGAAAATCCGCACCGGCGGCGTGTCGATCAACGGCGGCGCGGGGACGATGCAGTCCGACGCGCCCTTCGGCGGCATCAAGCGCTCGGGCTATGGCCGCGAATATGGCGAGGATGGCCTCAACGAATTCACCTATCAAAAGGTGATCAGCTTTCACGCCGAATAGGGAGCTAAGGCGATGACAAAGGTCATGGAGGGCATCCGCGTCCTCGAGGTCGCGCAATTCACCTTCGTCCCCGCGGCGGGCGGGGTGATGACCGACTGGGGCGCCGATGTGATCAAGATCGAGCATCCGGTGCGCGGCGACGCCCAGCGCGGCATCCAGATGCTGCAACGGCTCGCGGTCAACCCGCAGCGCTCGTCGCTGATGCAGCATCCGAACCGTGGGAAACGCAGCGTCGGGATCGACATCTCGACCGAGGAGGGCCGCGAGCTGCTCTATGAGATCGCGAAGACCGCCGACGTCTTCCTGACCAACTATCTCCCCTCGGCGCGACAGAAGCTCAAGATCGACATCGAGCATATCCGCGCGGCGAATCCCGACATCATCTATGTCCGCGGCAGCGCCTTCGGCGACAAGGGCCCCGAGCGCGACAAGGGCGGGTTCGACAGCACCGCTTACTGGGCGCGCGGCGGGTCGGCGGTGTTGGTGACGCCGAAGGCGCTCGATGGGCCGCTGACGCAGCCGGGGCCGGCCTATGGCGACACGATCGGCGGCATGAACATTGCGGGCGGGATCGCCGCAGCCTTGTTTCACCGCGAGCGCACCGGCGAGGCGACAGAGGTCGACGTCTCGCTCCTGTCGTCGGGTATCTGGGCCACCGCCTGTTCGGTCGACGTCGCGATGGAACTGGACAAGGATCCGTTCGAGAATCTGATGCCCGGCGGCGGGCAGTCGGTCGGGACCAACCCCTTCATGGGCGTCTTCAAGACGTCGGACGGCAAGTTCATCAACCTGACCGTGCTGTCGCCGGGCCCCTATATCGACGATGTGTTCGGGCACCTCGGCATCCCCGAGGCGGCGCAGGATGAGCGCTTCTCGACCGCCGAGGCGATCATGGCCAATGCGGCGGAGGCTTATCCGCTGGTCAAGGCCGCGATTGCGGCGAAGTCTTTCGATTACTGGACCCAGCATCTCAAGACGATGAAGGGGCAATGGGCGGCCTATCAGTCGGTGCATGACGTTGCGAGCGACGAGCAGGTGCTGGCGAACGACCTGATTTTCGAGGTCGAAAGCGCCGACGGCGGCGCGCCGATCCGGCTGGTCGCCAACCCGGTGCAGTTCAACCACGCGGGCGTCGAGAACACCCGCGCGCCCGAGGCGTCGGAGCATACCGAGCTGTTCCTGATGGAATTGGGGCTCGATTGGGACCGCATCGAGGATCTGAAGAACCGCAAGGCCATCGCCTGAGCGCGGAGGCCGCCATGTCCCCTCCCCTTCGCGTCGGTATCATCAGTGCCGCCTGGGGCGCCAAGGCACATTTGCCCGCCTGGCGCAGCCTCGACGGGGTCGAGGTGACCGCGATCTGTACCTCGCGGCCCGAGACGGCGGCGAAGGCGGCCGATGATTTCAAGGTCGCGCGCGCCTTTCACGATTTCCGCGCGATGGCGGCCGATCCCGAGATCGACATCGTCGATTGCGGCACGCGGCCACCACTGCGCTTCGCCATGGTGATGGCGGCGCTCGGCGCGGGCAAACATGTCTATAACGGCATCCCCTTCGCCAAGGATCTGGCCGACGCTCAGGCAATGACCGATGCGTGGCGGAAGGCCGGGACGGTCGCGGTGGTCGACGCCTTCATGCAGGCGGTACCCGCGATGGTGCAGATGAAGGCGATGATCGAGGCGGGGTGGATCGGCGAAGTGTTCGGCGCCGACGTCGCATTCGAGGTGCCCTTGTTCAGCGCGGCGCAGACCAATGTGCCGGACTATATCTGGTTCGCCGATCCCGCCAACGGCGCGAGCGCGGGGCGCAATCTCGGCAGCCACATGCTGCACCTGCTGGTGCATTTTTTCGGACCGGTGGCTTCGGTGACCGCCGACCAGTCGTTGGCGCTGAAGGCATGGCCGCTGGAGGGCCGGACCATCCGTCCTGCGGTGCCCGACCGGGCGTCGCTGCTGCTGCGCCACGCCTCGGGTCTGCCGACGCGGCTGGAGGCGAACTGGTGCAAGATCGGCGGCGACGGGTTTCGCTTTTCGGTCTGGGGATCGAGGGGGCGGCTCGAAGCACGCGCGCCGGTGTTCCCGATGGCGCATGACACGCGGCTGTTCGGGACGCGCGATGCGGCGCTGGCGGGCCCTGCGATGGGCGAGATTGCGATCGAGCCCGAATATCTGGCGTTGCCGGGATGCCATTCGGACGCGGATCGGCCCGAGACGGGATTGCTGGCGCTGGCGTCGATCTTTGCCAAGATGCGCGATGCCATCGGCGGCACAGGAGCGGCGGCGCCCGACTTCGCACAGGCGCTGCATGTGCAGGAGGTCGTCGAGGCGGCGGCAACCGCATCGAACGAACGCCGCTGGATCGATCTCTAGTCCCGCCGCAGCAGCATCGATCCGGCGATAAAACCGCCGCCCATGCCGCACGCGCCGACCTTCGCCCCCTCGACCTGACGCCCACCAGCTTGCCCCCAGAGCTGGGTGCACACTTCGTGCAACAGGCCGAAGCCATGGAGGCGGCCGCCCGATAATTGCCCGCCGCCGGTGTTCACCGGGAAGCGTCCGCCGGGGCCGATATTGCCCTCCGCAATGAAGTCCTTTGCCTCGCCATGGCCGCAAAAGCCCATGGCTTCGAGCCAGAAGGGCACGAAGATGCTGAAGCCGTCGTAGAGGCCGAGGACATCGACATCGGCGGGCTCGAGGTCCGTACGCGCCCACATGTCGGCGGCGCTGTCATGCGCCCCCATCGTGGTAAGGTCGGGGCGTTGATCCCATGTTTCCTGCGAGCCGAGCGCGGCGCCCATCGCCTCGATCGTCAGCGGCGCCTTGGCGCAATCCTTCGCGGCGTCGGCGGCCGAGACGATCACCACGCACGCCCCGTCGATCGGCACGTCGCAGTCGAATAGCCCGAGCGGCGACGAGATCATGCGCGCGCCGAGATAATCATCCATCGTCAGCGGGGTGCGCATCACCGCCGAGGGGTTCGCTTGCGCAAAGACGCGCTGGCCGGTCGCGACGAGGCCGAGATGCTCGCGCGTCATGCCATACTCGTGGAAATAGCGCTGCGCCATCCAGCCCGCCCAATTCGACGCCGACATGGCATTGGCGGGGACGAGGTAGGAGTACCAGCCGCCGAGCCGCGCGCGGCCCGCGCCCGGGATGCTGGCGCGCTGCGTCGCGGTCTGCGACGAACTTTCGGTGAGCGCGCGGAAGCAGAGGACATGCCGCGCCTGCCCCGTCGCGACCGCCATCGCCGCCACTTGTATCGGCGCCATCTGCGACGGGCCATCGGGTACTGCGCTGTGCCAGCGCGTCTTGAGCCCGAGCGCATTGCGGACCTCTCCGGTGCCGAGCGGCGACATGCCCGGCGAATTGTCGGCCTTGCCCGGATAGGTCGAAATGCCGTCGATATCGTCCCTGGTCAGCCCCGCGCATTCGAGCGCGCGCCGTGCGGCTTCGGCGAGATGCGCCATCGCCGGACGATTGGTCTTGCGGCCGATGTCGGACATGCCGACGCCGGTGATGGCGGCGTTCAGGGTCATTGCGCGGGCTCCCACTGCGGGAACCAGACATCGTCGAGGTTGAGGAAACCGACTTTCATCTTCTGGCCGATAGTGACGCTTTCCGGGTCGGCGTTCACCACTTCGGCGGTGACGCGCGCGCCGGGGGCTCCGTCGAGATCGACAACCGCGAGCGCGAAAGGCACCGCCATGCCGGGCGCCCATGGCTGGTGGTTGACGGTATAGGTGTAGACCGTGCCGGTGCCGGGAACCGCGCGGCTTTCGACCTTTTCGCTCCAGCATTTCGGGCAGACGAGCTGTGGCGGATGGATCGCGTGGCTGCAATCGCTGCAGAAGGCGATCATCAGCTTGCCTTCGGCTCCGCCGGTCCAGAAGGCGGTATTTTCGGGGGTAAGTTCGGGAAGCGGTCTCATGATGGTTCCTGCGATGAATGTTGTCGCGGCAGCGCCAAAGCGGTCAGCACTGCAGCGGTGCAGAGTGCGGCGATGACGGCGACGGTGATGTCGTAGGCGAAGGGCGACGGGTAGACCTCGCTGCCGCGGCGGACGATGTCGGCGGCGAGCAAGGTCGTCACCATCTGCGCGCCGATGCCCATGAAGAGCTGGCGGATGACGGTGAGCAGGCCGGAGATTTCGCTGATCCGCTCGGGCGGCGAGGCCTGGGCGATGATCGTCGGGGCGACCGAGAAGAGCATCGTCGTGCCGAAGCTGATGATAATGAGCTGCGCCACGACCTTGGCGAAGCTGTCGACGTCCATCGCGAACCACAGCAACCAGCCAATCACAGTGAACACTCCGCCCGCGATCAGCGCAAAGCGCCCCCCGCCGCGCGCCGCGAGCCAGCCCCCGAGCGGGCCGGCGAAGACCGAGCTGAGGTTCGAGGGCAGCTTGGCGATGCCCGCAAGCGTCGCGGTGAAGCCGAGCCCGGCGAGCGTCCAGACCGGCGCCTGCATCATGAGCGAGAAGAATACGGTAATCTGGAGCGCGCTCATCGCGACGAGCGCGGTCACGGCGCTGCCGATCGCGATGGTGCGGTCGGAGAAGCTGCGCACCGCTATCAGCGGGTTCGGGCTCGCAAGGCTGGCGCGCCACCACCAGAGGGTGAGCAGCACGCCGATGGCCAACGTGGCGAGCGGGAGCGGGCTGGCCCAGCCCCAGTCCTTGCCCATGGTGAAATAGACGAGGACGAGCGCGACCCCGGGAGCGAAAGCGAGACCCGAGAGCCAGTCGACGGGCTCGGACGCGGGGTGGCGCGGCGAGCGCGGCAGCAGCCCGCCGATCGCGACCGCCGAGACGGCGCAGAGGCCCGCACTGGCGAAGAAGACGCCGTGCCAGCTGAAATTGTCGACGATCATACCCCCGACGACGAGCCCCGCCGCGGTGCCGATCGACGCGCCCGAGATCATCAGCCCGATCGCCATCGGCGCGCGCTCCTTCCCCGCATTTTCGTGCACGAGCCCGATGCAGAGCGGCAGGATCGCACCGGTGACACCCTGCATCAACCGGCCCGCGAGCAGCACCGGAAAATTAGTCGACAGCGCGCTGATCAGCGATCCGACCGCGCCGATGATCAGCACGACGACGAGCACCTGCCGCCGCCCGAACAGGTCGCCGAGGCGGCCGACGATCGCAGCGATCGCGGCGCCGACGATGAGGTAGCCGGTGATCAGCCAGCCGACCATCGCGGGGTTGCCGAAATCCTCGATCAGCTTCTTGAGCGCGGCGAGGATCATCGCGGTCTCGAACGAGCCGGTGACCTCGGCGATCCAGAGCGCGCCGATGATCAGGGGAAGGTTGCGGCGGCCGGTCACACTAGCTCGCGACGGCCTTCGCCCCCTCGGGCACCCCGACCTGCGCGGCGCGGACCTCGATCAAATCGACGCCGATGTCGGCGGGCAGGCCGATCACCGAAAGCAAGGCCTGCGCCATCGATTCGGGGGTTGCCCCCTCGCCCGTCATCGACGCATGGCCGGTCTCGACGATCTTCTTGTAGAAGGCGGCCACGGTTTCCTGCGACCAGCTCTTGCCGCCCGAGCCGCCCTTGACCGAGCCCGAACGCAATATGGTGACGCGGATGTCGTCGCTGCGCAGTTCGTCGCGGAGGCCGTTGCAGAGCGTTTCGACCGCAGCCTTCGTCGCGGCGTAGAGCGCGAGCATCGGGAAGGGCATGTTCACCGACTCGCTGCTGATCGCGACGATCTGGCCCTTGGTGGCGCGCAGGTGCGGGATTGCGGCGCGAACGAGCCAGGAGACGCCGAGGATGTTGATGTCGATATGGCTCCGGATGATCTCGTCGCTGCCATTTTCGAAGGCGAAGGGGTGAAAGATGGCGGCGTTGGCGACGACCACGTCGATGCGGCCGAAATGCGCCGCGGTCTGTGCGACGGCGGCGTTCACCGCCTCCGACGACGCAACGTCGCAAGCGATCGGCAGCACGGCATCCCCGAATTGGGCGGCGAGCGTGTCGAACTCGTCCGACGGGCGCGCGAGGCACGCGACCTTCACGCCCGCGGCGACGAGTGCGGCGACGAAATGCCGCCCCATGCCTTTCGATGCGCCGGTTACGACGGCGACCTTACCGGCTAGCCTCTCCATCCGATTTCCCCTGATTTTCGTGTTTCGGGCTTCATTTTTGACGATACGTCAATTTTTTGCCATATCGCAACCCCGCTGTTAGGATGGCGGCAAGATTTCGGGGCAGGATGACCTATTTGACGCAGACACAGGCTATCACGGCGGAGACGCCACCCGAACGCAAGCTCGGCGCGAAGGGGCAAAGGACGCGGCAGCAATTGATCGACGCGACGGTCGATCTGCTCGAGACGCACGGGCTGCGCGACGTGTCGGTGGTCGATGTCGCGCGCGCGGCGCAGACCTCGCCCGCGACCTTCTATGTCTATTTCAAGGGTGTGCCCGAGGTCGTGCTCGCGGCACTCGAACATGCGAGCCAGACCTCGCCCGAACTCGAGGCGATCGTCGCACGCGACTGGCTGGCGCCGGGGGCCGAGGAGGCCGCAGCGGCGTTCGTCGAGGAATATACCGGCATCTGGAATCGCAACCGGACGATCTTCGTCGTGCGTAACCTGGCAGCGGAGGAAGGCGACACGCGCTTCTACGAAGCGCGGATGACGCAGGCGCGGCCCATGATGGACGCGATCAGCCGGCAGGTCGAGCGCGCGCAAGCCGCGGGTCGCACCCCCGCGCACCTGTCGCCGCGGTCGTGCGCCGGCACCGTGCTGATGATCCTCGAGCGCTTGTCGGCGATCGGGCCGATGAGCAGCCACAGCGATGGCGTTGGCTATGCCGACCTGAAGGCCGCTGCGGCGCACAGTATCGCGATGATGCTGGGCGCGCGGGGGTAGGCCCGGCGTAACCAGTTCCCCCGAACCGCACTCTTCAATCTTCGTCATGCTGAACTTGTTTCAGCATCCATGGCCCGCGCTCGCGTTCGACGCGGCGTCGACGCAAACGGCAGGCCATGGACCCTGAAACAAGTTCAGGGTGACGAGAAAAGAGAGGCCGGATTGCGGGTTCACGGTGACCACTTATCCCGCCGCCGCCTCGGCGATCATCTTCTGGATGTCGAGCACGCCCGTCGCGAGGCCGCCCGCGAGGCCGGCGTCGACGGGCAGGCACACGCCGCTGATGAAGCTCGCGGCATCGCTGTTGAGCAGGATCAGCGGCAGCGCCTGTTCCTCGGCGGTCGAATAGCGGCCCTTGGCCTTGGCGAAGGCGCCGAGCACCGCGTCGCCCGCAACCTTGCGGAATTCGCCGAGCATCGGGGTGTCTATCGGGCTGGGCATGGTGCAGTTGATGCGGATGTCGCGGCCGATCAGGTCGGGCGCGCGGACCTGCGTCCAGGTGTTGATCGCTTCCTTGGCGAGGCTGTAGGGGTCGCCGACTTCCTCCGCGCGGTCGAGATACCATTGGCGCGCTTTGGCGAAATCCTCGATCGCGATGAATTCGCGGAGCAGCGGCTGGCGCGTCAGCCATTTCATGCCGCCGAGCGACGAGACCGAGACGATCGCGGCGCCGGGGTTGAGGTGAGGGATCCAACCTTCGGTCCAGGCGCGGATGCCGAGGAAATTGACCGTCACGACATCCTCGCCGGGGAAGGTCTGTGGCAGACCCGAGACGTTGAACACGGCGTCGATCTTGCCGCCGATCTTGGCGATGCCGGCGGCGATGGCGTCGGGGTTCTTGAGATCGACCTCGGTGAAGCTCGCGAGATCGACCGGCGAGGGCTTGATGTCGGCGCCATGCACTTCGGCGCCGAGATCAACGAGGGCGCGGGCGCAGGCCTCGCCAGTGCCCGAGAAGCAGCCCATGACGACGACGCGCTTCCCCTTGTATCCCAATATGTCCTTCGACATGGTCCTCAACCTTTCCTGATTTATTTGAGCGGTGCGAATTTGGTATCGGCGAGGCCGCCCATCGCGTCGGCCATCAGCGCTGCCTCGCGCGTCTCATGCGCGTTGCAGAGGATGATCGCGGCAGCGGTGGCGATGCGGTCGCCCGCGACGGCATCGCGGAAGGCAGTCCAGGCGGTCCGATAGTCGGCGAACTCCAGCGCAAGCGCGGCTTCGATCTCGGCCTTTTCGGCAGCGTGAAAGCCGGGTTCGAAACGCTCGATCGCGCGCCACCATTTGATGAGGCGGGCCATACCCTTGGCCTTCACCGCCGCCTGCTGATCGGCGAGGCGCGGGACGATGGTGTCGCGGATGTCGTCGAGGGCGATGGAGAAGCTCTTGTCGTGCGCGCCCGGGGGCGCATCGGGCAAAGCAACGGGCGGCAAGGCAATGCCTGCCGCGTCGGCGAGCGCGTGCGAAAGCACGCGGCGATGGATCGTCGAATAGACGAGGTTCATGCCGAGATTGGGCGGCGGCGGCGCGTCGGGATCGTCGTAGCGCGAACGCCGCGCGAAGCCGGTCTGGAAAAGCAGGCGCCAGTAGATGAGGCGCGGCAGGTCGACCTTGTGCCCGCCGGCGTCCTCATAGGCGGCAAAGGCCTGCGGCAGCTGCACGAAGCCCTGGAACAGCATGCGGATCGCGAGCATCGCAAGGTCGGCCATTGGGTCGCCATAATGGACGAGCTCCCAGTCGAGCAGCGCGGTGACCTTGTCGCCATCATAGAGGAAATTACCGGGGCCGGCATCGCCATGGACGATAACCGGCGCAGGCATGTTCGCGGGGATATTGGCTTCGAGCCAGTTGAGCGAGAGGTGGATCAGCGGGTCCCAGCCCTTACCGCTGTTGCCCGCGCGCAGCTCGGCAATGCGGTGGCGGATGAAGGTTTCGGCGGGCTCGACCGGACCCATGCCCTCGACGGGGTTTGCGGCGACGTCAATGCGGTGGAGCGCGGCGAGCTGGGCCATGAAGTCGGCGGCGAGCATATCGCGCTGCGCCGTATCCGTGAGGCTGCCGAAGCGGTCCTTGCCCGCGACCATGCCGCAGACGAGCGCGCGCTGGGCGGGGACCGAGGCGTAATAGGGCGCGACGCGGACCCCGGCGGGCGCGAGCGGGCCCGAGAGCGCGCGGAGGACGGCGGCCTCGCGCAGGAAAGCGGCGTCGTCGCCTGCCCCCGCCTTGTGCACATCGTAATTCATATAGGCGCTGGCGGTGCGGCCGTCGGGCCATAGGAGGTCGAGCTCGGCACCCTCGCGCGACGCACCGCCGCCGCCGCGCGGACGGACTGCGATGATGCGCGCGCCGCTGGCGCTTTCGACGGCCGACGCAAGGCCAGTGGGCAAGAGGTCGTGCGGGTTCATCCGACGATCTTTGCCTCGCGGAAGGCGGCGATCTCTGCGTCCGAATAGCCGATTTCGCGCAGGATTTCGTCGCTATGCTCGCCGACGGCGGGGCAACATCGTTTGAACACGACCGGGGTGTCGCCGAAATTCCAGAAGGCGCCGGGCTGTTCGACGATGCCGTAGAGCGGCTGCGACAATACCGAGATCAGGTTCAGTTCGCGGTTGCGCGGATCGTCGAAGAAGCGGTGCATCGCATTTTCGAAGTTGACCGCGTCGGCGGGGACGCCCGCGGCTTCGAGGTCGGCGAGCAGGTCGGCGGTATCGCGTGCCTTGGCCCCGGCTTCGAAATCCTCGCCGAGCAGCTTGGCCAGCGCAGCCTGTTGCTCGGGCTTGTGCGCGGCGACAGCCACCCACGCGCCGTCGGCGCATCTGTAGATGCGGTGGTACGGCGAAAAGCCCGTCTGGTCGCTCGTCAGGTGATAAGTGTCGGTTAATTGTCCATCGGCGCCGATAAGCCGCTCGCCCTGCGTGAAGGCGGCCATGCCGAGCAGCGAGGTCTGGGTGGTGTAGCCGCGCCCCGTGGTGCGCTTCGCATAAAGCGACGCCATCAGTTCGACGAGGCAGCTTTGCGCGGTCGAGACATCCATCGTGCCGGGGCGGTTGAAGACGGGGCGATTGCCCTCGCCCGCATTTTCGAACTCCCAGCCGGCGATCGCGTTGAAGATCGAGTCATAGCCGGGCCAGTTGCCGCGCGCGCCGCGCTGGCCATAGGCACTCGAATAGTTGAACGCGATATCGGGATTGTATTTGCGGATGCCTTCTTCGCTAAGGCCCAGCTTCGCGGCGCCCTTGAAGCGCATATTGTGATGGACGAGTTCGGCCCATTTGAGGAGCCGTTCGAGGATCGGCTGCGCCTCGGGCCGCGTCAGGTCGAGCGCGAGGCTGCGCTTGCTGCGCGCGGCGGCCTGATAATAGCGGTGCATGAAGCGGATGCGGTCGCCGGTCAGCGCTTCGACCTTGATGACGTTGGCGCCCATGTCGCCCATCATCGATGGCCCCATCGGCCCGGCGAGGAACATGCCAAGGTCGAGGACGCGCACGCCTTCGAGCACTTCTGCGGGAGCGGTGCCGGGCGAGGGCGCCGCTTTGACCGGCCATGCCGCGTCACTGCCTTCGCCGAGGCGCGGCGCCGGGCGACCCTGCGGCAGGTCGGCGTCGCTGTGGAAGGGCGTGTTCGGCTGGCGCGTTTTGCCGAGGTCGGGGTCGTCGACCTCGATGACGTAGCGGTTGGCAACGGCATCCTCGTGGCGCAGCACTTCGCCCATCGGGAAGGCAGGCTCGGCGGCGATGTCGGCGGCGCGCAGGTCGGCGAGCCAGTTTTCGAGCGGGCGGAGCTTGAAGGCTTCGGCCTGCCCGGCCTCGGTTTCGAGATCGACCTCGGTCTCGGCCATGACGTCCCACATGGTCGGCATGGTCGCATAATCGAACTGGCGGGTCGGATCCATGATCTGGAGCCAGTCGCCGCCCGCGCATTGGAACAATTGCTGCGCGATCGGGCGGGGCCCAAGCGGGTAGGTCACCCGGTTCGGCATTGGCCCTTCGCTGTTGCGCGCCCAGACGAGCGGGAGCGTCGCGAGAAAGCCCTGGAAAATGGAAGTATGCGCGGCGCCGCCCTTCCCGGTCTGGAGCCGCATGACGAGGCGTGCGAGCAGGCCGGCGGCGGCGAGATGCGCGGCGGACCAGCCGCCCTGCCGGTAACGATAGGCGATCGGCCCGGCGCGGTGGCCGTCATTCTCGTACATTGCGCCGACGCGCGCGGCGACGAGCAGTTCGTCGTCGCTGCGCTCGACATCGGGATGGTTCGCGGGCGAGCCGGTGATCGCGGTGACGACGAGATGCGGGTGGCGCGCGGCGAGGCCGGCATCGTCGAGGCCGAGCGCCCTAGCGCGTAACGGGGTGAATTGGTGGAGCAAAGCGTCGGCGCCAGCGAGGCGTTTGTCGAGCGCAGCCAGCCCTTCCGGCGTGTCGAGGTCGAGGGCGAGGCTCTTCTTGCCGCGGTTCCAGTTGGCGAAGGGCGCGGTGCCGCGCGCCGGGTCGCCGCCGGGACGCTCGACCTTCAGAACCTCGGCGCCGAGTTCGGACAGCATCAGCCCGGCGACCTGCACCGCCATGCCCTGTCCGATCTCGACGATGCGAAGCTCGCCCAACATAGCGTCAGGCCTTGAAATTGGGGAGGACCCAGCCGTCCTGGATCGGAGTCCAGTCGACGCTGACCTTCATCCCGATATGGACGTCCTCGGCATCGCAACCCGAGACATTGGCGTTGAGACGCGTGCCCGGGGCGCCGTCGAGGTCGACGACGACGGGGACATAGACATAATCCTCGCCATTTTTCGGATTCTTGTTGCAGATCGCGTAGCTGAAGATCGTCGCGGTGCCGGGCAGCGTCGGCCAATTCTTGGCGCGGCTGCCGCATTCGGGGCAGATCGCGGTCGGCGGCATGCGGAAATGACCGCAGTCGCCGCATTGGCACGCGGTGAGCCTGCCCTCCTTCGCCGCCTGCCAGAAAGGCTCGGTATCGGGATTGGTGGTGATGCGGATCTGGTCGCCGGGGAGCGCGCGGGCGGGGCCATAGGTCATAAGGATCAGTCCTTGCGCAGGATAAGGCTGGAGACGGGGAGCGACGCCGGGCCGCCCGAGACGAGCGCGAATTCGGCGTCCTTGACCTGGTTGATCGCGGTGCCGCGCACCTGTTCGACGCCCTCGACGATGTGCGTCATGCCGATGATATAGGCTTCGTTGAGGTTGCCGCCATGGGTGTTCACCGGCACGCCGCCATTGACGCCCTTGCCGGTTGCGGGATCGTAGCGGAGCTTGCCGGAGAGGACATAATCATTGCCCTCGCCCTTCTCGCAAAAGCCATAATCCTCAAGCTGCATCAGCACCATCGGGCTGAAATGATCGTAGATCAGCGCGACGTCCATGTCCTTCGCGGTCAGCCCCGATTGCGCCCAGACGCGGTCGGCGGTGAACTTGTGGCCTGAGCTGGCGAAATGCGGGTCGGGCATGCCCATCCACGCGAAGGCGCGGCCCCATTCGCGCTGGCCGCCATGCGCGGCGGCGTGGACGACCGCGGGTTTGTGCCGGCAGTCCTTCGCGCGGTCCATTGTCGTCGTGATCACCGCGACCGCACCGTCGGTTTCGAGGCAGAAGTCGAGACGGCGGAGCGGGTCGGCGAGCATCATCGAGGCGTCATATTGGTCCTTGGTCAGCGGTTCCTTGCGCACCGCTTTCGGCCGGTTGTGCGTGTTGGCGCGGGTCGCCATCACGACCTCGCCGAACGCGTCCTGCGTCGTGCCGTAAAGATGCATGTGGCGGCGGGCGAGCACCGACATCAGATGACCGGGGCCGACGAGGCCCGATGGCTGGAGGAAGCTGTTTTCGGGATTGGGCGCGGCGGCGCCGAAGACGACGCCGAGGCGATGCTGCGGCAATTGCTGCAGCGCCATCAGAGTGACGGTGTAGGTGCAATCCTCGTTCATCAGCCCTGCGGTCGCGAGGCCGATCGCGCCGGGGCAGCCGCCGCCGCCGCTGGTCAGCGTCGCCGACCAGCTGATATGCGGCATGCCGAGGGTTTCCATCAGGCTGGCGGTGTCGAACTTGTCGAGATAGCCCGCGCCCGCGGTCGAATAATAGGAGAAGCCGTCGATCTGCTTGTGGCTGATCCCCGCGTCGGCGCAGGCGTTCATGATCGCCTCGGCCGCCATGTCGTTGATCGTGCGTGGCCAGCTTTTGCCCCGGACATAATAGTCGGTCGCCCCGATCCCCACGATCGCGCATTTGTCCTGATTGACCCAGGCCATCCGCCTCTCCTCCGATTCTAGGTATATAACTAGGTTGGATATGATGCTGGCGGCTGCTTGTCCAGTCGTCAAGCGAAATGGAGTTTGCGATATTTGCCGCGGAAATAGAGCAAGGGGTCGCGACGCGGCTCAAAGATCGCCTTGAGCACCCGCCCGACGAGGATAAAATGGTCGCCCCCGTCGTGCACCGCGTCGCGCGCGCATTCGAAGCTGGAGAGCGATCCGGTGAGTACCGGGGTGCCATATTCGCCGACTTCCCAAGGGGTGACGCCGAAGCGATCCTCGCCCTTCCCCGCGAAGCGGTTCGAGGTCGGCTGCTGGCCGATCTGGAGGACGTTGACCGCAAAGCGTTCGGCATCGCGCAAATAGGGCGCACTGCCGGCGGTGTTGGCGATACAGACGAGCAGCATCGGCGGATCGAGCGATACCGAGGTGAAGCTGTTCGCGGTGAGCCCGATCGGACTGCCGTCGGGGCACATCGCCGTCACCACGGTCACACCGGTAGCAAAGCAGCCTAGTGCATCGCGGAAGGTGCGCGCATCGCTGCCGGCGCGATATTCGGGCGAACCGCGCGGCGCGCGGCGCTCGAGGAAATCGATCAGATAGCCACCCAGCGCATCGGCGCGGTCGTCGGTGACGACGAGCGCGCTATTCTCGACCTCAACCAGTTCGCCATCGGGCAGTTGGCCTACGAAGGCAGCGGCATCTTCCTTCGAGACGAGTTCGCTGATCGCACCGCGGACATAGAGCGTGGGCAGCGCGATCTTCGCGGCGACCCCGTCGAGCCGGTCTGCCATGGCCGAGGTGTCGAGCGTGTCGAACAGCCGGACGTCCCATTGCGCCTGTCCCGGCGCAAGCGTGGCCGCTTCGCGCAGGCGTTCGCCGACCCGCTGCGCGAGCGCCGGATCGACGTGGACCGGCGAGTCGACGAGCACGAGGCCCGAAGCCAGCAAAGCCGCATCGCGTTCGAGCGCGGCGCTCGCGATCCAGCCGCCGAGCGTCGACGCGACGACGACGGGACGCGTACCCATTTGCGCGAGCACGGCACGCAAATCCTCGACCAGCGCCTCGAAATCATAGCGCCCGTCGTCTGGCCATTCGCTGCCGCCATGACCGCGCAGGTCGAGGCTGATAACGCGCCGCCCTGCCTGTTCGAGCGCATCCGCGACGCCCGCCCACACGGCGCGCGTCTGCCCGGCGCCGTGGAGCAGCAGGACCGCGGGATCGTTTTCGGAGCCGATCACTTCGGCCTCGAGCCGGACGCCCGCGAAACCCCGATATTCGACGATGCTCATTGCCGATCCTTCTTCGCCGCATCGCCCAGATGCAGCCATGCGTCAAACTGGTCCGATCGCCGCCGCATCATCAGCCGGGCGATGTCGGGATCGCCGTCGATGATCGCGTTGCACAGGCTGCGCTGCATGTCGCGCGTGCGACGGCGCCGGTCCGGATCGGCGTAGAGGTCCCCGCCCTTTTCGTCGAGGCCAAAGCTGTAACCGATTTCGAGGATCAGCTCGACGACCGGATTGCCGCTCATCTGCGAAATCAGCCGCGCCATTTCGACCTCGGCGGCGATCAGGTCGCGGGGGGTATCGCGCGCATCGATCGTCGCGGCAAAGGCTTGCAAAGCTTCGACATCGGCGGCGGTGCGGTAACGCGCAGCGGCAACGGCGGCCTCTTCGGAGACTGGCCGTGTGACCTGAATGACATGGCCGAGATGGGCGCCCTTCATGCGCAGAAATCGCGCGAGCGACTGGATCGCGTCGCGTGCGTCGGGGCGTTCGGCATAATAGCCCCCCTGCGCACCGCGCCGAATGCTGATCAGGCGGTCGCGCTCTACGAGCTTCGCAGCCTGGCGCAACGTCGGGCGGCTGACGCCGAAGCGTACGAGCAACTCGTCCTCCGCACCGAGGTGCGTGCCAGGGACGGCCGCGAGGCTAAGCTGCGAGAGCTGGCGCGCGGTGCGGCTGGCGAGGGTTTCGGCCGGGCCGCGCGGTTCAAGATGGACTGCCATAACAGATACCTGTTTATGCGCGATATTGCGAATTGTCTATCCTATGTGGCGCTTGACTTATATAACTAGGTATCTTTTAATCGAGCAAATGCGAAAAGCGAGTCGTGAGGAGATTTCCCGATGAAACCCTTTGTGTTCAGCGCCGACAGCCACATCATGGAGCCAGCGGACATCTTCCTCGACGGCCTGCCCGCGTCGCTGAAGGATCATGCGATCCACGCCCGGATGGAAGGCGAGTATCTGGTCACCGGGACGAAGGACAAGATCATCTATCGCCTGCGCGTCGGGCAACATCGCGAAAAGCAACTCGGCGATGCCCAGCGCAAGGGCATTCGCGAGATACCCGGACGGCTCGAGGACATGGAGCTCGAGGGCATCGATGCGGAAATCTGCTTTCCGTCGCTCGGCCTGTGGCTCTACTGCCTCGACAATCCCGACGCCGAAGCGGCCTCGGCGCGGCTCTACAACGACTGGAACGACAGTTTTCTCGGCGGCCACCCGAACCGCTTCGTCCGTTGCGGCATGCTACCCGTGCTCGATTTCTCGAACACGCTCGCCGAACTCGACTATCTGGCCTCGAAAGGCTTCACCGCCGCGATGCTGCCGGCAACGACACCGCCCACGCTGCCCAAATATAACAGCGACGCATGGGATCCGGTCTTCGCCAAGGCGGCGGCACTGGGCATCGTGTTCGTGATGCACACGGGCACCGGCCTCGAAAGCGTGATCGTCGAGCGCGGCCCCGGCGCCGGGATCATCAACTACACCAACCAGATGAACGATGCGCAGCATAGCGTCATGTATCTCGTGTCGGGCGGCGTCCTCGACCGCAGTCCGGGCGCCAAGGTCGCCTTCATCGAAAGCGGTGCGAGTTGGCTGGTCGCGCTGGCCGAGCGCATGGACGAGGTGTCGGTCGCGCACGCCAACTTCGTTCTCCCGAAACTCGGCCGCGCGCCGAGCCGGATCATCGACGACCAGGTCTGGGCGAGCTTCCAGCACGACCGCGCGTGCATCGCTTCGGCGGCGGCAGGGCTGCCGGGGGCGAAGAATGTGATGTGGGGTTCGGACTATCCGCACGCCGAAGGGACCTTCCCCGTCAGCCGCCGGATCATCGACGAGTTGTTCGAAGGGATGGCCGTCAGCGACGAGGTGCGGCGGAATATATTGGGGCTGAATGCCGCGCGGCTGTTCGGTGTGACACCGGAGGTGGTGACGAGCGCGAAGGCCGCGGCCTGATCAACGGCCCCTCCCCTTCGAAGGGAGAGGCAGCCCTCTATTCCTCGATCGGCCGGGCCGTCCGCCCCGCCATGATCGCGGCGATGCCGCCGACCAGCAGGCAGCACGACAGGATCGCCAGCGACGGCTGCAGCGAAAGCTCGCCATAGCTCGGCGTGAAGGCCTTGCTGAGGTAGCCCGCGACTGTCCCACCCAGCCCGACACCGGCGAGGCCGATGAACATGTTGATCGTCGCCGACATCATCGCGCGCATCTGCACCGGCACCTGCGCGAAGCAGAGCGAGATGATCGGCCCGAGGTGCAGCGTCATCATGAATTTGACGACGACGAAACAGGCGAGCGCGACATAAGCGTTACTGGTCAGCGCGAACCCGACGCCGAAAGGAAAGGAAACCAGCAACCCGAGGCCGGCGAACCAGCCGTTGAAACCTGGCTTCGCGTGGCCGTAACGGTCGCTTACCCATCCGGCGACAAGATTGCCGATGACGAGCCCCGCCGCCATTGCACCGCCGAGCCAGAAACCGGTTTCGGTCTTGTCCATGCCATGCACGCGCTGAAAGAAGGACGCCCCCCACAGGATGAAGGCAAAGCCGGTGAGCGGAACCATGCAGAGCAACAGGCCAACCCAGCGCAGCGACGGGTTCGATGCCATCGTGCGCAGCACCTCGCCGAGGCTCGTTTGCTGTACCGGGGCGGGTTCGGCAACACCGCGCCGGCGCGGCTCGGCGGCGAGCAGATAGACAAGCAGGCCCACCGCGATCCCGGGCAGGCCGACGATCAGGAACACCGTGCGCCAGTCATACCATTGCGAGAGCCAGCCCGCGAGCGCGAGCCCGCCCGACAGGCCGACAGCGTTGGCGGCGAGCATGATAGAGATGATCGTCGTGCGGCGTTCCTTGGGGAAAATATCGGTGAGCAGCGACATCCCGGCCGGGCCGGCGCCCGCCTCGGCCGCGGCGAGACCTATGCGCGCCAGCAACATCTGAACGAAGCTGTGCGCGAAGGCCGAAACCGCGGTCGCGGCGCTCCAGATCGAAACGCAGACGGCGATCACCAGCCGCCGGTCGCCGCGGTCGGCGTAACGCGCGATCGGAAAAGCAGCGAGCGCGTAAAATGCAGCGAATGCGATGCCGGTAAGCAAGCCGAGCTGGCCGTCATCAAGGCCGAGTTCGACCTTGATGTCGTCCTGAAACAGCGTGAAAACTTGCCGGTCGACATAGCTCAGGATCGCGACGACTACGAGCAGGCCGAGCGTAAGGCCGCGGCGGCTAGACATTTCTGAAGGCATGGCTCTCCTTTCGCGAAAAAAAGAGGGAGGTCCGGCAACGCCGTCCCTCCCCCATTGCTCCAGAGGAGCGCCCTGTGGTCCTAGAATTTGACGCTGGCGGTCACGCCGTAGCTGCGCGGTTCGTTGTACGAGGTGCCGACATAGATGTTGCTGAGCAGCAGCGTATATTGCTGTTCCTGATCATTGGTCAGGTTCTTGCCCCATAGCGCGACCTCGAAATTCTTTTCGGGGCCGAAGCTGAGCGCGACGCGGGCATTGAGCAGGCCGAGCGATCCCGACTGGGCAACGGCGGCAAGCTGATCGGCCTGTGCCTGTGTCAGCCCGAGGCCACCGGGCGCGGTCGAAGTGAACATGTTCACCGGAATGTCGATCTGCGGCATCTTGCCCTGCCAGGCATAGACGATGTTGGCGTCGAGCCCGACCCCGCCAAGATCCTGTTTCAGGTTGGCGCCGACAGTGAACTGCTTCTTGACAATACCGATGAGCAGATAATCGCTTTTGTCGACCGTCACGATGGTCTGCGCCGGCGGGATGCCGGCAAGCGCCTTGCCTTCGTAACGCGTGTATTTGGGATCGGTGAGCGCGCCCGACCCAAAGATGGTGAAGCCGTCCACAACCTCGAATGACGCATCCGCTTCGACGCCCCAGGTTTCGGTGTCGGCGTTCTCGATCACCGTCTGGCTGACGCCATTCGGCGCGAGGACAGGGCTCCGCTGCGCATCGCGCACCTTGTTATGATATCCCGCGATGTTGAAGCGCGCCCGGCCGCCCAGGAAGGTCGTCTTGATACCGATTTCCTGCTCGTTGACGATTTCGGGATCCGACGGGATCGAATCCGCGAGCGTAACCGTGCGAAGCTGTAGCGCGCCCGAACGATAGCCCTTGCTGTGCTTGGCATAGATCAGGATATCGTCGGTCACGTCATAGTCGGCACCGATCGTATACGACAGGTTGGTGAAGGTCTTGTGCCGTTCGCGATCGCAGGGGATCGCGACCGTTGCCGGCGTACAGCGGACGAACTGGTCGGTGTTGTCGACGACGTCGCCCGACTGCGTGATCACACGCTTGTCGTCGATCGAATAGCGCAGGCCGCCGGTAACGTTGAACCGGTCGGTCAGCGCATAGTTGAGCTGGCCGTACATGCCGAAGCTGTCGTTATCGAGCGTGCCCGAGAAGTTCGACCAGCTCGTCCTTCCGACGAATTCCGCCGGCACAGTCGGTCCTGCGGCAAACTTGCCGTTGAACAGGTTCGAGCGCGACTGGTCGAAACCGGTTTCACGAAAATAGGTGATGCCAGTTGCGAAGTTGAGCCGATCGTCGAACGCCGTCCCGGTGGCCTGAAGCTCGGTCGAATATTGCTTCAGATCCTGCGTTCCCTCGGTGAAATGCCCGGCAAAGCTCGATCCGTCGAGGTCGATGATATTCTCGCTCTGGACGCCGCGATAGCCGTTAATCCAGCGGACCTGACCAAAGCTGGTGTCGAGGATGAATTTGGCGGTGTAGGTCTGCGTCTGCGTCTTGTTGAACGGCCCGCGCGGGTCGGCGCCGATTACCGCCGACGGAGGCGTGAGCGCGGCAAGATTCGGATTGCCGCCGAATTCTTCGCGCTCGGCCGCAGCGATACCGTCGACGATTGGCTTTGCCGGACCGAAAGCCGCGGGCGCGTTAAAGAACAAGTTCTGTCGGACGGGCCCGTCGATATAGGTGTCGTACCATTCGCCCGACAGCAGGATTTCGAACGTGTCGGTCGGCTTCCAGCCGAGCTTAACGCGGCCGTTCCACGTCTCGCGGCCTTCATATTTCGCGCCGGTATTGATGTCGGTCTTGTACCCGTCGCGCTTCTGGTAATAGAGCGCGCCGCGGATCGCGAGACTATCCGACAGGCCGAGGTTGAGCACCGCCTGACCGGTGCGCTCGTCGAAGCGGCCATAGGTCGCGCTCATCTTGCCCGAGATTTCGTCATAGCGCGGATTGGCGGTCTGGATCAGCACCGCACCCGCCGAGGTGTTGCGGCCGAAGAGTGTTCCCTGCGGACCTTTGAGCACCTGGACGCTTTCGACATCGACGAGTTCGACGTTGAGGCCATAGGCGCGCGCGATATACATTTCGTCGAGATAGGTACCGACCGATGGCTCGAGCGTCGCGATATTGTCGTTCTGGACCTGCCCGCGCATCGCGAGCGAGAAGGCGGTGGGATTGTTGCCCGCACCGCGGATGTTGAACCCGGGGGTGAAGCTCGCGATGTCTTCGACCTTCGAAATGCCCTGTTCGGTCAGCGTCTCGCCGCTGAATGCGGTGATCGCGATCGGCGTTTCCTGGATGTTCGCGTCCTGCTTGGTCACGCCGATGACGACGATCGCGTCATCGTCATATTGGGTCTCTTCGGGCGCCGCCTGGGCAAAGGCGGGGACAGCCGAAAGCGCAATCGCGCCAAGCGAGACCGCCGCAAGCAATCGGGCCGAATCGCGATTCTGCTTGAAAATCATGGTCAACATCCTCCCCACGAGGCTTCCTGGCGTCCTCGCTTGGCCAGTTATATAACTAAGTCTAACAAGACAGACAAGTGGATTACGCCTTCCGCTGCGGAAAGGGCGAAAAAATCGCGCTACTCCGCTTCTTTCGGCAACAAACTTGCCAAGACGGGGACGTCGGCCAGCGCACGCAGGACGTCATTGAGGTGGGTGCAGCCGACCGTGCCGACCAGCGTGTCGAGAACCGCCTGCCGGAACTCGCCGACGTGCTGCCCGACCATCCGCGTCGCCTTCATCGAGGCGCCGGGGCATTCGCGGAACGGCAGGATCAGCGGCAGCGCCTGGAGCGAAAGCAAGGTGCCGTTGCGTTCGGCGACCTCTGCATAAACGCGATATTCGTGGATCGCGGTACGCGTCCCCTGCGGGTTCGGGCCGCTGTCCTGAAAGGCGGCATCGACCTTCAGCACCCCTTCGCCGCGCCACACGTCGATTCGCCGTGCCCGGCGGGCGAGCGGGCGTCCCTGTTGCACCGGCATGTCGTGCCAGCCGATAGGGTCGTCGGGATTCGCCAGCGGGCCGACCTCGGTCGCCGACTGGTCGCTGTGATCGACGTCGCCGTCCGCGGTCAGCGAACTGCCGCCTTCGGTGAAGCCGGTACAAATGTTGACCATCCGCCCCTTGCTGCTCGCGCCCGATCTGGCGCGGTTGCTCGCCATCCGCTGATGCCAGTCGTCGCTCCAGCGCGACCAGATCCACCCGGCGACAAGACTGGCACCGGCATAATCGTCGAGCACCTGGAACAGCGGCGTGCCGCGCAGGTCGCCCAGCACGTCGGCCAGTGCCGTCCGGCTCGCGCCGCCCGCGCGCACCCCGACCATCTCGTCGACCCGTGGATGGTCGGCGGAGATATCGATCGCCAGTATCTCGCGCAGCGGCGACGCCTTGATGGTGAAACCGCCGCTCGCAACCTCGATCGCACCACCATCGAACGGGGTCAGCAAGTCGCGTCCCCGCCCGGTCATGATCCATGGTTCGCCGAAGCCGTCGGGCCAGTCCGAATCGATCGACGTGGTCCGCCGGATCGACCCCGGACGGCGCAGCGGCGCGGGACCCGCCGACTGGCGGGCAAACGGAAACTGCTGGGGTGCGTTCAAATCTCTGTCCTGTTCCGGTCTATTTGGGCGGCATGCGGATCGCGCCGTCGAGACGCAGATTCTGCCCGTTGAAATAGCTGTTGCGCGCAAGTTCAAGGACAAGCGACCCGAATTCCTCGGGCTTGCCGAGGCGCTTCGGAAACGGCACCGACGCCGCCAGCCCCTCGAAGATCGCGGGCGCCTTGTCCTTCACCGCCAACATCGGCGGCGTCGCGAAAATACCCGGCATGATCGAATTGACGCGGATGCCGATGTCCATCAGATCGCGCGCCATCGGCAGGACAAGACCGTTCACTCCGGCCTTCAAAGAGCCGTAACCGACCTGCCCGATCTGCGCATCCTGCGCCGCGGCCGACGCGGTGAGCACGATCGAACCACGTTCGCCATCCTCGTTCAGCGGATCGGCATTGGCCATACCAAGCGCGGCGAGCGATGCGAGGCGATAACTGGCGATGAGGATGCCCTGCGCCGAGAAGGCATAATCATCGGTCGAATAACGGACATAACCACCGGTGGTCTTGTCGTAGCGGACCGTTTTCCCGCCCTTCGATATCTGCGCGCAATGGACGAGGACACGCTCCTGCCCGTGCGCCGCGCGCGACGCTTCATAGCCCGCGAGCACACTGTCCTCGCTGGTAATGTCGACCTTGCAGAAGACGCCGCCGATCGCATCGGCGACCGCCTTCCCGCCCTCTTCGTTGACGTCGAAGATCGCAACCTTCACCCCTGCACCGGCGAGCGCTTCGGCGCTGGCGCGGCCGAGGCCCGAGGCGCCGCCGGTCACCACCGCTGCGATATTGCTGTCGAGTTTCATGCCTTACTTCCTTTGATTGCTAATTATTGCAGAACTTCCAGATTGCCGCCATCCACGACGAGCACCTGCCCGGTGATGAAGCCGGCGCGGTCGGAGCAGAGGAAGGCCGCTGCGGCAGCCATATCCTCGGGCGTCCCCATACGCGGGATCGGATAGGCGCTCGTCCGTACAGCGATATGCTCGTCATAGGACTGGCCATGCTCGGCGGCGATCTTGGTGAACACCTCCTTGAACTGCGGCGTTGCGATTGCCCCGGTGCCGAGCGTGTTGACGGTGATCCCCATCGGGCCGAGCTCGGCCGAGAGCGTCTTCGACAGCGCGAGCGCGCCGACGCGATAGGTGTTCTGCGCTGCGCGCGCGAGCTTGCGGTGCGGCGCCTTTACCGAATTGGTGCCGATAGTGAGGATGCGGCCCCAGCCCTGCCTTTGCATATGCGGGATGACCGCCTGAACCGCCCAGCGAAAGGCCATAACATTGTTATTGTTCGCGGCGGCGAACGTGTCGTCGTCGACGTCGAGAAAGCTGCCCTTGGGGCCGGAGTCGACGTTGAAGATGAGAATATCGGGCGGGGCGAACGCGTCGGTCGCGGCCTGCACTGCCCGGGCGATCCCGTCCTTGCGGGTGCAGTCGGCGGAGATGCCGATGACCGCACCGCCCGCTGCCTGCACTTCGGCGACGGCAGCATCGATGGTCGCCTGCGTCCGCGCCGCGATAACGGTACTGCACCCTTCGCGCGCAAATTCACGCACGCAGCCGAGGCCGATGCCCTTCGAACCGCCGAAGACCAGCGCGACCTTGCCCTTGATCCCGAGGTCCATGTCAGGGCGCCTTTCCGCGCTGAAGCTTGAGCCGGTCCTGCAGGATGTCGTTGCGCCCCGGCGACGCTGCGACGGTCGAGCCGCCGTCCATCTTGATCGTCGTGCCGGTGATATAGTCCGAGCGCGCCGACGCGAGGAACAGCGCGGCATGCGCGATGTCGGCGGGCGTGCCCGCGCGGCCGACAGGAACGGTCGCACCATAAGCGGCGAGGCCTTCGTCGCCGAGCACCGCCTTGGCGCGATCGCTGGCGACGAGGCCGGGGTTGATCGCGTTGACGGTGATTCCCTCGCCGACGACATCGCCCGCGGCGGCGCGGATGAAAGCGTCGAGCGCGGCCTTCGCCATGCCATAGGCGGTCATGTTGGGGACGACGTTGAAGGTGCCGTTGATCGAACCGATCGCGATGAAACGGCCGCCATCGGTCGCTTTCGACAGATGTGGCCGCGCGGCGTCGAGCAGCCACCAGGCCGCCTTGGCGATGCTCGCGAAGCCCGCCTCGAGCCGGTCGTCGTCGACATGACCGAGCCCGCCGTGCGGGATGTCAGCGGCGGCGTGGACGACGATATCGACGCCACGGAAGGCCTGCACGGTTGCCTCGACGAGCGCGCGGCAGTCGGCGTGTTTCGCTATGTCGGCCGCGAAACATTCGGCGATGCCACCGGCCTTCTCGATCCCCGCCTTCACATCTTCCGCGTAGGAGATGGTGCGCGCGCCGAGCATCACTTCGGCGCCTGCGGCGGCGAAGGCCTCGGCGATGCCGCGCCCGACTCCTTTGCCGCCGCCGGTGACGATCACCGATTTTCCAGCGAAGCTTTCCATCAGCTCTCTCCTGCAAATAGCGCGCGCAGCCCCGGCGCCGAGGGCTTCATCGACGGGGTGCGCGGGAAGTCGGGAACGATGCGGATATGAACCGGGACCTGATAGGCGATCAGCCGGTCTTTGAGCCATACTTTGAGGTCGTCGGCCGCGGGCGTGGGGGCGCCGTCCTTGAGGATGATCGCGGCGGCGGGGACGGCGCCGAGGCGCTCGTCGGGCACGCCGACGACTGCGGACTCGCGGATCGCCGGATGGTCGTTCAGCGCGGTGACGACATCGTCGGGGTGAATCTTGAAGCCGCCGCGGATGATCGCATTATCGGCGCGGCCCCTGATGAAGAGGAAGCGGTCGGCGTCGAGGACGGCGCGGTCGGTAGTGCGCAGCCATTCAAGGTCGTTGCCGAGCTGCTGACCCTTGATCTCGAGCAGGCCCCCTGTGCCGTGCGGCAGGATCGCTCCGGTTTCGGCATCGACGATGCGCGCCTCGATATCGGCGTGGACGCGGCCGACCGCGCCGCGCTTTTCGGGCCAGAGCTTTCGGAAATCGTCGATCGTCCAGCCGGCGATCGCGCCGGCGAATTCGGTTGCGCCATAATTGCTGCAGATCGGAATGCCGTACTTCGCCATGAAGGCGTCGACGAGGTCGGGCGAGAGCGGCGCGGTGCCGGTGATCAGCGACTTGAGGCTGGATAAGTCTGCGGGATCGACGTCGGCATCGAGCAGCATGCGCACCGCCGACGGGACCGCCGAGGCAACTGCGGGGCGGTTGCGGCGCACCGCAGACACCCAGGCGTCGACGCTGAATTTTTCGAGCAGCGCGATCCGCCGCCCCGCCGCGAGCGCGCCGATGCAGCCGTAGATGCCGCCGATATGGGTGAGCGGGTTGACCACCATCGTGCAGCCCGAATTGAGCCGCGGCGGATCGTCGAAGCTGCGCCCGCGCTCATATTTGGTGAAGCCGCGAAAGCTGGCGTCGAAGGCGTCGCGGCTGAGCGGTACGCGCTTGGGCGTGCCGGTGGTGCCGCTGGTGAGCATCTCGATCGCGACGCCGGGCGAGGTCTGGATTTGCGTGCGGACCTCGCCCTGCACGACGCGCACGCCGTCCAGAAAAGGGTCGATTTCGATCACCGCCGAACCGGCACGGGCGAGCGCTTCGGCGAGGCCCGGGCGCGCGAGGTCCGTGGCGTCGGCGATGATCGCGGGCAGGCCGAGTTGTTCGACGTCGGCGAAGAGCTTCGCGTCGGGCAGGATCGGGTTGAGCGTCACGATGCAGCGGTCAGTCGAAAGCACCGCAACGATGGCGGCGACATGGCCGGGGCGGTTGCGCAGCATGACGCCGACACGCGCGTCCTCGGGCAGACCCATCGCATCGAGCGCCGCCTCGATCGCGCGGACGGTGTCGGCGATCTGGCGCCAGCTATAGTCGGTACCGCCGAAATCGATCTGCGTCCGGTCGGGATCGAGCGCCATGATCGCGCGCAATTTTTCGGTCATCAGCGCCATCAGAGCGCGAGGCCTCCGCTCGCCTCGATCACCTGCCCGGTGACCCAGCGCGCATCGTCGCCGAGCAGCATCATCACCGCGCCTGCGATATCCTCGGGCTCGCCGAGGCGGCCCATTGGGGTGTGTTTCGCGGTCGCTTCGTCCCAGCCCGGCTGTTCGCGAAGCGCGGCGATGAATTCGGTCGCGACCGCGCCGGGGGCGATGCAGTTGCAGGTGATCTGCCGCTTGGCGACCGCGAGCGCGGTCGAGAAGGTCAGGCTCTGGATCGCACGCTTGGTCATCGCATAGCTGGCAGCGAAGGGTTGGCCGACCTTGCCCGACATCGACCCGATGTTGACGATCCGCCCACCGTCGCGCAGCCGCGGCAGCGCGGCTTGCGTCACGAAATGCGGGCCCTTCACATTGACCGTGAAAAGTTCGTCGAACAGCGCCTCGCCCGCGCCCTTGAGCGTGCCGTCGCGTCCGCCGCGGCCAACCCCGGCGTTGTTGATCAATATGTCGAGATTGGGCGCGCCGCCGAAGGCCGCGTCGCAAGCAGCGAATAGCGCCTCGATCCCCACAAGCGACGAGACGTCGGCCTGCACCGCGAAGGCCCTGCCGCCCGCCGCTTCGATCTCGGCGACCAGCGCCTCGGCGGCGTCCTTGCTGCCCGCATAGTTCACCGCGGCATGCGCCCCCGCCTGCCCCAGCCGCCGCACGATCGCGGCGCCGATACCGCGCGAGCCGCCGGTGACGAGCGCGGTCTTGCCAACAAGGTCGCTCACAGGAACAGCCCTCCGCTCGCTTCGACGATCTGGCCGGTGACCCAATGCGCCTCGTCGCGGCAGAGCATCATCACCGCGCCCGCGATATCCTGTGGCACGCCGAGGCGCTTCATCGGGGTGAGCTTCGACGTCGCCTCGGCCCAGCCGGGCTTTTCGGAGAGCGTCTTGTTGAATTCGGTATCGACTGCGCCGGGGGCGACGAGGTTGCAGGTGATGCCGCGCGGGCCGACGACGACCGCGGTCGACATCGTCAGGCTCTGCAGTGCGCGCTTGGTCGCGGCATAGGCGGCGAAGGGCGGCAGCGCCGAGCGCCCGCCGAGCGAGCCGATGTTGAGAATGCGTCCACCATCGCGGAGACGATCGAGGCAGAGCTGGGTGATGAAATGCGGCGCCTTCTGATTCACCGCGATCATCCGGTCGAACAGCGCCTCGTCGCACTTCCGGAGGCTGCCCGCGTCGCCCTCGCCGCCGACCCCGGCGTTGTTGACGAGGATGTCGAGATTGGGGGTGCCGCCGAACGCCGCATCGCACGCGGCGAGCATGGACTCGATGCCCGCCATGGTGCCGACGTCGGCCTGCACCGCAAAGGCTTGGCCGCCATCGGCGACGATCTCGGCGACGAGCGCGTCGGCGGCATCCTTGCTGCCCGCATAATTGACCGCGACATGCGCGCCCGCCTGCCCGAGTCGGCGGGCGATCGCGGCGCCGATGCCACGCGACGCGCCGGTGACGAGCGCGGTCTTGCCGCTGAGCTCCGCCATTTTCTCTCTCCCCTAGCGTTTCGACATAATTGACTTAGTTATACAAGTCGTGCAAGCCCTGCCGAAAAGAAAATGGGAGCGGAGATGGCCGACCTGATCCTGAGCGAGCGCGAAGGCGCATTGCGCATCCTGACGCTGAACCGGCCCGACCGGCACAATGCGATGGACGATGCGATGTCGTCGCTGTTCCAGAAATTGCTCGGCGAAGCGCTGGAGGAAACCGAGACCAGCACGATCCTGATCCGCGCCAACGGCAAAAGCTTCTGTTCGGGGCGCGACACCAATGTGCTCGGCCACCGCGCGCGCGACGAAAGCGATTTCCACTTCATCCGCCGGCACCAGGAAGGGCGGCTGGAGATGCAGGAATCGACCAAGCCGATCATCGCGGCGCTGAAGGGCGGCGCGATCGGCGGCGGGTGCGAACTGGCGCTCGCGGCGGATATCCGCGTCAGCGACACCACACTGAAGCTGGCGCTGCCCGAGATATTATACGGCGTGCTGCCCGACACCGGCGGCACGCAGATGATGACCGCGCTGATCGGGCCGTCGCGCACCAAATATATGGTGATGTCGGGGCAGAAGATCGACGCCGCGACCGCGCTCGAATGGGGGGCGGTCGACTTCGTCGTCGCGCCCGAGGAGCTCGACGCGAGGGCGCTGGAGATCGCGCGCGATATCGCGGCGCGGCCGCCGATCAACCTCGCGCTGGCGAAGGAGATGATCAATCTGATGCACGGCCCGACGATCCGCACGGGCACGCGTGCCGAGCTCTACGCGCAGAGCTATCTGTTCAAGACCGCCGACTATCAGGAAGCCCGCGCCGCGATCCGCGAGAAGCGCGCGCCGAGCTACAAGGGGAAATAGGATGGCGCTCCCTCCCCCTCCCCCCGTCGGCGCCAAGGCGCTGCCCGATGGCACTTACGAAGGACAAGTCGTCGCGGTCACCGGCGGCGGCACCGGGCTTGGCAAGGGCATGGCGGTCGAGTTTGCGCGATTGGGCGCGAAGGTCGCGGTGCTGAGCCGCAAGCCCGACCATCTCGCGGCGGGCATCGCCGCGATCGAGGCGGTCGGCGCCGAAGCAATTGCGGTTGCCTGCGACGTGCGCGATCCCGATGCGATCGCGCGCGCCTTCGACGAGATCGAAGCGAAGCTCGGCCCGGTCGATGTGCTGATCAACAATGCCGCGGGCAATTTCCCGGCGCCCGCCGAAGAGATGACCCCGAACGGCTTTCGCACCGTCGTCGATATCGTGCTCAACGGCACCTATAATTGCAGCCGCGAATTTGCGGTGCGGCGGCTGGCGGCGGGGTTGCCGGGCGCGATCCTCAACATCGGCGCGACCTACAGCTGGACCGGCGGTCCCGGCACCTCGCATTCGGCGGCGGCGAAGGCGGGGGTGACCAACCTCACCCAGAGCCTCGCGGTCGAATGGGCGCCCGACGGCATCCGGGTCAATTGCATCGCGCCGGGGCGTTTCCCGCACGACGATCTGCCCGCGCACATGACGCGCCACCGCGAAGGCGAGCGCGGCGACAATACGATCCCCGGGATGCGCGTCGGCGAAGTACGCGAACTGGGCTGGGCGGCGACCTTCCTGTGCTCGCCCTATGCGACCTACATCAGCGGGCACACGCTCGTGGTCGACGCCGCCAACTGGCTGCGCCGCAGTCTCGTAATGCCCGAGTTCGTGCCGATCCGCGAGCAGTTCGGAAAGCGCGCGATGGAAAGCGGCAGCGCGCGCGATGCCATCGCGAAGACGCGCGGGGACGGCGCATGAGCGAGCCGCTGGTCCTGCGCGAGGATGTCGGCGGCGTCTGCACGCTGACGCTCAACCGGCCCGACAAGCGCAATGCGATAAACCGCGAACTGTTCCGCGAATTTCGCGCGCATATCCGCGATATCGAGGAGGGCGTCCGCGATGCCGGGCTGGTGGTGATCACCGGCGCGGGCGAGCATTTCTGCGCAGGCCACGACCTCAAATCGCCGCCGCACGCCGATGCGCTCGGCTGGTTGCGGCAGGAGATGCTGATCGTCGAACGGCTCACAAAGCTGCGTCAGCCGGTGATCGCGAAGGTTCGCGGCACTTGCTACACCGGCGGGCTCGAACTCGCGCTCGCCGCCGACTTCATCGTCTGCGGCACGAGCGCACGCTTCGCCGACACGCATGGCAAAAGGGGGCTGGTGCCCGGATGGGGGCTGTCGCAGCGGCTGCCGCGCCGCGTCGGACAGGCGAAGGCGCTGGAGATGATGCTGACGTGCCAGCCCTATGCGGGTGAGGATGCGATCGCGATGGGGCTGGCGAATTATTGCGTGCCCGACGAAAACCTCGACGCCAAGGTCGCCGAACTCGCCGCGCTGATCCTCGGCAACAGCCGCCACAGCAATGCCGAGAACAAGCGGCTGATCTACGACACCGACGGCATGGGGATCGCCGCTGGCCTGAACCACGAGCTGATGCGCAACGCCGGGTTCGATCCCGAGATGCGCAAGAAGGGCGAGCCGATCGCCACAGCGAAAAGGGCCGGCTGATGGACATCGGATCTTCGCCCGAGGAAATGCGCTTTCGCGAAGAGTGCCGTGAGTGGCTGCACGCCAATGTACCGGCCGAAAAGCGCCCGCTCGATGCGGCCGATGCGATCGACTTCGACAAGGCGTGGCAGCGGCGGCTGTTCGACGCCGGCTGGGCGGGGATCAACTGGCCGACCGACTATGGCGGGCGCGGGCTGTCGATCGTGCAGCAGGTCATCTGGCTCGAGGAATATGCCAAGGCGCATGCGCCATGGATCGGCGCGAATTTCGTCGGGATCAACCATGGTGGCCCGACCCTGATTCTCAATGCGAGCGAGGAACAGAAGGCGTATCATCTGCCGCGCATCCTGAAGGGCGAGGCGATCTGGTGTCAGGGCTTTTCGGAACCCGGCGCCGGATCGGATCTCGCGGGCATCAAGACGCGCGGGCGGATCGAGGGCGACGAACTGGTCGTCAACGGGTCGAAGATCTGGACGAGCTTCGCCCATGTCGCCGACTGGCAGGAACTGGTGCTGCGGACCGAGGAAGGGTCGCTGCGGCACAAGGGGTTGAGCTGGGTGATCTGCGACATTCATGCGCCGGGCATCACCGTGCGGCCGATCAGGAAGATGTCAGGGCTCACCGAATTCGCCGAGGTCTTCTACGACGATGTGCGCATTCCGCTGGCCAATGTCGTCGGCGGGCTCGGCAACGGGTGGAAGGTCGCGATGTCGACGCTGAGCTTCGAGCGCGGCACCGGCTTCATCGCCGACCAGGTCAAGCAGAGCCAGGAGATCGAGGAACTGATCGCGAAAGCCCGCGCAAACGGCATGATCAAGGACGACCGCATTGCCGACCAGCTCGCACAGATGCGCGCCGAGGTCGCGGCGGTGCGCGCGATGACCTATCGCAACATCTCGGAGGTCGTACGCACCGGCCAGCCGGGACCCGAGGCGTCGGTGATCCGGCTCTTCACCTCCGAACTCGGCCAGCGGCTCGAACGCATGGCGGTGCTGCTGATGGGCGAAGACATCATCGACTTCGCCTATGGCAGCGACGATGCGGTTGGCGATTACCTCCGCGGATTTGCCGCGACGATCGCGGGCGGCACGGCGCAGATCCAGCGTGACATCATCGGCGAGCGGCTGCTCGGCCTGCCCAAGTCGCGATGAACGCGCAGCGGGCATCGCGCCCCGGCGCAGGCCGGTGCCCAGAAACGAAGGACTCCGCATGGACCTGACGCCGAACGACGAACAGATCGCGCTGCAGACCGCAACCGCCGACTGGTGCAGCGATCATATGCCGCTCGTAGGCGCCCGCTCGCGGTCGGCGGGGCTATGGCAGCAACTCGACACCATGGGCTGGACCGGCATGACCGCTCCGGAAATGGGACTCGATCATGCGACCGAGACGCTGCTGTTCGCCGAACTGGGGCGGTTCCTTGCACCGGTCGCGCTGCTGTCGACCGCAGTCGCCGCACGCTGGACCGGTGCTGCCGGCAAGGCGGCACTCGCCTTACCCGCGCAAGAACATGTTCGGATACTGGATGGGGTGGAAGCCTCGCGCGCGCTCGGCGCATTCGGCGACGGCCTCGCCTGTTTCCCGCTCGCAGGCCAGCTATCGTCAACATCTTCGCTCGACCAGTCCACCCCGCTGGCGCGGATCGTCTGTCCTGCAGAGATCGAGCCCGTCGACGATCCGCGCGCGCTGCTCCACCTCCAACTCCTCACCGCCGCTTATGCCGTCGGCTGCGCCGATGCCGCGCGCGATATGGCGGCGGATTATGCGAAGCTCCGCCAGCAGTTCGATCGGCCGATCGGCTGGTTCCAGGCGCTCAAGCATCTCTGTTCGGACATGGCCGTGCGTGCAGCGGTCGCACGATCGCAGCTCTATTACGCCGCCTGTGCGCTCGACGCCGATGACATCGATGCTGCATTCCATATTGCCGCAGCAAAACGGCTCGCCGATCAGGCCGCCCTCGACAACGGCCGCGCGAATATCCAGGTCCACGGCGGGATCGGCATGACCGACGAGGCGCATCCGCATTTGTGCCTGAAGCGCGCGCATTTGCTGCAGTTCATTGTCCCCGCCGAAACGGCGGCGCTGCTCGCGGCCTGAGCGATGTCAGTCGTCGACGATGGCCTGGAATTCCCTTTCCAGCCAGCGGCGCAGCCCCGGTTCGACGCGCCCTGCGAACTCGGCGAGCGGAAGCTGGTCGCGATAGGCGAAGAAACCGAGCGAGACCATCATGAAGCGCGCCGCCTTCACGTCGGCATCCTTGCCGCCGAACCAGTGCTTGAGCGGTTCGAACACACGTTCGCGCAGCAGCCGCTGCGCCACCGCGCGCGCTTCGCTGTCCGACGCGGCGCTGAACATCATCGGCAGCGGACTGACGCGGTCGTCGTCGTCGGCAAAGCGCTCCATGATCGCCTTGCCAAAGCTGTCCTTGGGCAGGTCGGTCATCATCCGCGTGTTGAGCGCCGCGTCGAGCGCCGCCTCGAAAAGCTTGAGCTTGCCGCCGAAATAGCGGCTGACCAGCGACGGGTTGACGCCGGCAAGCGCGGTGATGTCGCGGACGCCGGCTTCGGCGAACCCCTTTTCGGCGAATATTTGCTGCGCAGCATCAAGGATTGCCTGCCGCGTCCGGTCGGCGTCGCGCGCGGGTGTATCGGTAATCGTCGCGGCCATGCTCACTCCCCGTTGACTCAATATGTAAACAGTCGTTTACATATACGCAAGAGGAGAGGATAGATGACCGAGTCGTCAGTGCAACCGGTGCGTACACCGGTGCATGAGTTCGATTATATCGCCGACCCCGGCGTGCTCGCCGATTGCCACGCGCGCTATTGGGAGCTCAAGGAAACCGCGCCGCCGGTGTTCTGGACCAATGCCCATGGCGGCCATTGGGTGTGCAACACGGGTTCGTCGGTGCAGCATGTCGTGCGACATCCCGAGATCTTCTCGAGCCGTTACCTGTCGATCCCGCCCAATCCCGACCAGCCGAAGATGATTCCGGAGATGCTCGATCCGCCCGAGCACCGGCCATACCGGCAGATGCTCCGCCCCTTCTTCGAATCGAAAGCCATCGAACCGCTCGAAGACCGGGTGACCGCCTGGACCGACCAGTTGCTCGACGGCGTGACCGGCAAGGGCGAATGCGAATTCGTCGAGGCGATCGGATCGCGCCTTCCCGTCGCGGTGTTCATGGAATTGTTCGGCTTTCCGATGGAGAAGTTCGACGAGTTCCGCCACCTCGTCACCGGCTTTTTTCATTCGCAGGCGAGCAACGAGGTCCGCAACAATCTGGCGCAGCAAATCGTCGGCCATCTCGCCGAACTGATCCAGCAGCGCATGGCCGAGCCGCGCGACGACATGATCTCGAAAATCATCGTCAGCGAAGTCGATGGGCGCAAACTCGGTTTCGAGGAGCTGATGTCGATCGGCTTCCTGATGTTCCTCGCCGGGCTCGACACGGTGACCAATGCGATGAGCTTCGGCATGCGCCATCTCGCGCACGACGATACCCTTCGCCAGCGCGCGATCGACGACCCGTCGGTGATCCCCAATCTCGTCGAGGAATTGCTGCGGCGCTACGCCTTCGTCGCGACCCCGCGCTATGTCGTCGAAGACACCGAACTCGAAGGCGTAAAGCTCTTCGCCGGCGACTGCATCCTCGCCCCGCTGCCGCTCGTCGGCTGGGACGAGGGGCTGACCGAGGACCCCAAAACAGTGTCGGTCGAGCGTCAATTCTATCGGCACGCCGCGTTCGGATCGGGCATCCACACCTGCCTTGGCCTGCATCTGGCGCGGATGGAGCTGATCGTCTTCTATCGCGCCTGGTTCGGCCGCATCGGCCATTTCCGGCAAGTCACCAAGGGCGACGAGACCTGCCGCGGCGGCAGCGTGATGGCGCTCGAACATCTGCATCTGGCGTGGGACGCCTGACAATTTTCATCGGGAGACAAGATTATGGCCAGCGCACCGGCAGTACATCTCCATCTGGGACATGAACAGCGCACGAGCGGCAGCGGCGGGACACACCCGCACCTGCATCCGGTTAAACAGGTCGTGCAGGCGGACATTCCGCTTGCCGGCGCAAAGGAAGTCGAGGAAGCGGTCGCGAGGGCGGCGGGGGTGCAGGAGGACTGGCGCCGGACCCCACCCGAAACGCGGCGCGACATTTTGAACCGGCTCGCCGACCTGCTCGAGGCGAACAAGCGCACCCTCGCCGAAATGGCGGCGCTCGATGGCGGCACGACGCTGATGGTCGGCGAGCGCGGCGTCGATACCGCGGTCGGCTGGACGCGCTATTATGCCGGCTGGTGCGACAAGATGTCGGGCGAGCTGATCTCGACCTTCGATACGCGCGGCGAACTCAGCTACACGGTACCCGAGCCGATCGGCATCGTCGGCATCATCATTACCTGGAACGGCCCGCTGATCTCGCTCGGCATGAAGGTCGCGGCGGCGCTCGCGGCGGGCAATTGCGTGATCTGCAAACCCGCCGAAATCACGCCGTTCGCGCCCGAGATGTTCGCCCAATTGTGCAAGCAGGCCGGGGTTCCCGACGGCGTGCTGTCGATCCTGCCCGGCACCGCCGAGGCGGGCGAGGCGATCGTCCGGCACAAGAAAATCCGCAAGATCAGCTTCACCGGCGGGCCGATAACCGCCCGCAAGATTCTCGCCGCCTGCGCCGAGGAGATCAAGCCGTCGGTGATGGAACTCGGCGGCAAGTCGGCGAGCCTCGTCTTTCCCGACTGTGATTTGCAGGCGGCGGCCGAACGCGCGGTGTTCTGGACCGTCGGCTGCCTGTCGGGACAGGGCTGCGCCCTCCCCACCCGCCAGCTTGTCCATGCCGACGTCTATGACGATTTCGTCGCGCGGCTCAAAGCCATCATCGGGCAGTTCAAGGTCGGCGATCCGATGGACCCGAGCGTCGCGGTCGGGCCGGTGATCAACAAGGCCGCGGTCGACCGTATTCTCGGCATGTTCGAGCGTGCGAAGGTCGACGGTGCAGCAAAGTTCGAGCTCGGCGGCGGACGCTGCGGCGGCGAACTGGCCGACGGCAATTTCATCGAGCCGACGCTGATCGTCGATGCCGACCCCGATCACGAGATCAGTCAGGTCGAGATTTTCGGCCCCGCGGTCGTCGTGATGAAATTCCACACCGAGGATGAGGCGGTCGCGATCGCCAACAACAGCGAATATGGCCTCGCCGCCTATATCCAGTCGAACGATCTGCAGCGCGTCCACCGCCTGTCCGAGCGGCTGAGCGCGGGCGGCGTCTATAACAATGGCGGTTTCCAGATCAATCCGCACACGCCCTTCGGCGGTATCGGCATCTCGGGCTTCGGCAAGGAGGGAGGCAAGGCCGGGATCGACGAATTCCTTCACTACAAGACCGTCACCATCGGCGTCGGCGCCCCGATCTTCCCGAAGCAGGAAGCGTGATCATGGCCGATTTCACCAACGACCGGTTCCGGCTCGACGGCAAGGTGGCGATCGTCACCGGCGCCGGCGGGCGCGGTAACAGCATCGGGCGCGCCTATGCTATGGGCCTCGCCAATGCGGGGGCGAGCGTCGTCGTCGCCGACCTGAACGCGGAAGGCGCCGAACGCGTCGCGGGCGAGATCAATGAAGCCGGTGGCAAGGCGATCGCAGTACAGGTCGATATCGCCGACGAAGCATCGGTCGCGGCGATGATGGAAGCCACCAGCGCGACCTTCGGCGGGCTCGATATTCTCGTCAACAACGCTGCGCTGATGGTCGAAGCTGTCGGCACCCCCGCGATCCAGACGAGCATCGCCGATTTCGACAAGCTAATGCGCGTCAACCTGACCGGCGCGCTGATCTGCTCGAAAGCAGCGGTACCGCTGTTCCAGGCGCGCGGCGGCGGCAAGATCGTCAACCAGCTCTCTGCGGGCGGTTTCCCCGCGCAAACGACCTACGGGATCAGCAAGGTCGCGCTGCTCGGGCTGACGACGACACTCGCGACCGAGCTCGGACGGATGAACGTCAACGTCAATGCCATCGCGCCGGGAATGACGATGTCCGACGCGGGCAAGGCATTGACCCCCGACGAAAGCCCGTTCGTGCAGGCAGCAATGGCGCGGGTCGTGAAGCAGCCGCGGGGCGAACCGCAGGACCTGGTCGGCGCGCTGCTGCTGCTCTGCTCGCCCGCCGGCGATTGGATCACTGGTCAGGCGCTCAACATCGACGGCGGCTTCATCATGCGCAACTGACATACCCGTCATTGCGAGGAGCGAAGCGACGCGGCAATCTCCAGCTATCGGCCTGTAAGACGGCAGGCTGGAGATTGCTTCGCTTCGCTCGCAATGACGGAGGTTATGTCCGACGCAGCTCGTGCTTCAGCACCTTGCCCGACGCATTGCGCGGCAGCTCGGGCAGGATGCTGAGCCGCTCGGGGGTCTTCTGTTTCGCGATGCCCGCAGCGAAGAAATATTCGCGCAGTTCGTCGAGCGATAGCGTGGCACCGGTCGCGAGCACGACGCAAGCGCGCACCACCTCCCCCATCCGCTCGTCGGGCGCCGCCACCGCGGCGGCATCGGCGATTTTCGGATGCGCGAGGAGCAGCGCCTCGACCTCTTTCGACGAGATATTCTCGCCGCCGCGGATGATGATATCCTTCTTGCGGTCGGTGATCAGCAGATAGCCGTTCTCGTCGACACGGCCGATATCGCCGGTGCGGTACCACCCGCCGGGCAGAAACGCGCCCTCGCCCAGCGACGGATCGAAATAGCCCATGAACAGCTCGGGGCCGCGCGTGCAGATCTCACCGTCCCGGCCCGGCGCGACGTCGTTACCGTCGTCGTCGACGAAGCGGAGTTCCGAGCCCGGAATCACCCGGCCTTCGGTGTGAAGCTGCTTGTCGAGCGGATCGTCGACGACCCCCGAGGTGACGGTGGGATGTTCGCTCGATCCGTAACAATGATAGACCGCGAGTCCCTGCTCCTGACAGCGCGCGATCAGCGACGGCGGCACCGGCGCCGCGCCGACGAGATATTGGCGGAGCGAGGTCAGGTCGTGGCCATGCGCATCGGCGGCGGCCATCATCCCCGACAGGTGGAAGGGCGTTCCCGAAGACGATGTAACCTTGTGCCGGTCGATCAGTTCGGCGGCGAGGCCCGCGTCCCACTGGTCCATCAGCACCAGCGGCGTTCCCTGACACAGGAAGCGGTACATCGACAACGCACCCGCAACATGGCCCGGCGGCCAGGGCGAGATGACGGCATCGTCGTCGGTCTCCCCGCGCATTTCGCGCATCGACGCCAGTTCGGCAAGGAAGGTGCGCGCCGAATGCATGACACCCTTAGGATCGGCGGTCGTCCCCGAGGTATAGACCAGCAGCGCAAGTTCGCCGTCGGCAACCCGCGCCGGTTCGGCGATCACACACGGCGCCTCGAGCGCCGCAAAATCGGGACCGGTGACGATATGGCGATCGAGCGCCGACAGCTCGCCGCAATCCGCAACGACCTGCCGATAATCGACATTGCGAAAGCGGTCGGGCGTGAACAGCCAGCGCGCGCCCGACTGCCGCAGGATGAAACCGAGTTCCTTCGCGCCATAGATGGTGACGACCGGCAGCATTACCGCCCCCGCCTGCGCCGCCGCGACCGCAACGACGAGCCATTCGCGCCAGTTCGGGACCATGCACGCGACGATATCGCCGGGCGCGATCCCTGCTGCGGTCATACGGGTTCCCATATGGCGCCCCGCCTGCACGACCTCGCCGAGCGTGGAAGCCGCGGGCCGGATATCGGACGCCACGGTCAACGGCGCGTCCGGCGTCCGCGCCGCCGCGGCGATCATCGCCTCGATAAAGTTCATCCGTGGAGCGAGTCGACGATCCGTTCGGCCTCGCCGCGCGCGCCCCAGGTCTCGTTCGCATTGCGCAGGTGCAGGCGCCAATGCGCGACCGCGCCCTCTACGTCGCCGTCCTCGATCATCGTCACCAGCTTCTCGAAGGATTTGTGACCGGCGCGAAGGCTCTTGTACTTGTCTTCGGTCGTCCGCGGATGGCGGCGCTGATAGTCGTTCTGGTGGTGGCGGCCGAGGTCGAGCAACATGCGATTCATAAAGCTCAGTGTCTTGTTGCCGGTCGCCTCGACGAGTGTCTGGTGGAAGATCGAGACATTATCGACGAACTCGGCATAGCTCTCGGTCTTGAGCATCTCTTCCAGGTCGGCGAGCACCTGCTTCAGCCGCGCGAAATCCGGCGTCTGTCCCTTGGCCGTCGCCAGCCAGCGCACGACGGTCGGCTCGATCGCAAGCCGCGCCGCGTAAAGGTCGGCGATCGTCGTGCCCTGCGCTTCGAGCACATAGCCCGCGTAACGCGACACCAGTTCGGTCGACGGGCGATGGACGCGGGCGCCGCTGCGCGATCCGCGCACGACGCTGATCAGATTTTCGGCCTCGAGAATGCGGAAGGCCTCGCGCAGCGTCGGCCGCGAAATGCCGAGCGTCGCCATCAGCGTGCCCTCGGGCGGGAGGGAATCCCCTTCGTTGAGTTCGCCGCGGACGATCTGGGCCCGAATCTGGTCGGCGACCAGTTCGGATGTCTTCGGTACCCGGATGCGTGCGTTGCCGTTTTCCATCTGCAAAATCCTGCCCCTGCCCCGGGTTGTTGAAATCGGGGTCTACCCTAGCGCGGTCTGTAGGGGTTTTGCCACACCCCCGCAATGTTGGCGCGATTTCTTTAAGTTAATGACCAAAGGACAGTCCTTCATTCAACGTCCATTTGCCGTTTCTGCCGCGCACCCAGCCCGACGACGCCCAAGTCCCCCCATCGACGGGAAGCAGCGTGCCGGTGATATAGGCCGCCATCGGACTAGCCAGAAACAGCGCCGCATCGCCGCATTCAAGATCGATTCCTTCGCGCCCGAGCGGGATCAGCCGGTTCATCGCATCGGCCTCGGCGTCGCTACGTATCTTCCACGTCGCAGGATCGACCGGTCCGGCGCGATTGCCCTGATTTCCGGGAGTGATCGTGTGATCGGGTGCGATGCAGTTGACGCGGATCGCGTGCGCCGACAGTTCGACCGCCATCGATTTGGTGAAGCTGAGCATCCCCGCCTTGCATGCGGCATAGACGGCAAAGTTTGGCGCCGCGCGGCTGGCCTCGATGCTCGCGACATTGACGATCGCGCCGCCGTGCCCGCCCGCGACCATGTGCTTCGCCGCCGCCTGCGTCGCGATCAGCATCGACATCAGGTTGATGTCGACATGTTTTCGCATGCTGCGCTCGCTCTGTTCGAGGAAGGGCCGCGCCGACACGCCGCCGGCGTTGTTGATCAGGATGTCGAGGCGGCCCCGCTCGCGCGCCGTCCGGTCGATCGCGGTCCGCAGCGCGTCGCTGTCCATCACGTCGCCGGGGATGGCGATGGCGTGCACCCCATGCTCCCGGACCCGCGCCGCGGCTTCCTCGGCGCGTTCCGGAAAGATATCGAAGATCGCGATATCGGCGCCGGCTTCGGCAAGCCGCAACGCGATGGCGCGCCCGATCCCGCCGCCGCCGCCGGTGACAAAGGCCGTCCGCCCATCGAGCCGCATCCGGTCAGTCATCGAGGCCGATCCCCATCACCGCGCCGGTGACATAGGCGGCATAATCGCTCACCAGATAGGTGACGAGATTGCCGAGCGTCGGACCGTCTTCGCGCGTCAAGATGCTGTTCACGCGAATCCCGTCGCGTGCCCATTCGACCCCGAGCGTCTTGGTGAGGTTGCCGAGCGCGCCCGCCGCTGCGGCCTGATCGGCACCCAGCGCTTGTTCGGGCGCGCCGACGAACAGTACGGCGCCGCCTTCACCGCGAACGCGACAGGCGGCGGCGAAATCCTTCGCGCCGAGAAAGCGGCGGTCGAGCCCCGCGTCGAGACTCGCGCGCCATTCTGCATGGCTGAGATCGTGCGCTGCTTTCGTCGCCGTGGGCGGCGCGATGTGAATCCAGATATCGCAATCGCCATCGGCAACCAGCGTCGCTCCGGCTCCTTCCAGCGCCTGCACAATCGCTGCATTGCGACCCTCGACACGCGCGCGTTTGCCCGCCAGCCAGCCGCTCATTGCCATCCCCACGGGCCATCGGCGCGTTCACGCGGCGGAACGAAGTCGGGCATGATCAGCGACCGGCGCAGGCTTTCGCCGCCGTCCTGCACGATCACCTGTCCCGTCATCCCGCCGAACAGCGGCGTGCAGGTCATGGCCGACAGCCAGCCGAACTCCCAGATGCTCCCGGTGCGACCCGCGGGGGTCATGTTCTGCAGCGGCTCGACGCCTTCCTCGCGGCGACCCGAAACCGACCCTTCGTGCGGAAAGAAACCGGCGGCAATGGCATTGACGCGAATGCCGTACGGTGCCCAGTCGGCGGCAAGCTTCCGTGTCATCGTTGCCTGCGCGGTCTTCGCGGCCGCGCTGTGCGCGTCGCCGGGAAAGCCGGTCCAGATATATTGCGCGCTGTTGTTGACGATAGCCCCGCCCTGCCCGGCTGCGATGCGGCGCCGTGCGAATTCGGTCGAGCACAGAAAGGTCCCGTCGATCGCGATGCGGGTGACCGCATTCCACGCGTTGGGCGAGATATCCTCGGCAAGGACGGGAAAGTTGGCGCCGGCATTGTTGGCCAGCAGCGAAACCGGTCCGAGCGCATCTTCGGCCTCGTCAAAGGCGGCCGCCACCGCGTCGGGCAAGCGGACGTCGCAGCTTATTGCATGGCTGCGGACGCCGAGCGCGTCGAGTTGCGCAGCGCCGTCCTGCGCGCGGTCGAGGCTGCGACCCATCACCGCGACGTTGGCTCCGCCTTGCGCGAACGCCTTGGCCATCGCCAGCCCCATGCCCGAACCGCCACCGGTGACGAGGACGGTCTGCCCCGCAAAAATGTCGCCCGGATAGGGCGGCATGTCGAACGGCGGCGGGGTCGCCACGATATGATGTGCTGGAACCGGCAAGTGTCTCTCCCTCCGCACAGGGTTGCGCGTTCGCCCGGCGCGTGTCAAGACATACATAACTAGGTTATATAGGAGAGAATGATGGAGATCGTCGCCGAAGGGCTCGCCTTTCCCGAGGGGCCGGTGGTGATGGCTGATGGGTCGGTGATGGTCGTTGAACTTGCCGCAGGGCGGATCACGCGCTGCTGGAATGGGCGGACCGAGACGGTCTGCGACATCGGCGGCGGCCCCAATGGCGCCGCGATCGGACCCGATGGCGCGCTCTATGTGTGCAACAACGGCGGGCTCGACCTCGTCAGATTCCAGAATGCGCGCGGATCGGGCCACGAGGGGCGCATCGAGCGCGTCGATCTGGCAACCGGCAAATTTGAACGCCTCTACGATAGATGCGGCGGTATCGCGCTCGAAGCCCCGAACGATATCGTCTTCGACGCCGACGGACGGATGTGGTTCACCGACCTCGGCAAGACGCACGATGGCATCCGCACCGCGAGCGGGCTGTTCAGCGCTTTGTCCGATGGCTCGGCGATCACCGCGATCAACCGCCATGCGGTGTCGTACAACGGCGTGGGCCTCTCGCCCGGCGGCGAGCATGTCTATGTCGCCGACACGCATCAGGCTCGTTTGTGGCGTTACGATCGCAAGGTCGAGGAACAGCGGCCCGAATGGGTCGCAACCGCGCCCGGACCGGTCGGCTTCGACAGCCTCGCGGTAACTGCTGCGGGTCATATCTGCGTCGCGACCCTCTATGAAGGCGGCATCACCACGATCGCCCCTGACGGCACCTTGCGGAAATATGAGATCCCGGGCGAACGCTATGTCACCAACCTCGCCTTTGGCGGCGAGGATATGAGCGATGCATGGATTACGCTTTCGACCAGCGGGCGGCTCGTCAGGCTGCGCTGGGACGAACCCGGACTGGAGCTTCATTACAATGGCTGACCTTGCCACCGACCGCGATGCGATCCGTGACCTGCTCGCGCGTTATACCTATAATGGCGACCGCGGGCGGCTCGACGCGATGACCGCCTGCTTCGCCGCGGACGGCGTGCTCGAATACCTCGGCAAGGCGCCGCAAGGCCCCGCCGAGATCGAGGCGTCGCTGTCTTCGGGAACGCGCGACCCGCGGCTGACCTTCATCCGGCATCATATCACCAACCCGCTGATCGCGGTCGATGGCGATGCCGCGACGGCGCGCAGCTATTTCACCGTGCACAGCAATTTCGGTCCCGATCACAGCGGCACCTACGACGACCGGCTGGCACGGACAGCGGAGGGCTGGCGCTTCGCGCATCGGCGGGTCCGGATCGATTGGCAGGCCGAAGGATCGTTATTCGCGAAGATGGCGAGCCGCTGAAGATTATTGACACTTAAGTGTCAATTTGACATCGAAGTTCCATGTCACAGCGCTTCACCGATTTCGAACGATTCGCCGACGAGGTGTCGCGGCTGCGCGGGCGGATGCGCGCGCTCTATGCCGACACGCGCGCCGCGAGCGGCCTGCCGGAGATGGAACTGACGGTGCTGACCGCGGTGGTGAATGCCGCTGCGCCCCCGACGGTCGCGCAGATCGGACGCAGTCTCGGGCACCCGCGACAGGTCGTGCAGCGTGCCGCGAATCGCCTGGCCGAACTCGGCCTCGTCGCGTTCGGCAACAACCCCGACCACAAGCGCGCCTCGCTGATCGTCGCGACCGATGCGGGGCACGCGTTGAAAGCCGCCGACCATGACCGCGCCAGTGCGGTAACCCGGGCGGTCGTCGGCCGTGTCGGCAGCGAAGCCTTCGCCGATGCCGCGGCGCGGATACACGCGATCCGCACCGACATCGAAGCCTATCTGAGGGAGCGCGATGGATGAGCGGCGAGGTGAAAGGGCTCGCCGATCCCGCACGGCTGACCGAATGGCTCGACGCCAATATCCCCGCGCTCGGTGACGGGCCGCTGAAGGTCGAAAAGATTCACGGCGGTACGTCGAACGTCATCTTGTCGCTCGATCGCGGTGCGCAGACGCTGATCCTGCGCCGTCCGCCCGCGGTGCCGCCGCCGGGGAGCGAGAAAAGCGTGCTGCGCGAAGCGCGTGTGCTGACCGCATTGAACGGCACCGATGTTCCCCACCCGATCTGCCACGGTAGCTGCGCCGACCCGCAAGTTATCGGCGCCCCCTTCTATGTCATGGACCTTGTCACCGGCTGGCCCGCCGATCTGACCAACGGCAAGATCCACGATCGCCCGCCCTTCGACAAACCGCCGTACGCGCGCGAAGTGCCCTTCGCGATGGTCGACGGGCTGATTGCGCTCGCCAATGTCGATTATAAAGCGGTGGGGCTGGAGGATTTCGGCCGCCCCGACAATTTCCTCGAACGGCAGGTCGATCGCTGGGAAGGCCAGATCAAAAGCTACAAACAGCTTTACGATTTCGAATGGCGCGAACTGCGCGGCTATGCGCTCGCCCGCGACTGGCTGCGCGCGAACCGACCCGGCGATTTCCGTCCGGGCATCATCCATGGCGATGTCGGGACGCCCAACGCGCTCTTCGCGTTCGATCCGCCGTGCCGGCTGACCGCACTGATCGACTGGGAACTGTCGACGATCGCCGATCCGCTGCTCGACCTCGCCTGGTTCTGCAACGGCATTCGCGACGACCGCTTCCCCGGCCATGTCCCCGAAAAGGCGCTCTACAACGTCATGGACTGGCCGACGCGGCAGGAGCTGATGGCGCATTATGCCGCGGGCACCGGCCGCAGCATGGCAAGCTTCGACTATTATCTGATCCTCGCGATGTTCAAGGGCGGGTGCATCCTCGAATATAAGGTCGCGCAGGCGGCTAAGGGTATCCTGAGCGCCGAGACCGGGCGCTTCTTCGACCGCCTGGTACGCGGCAATTTCGCCGAAGCCGAGAAATTGATCCGGTTGATCGGGTGATCGACACCCCTTCGTCACCCCGGCGAAGGCCGGGGTCTCGACGTTGCGGGACAAAGACAGGGAGAGATCCCGGCCTCCGCCGAGATGACGAGGAGCAGACATGATCGATTTCCGCATCGAACCCGAATTGCAGGCGAAGCTCGACTGGATGGCGAAATTCGTCCGCGAGGAATGCGAGCCGATGGACCTGCTCTTCCCCGGCCATGGCGCGCCTTACGATGTCGCGAACAAGGAATCGCGCGCCTACATGGCACCGCTGCAAGAGCGAGTGAAGGCGCAGGGACTGTGGGGCTGCCACCTCGACAAGGAACTCGGCGGGCCGGGCTACGGCCAGCTCACCCTCGCCCTGATGAACGAGATTTTGGGGCGCAGCTATTGGGCGCCGACCGTGTTCGGTACCGCCGCGCCCGACACCGGCAACAGCGAGATCCTCGCGATGTTCGGCACCGACGCGCAGAAGGAAAAATATCTCCAGCCACTGATGGACGGCACCATTGTCTCCTGCTTTTCGATGACCGAGCCGCAGGCGGGCGCCGACCCCAAGGAATTCACCTGCCGCGCATGGCAGGAAGGCGATGAATGGGTGATCGAGGGCGAGAAATGGTTCTCGTCGAACGCGCGCTTCGCCGCCTTCCTGATCGTGATGGTGGTGACCAATCCCGAGAACCCGCCGCATGGCCGAATGTCGATGCTAATCGTCCCCACCGACACCCCGGGGGTCGAGTTCATCCGTCACTCGCAGACGATGGGCGACAGCAAGGGCGAAGACGACGGCACGCACGCTTATATCCGCTACAACAAGGTGCGCGTGCCGCTCGATGCGATGCTGGGCGGGCCCGGCGAGGGGTTCAAGGTCGCGCAGGCGCGGCTCGGCGGCGGGCGCGTCCATCACGCGATGCGTACCGTCGGCAAATGCCAGCGCGCGATCGACATGATGCTCGAACGCGCCGTGTCGCGCCGGACGCAGGGCAAGCAACTCAGCGAGCATCAGTTCGTGCAGGGCGCGATCGCCGATTCGATCATCGAGCTCGAACAATTCCGCCTGCTCGTGCTCAAGACCGCGTGGATCATCGACAACGAACCGCATGGCGCGGCACGCACGCATATCGCGATGTGCAAGGTGCAGATGGCAAAGGTCTATCACGACATCGTCCAGCGGGCGATCCAGCTCCACGGCAGCCTCGGCATGACGCTCGAGCTGCCGCTCGCCGACATGTGGATGGGATTGCCCGCAATGGCACTGGCCGACGGCCCGACCGAAGTGCACAAGGTGCAGGTCGCCAAGGCGTATCTCAGGAACGCCACCCCCGCTTCGGGGCTGTTCCCGAGCGAGCATATCCCGACCCGGCTGGCGGCGATCCGGGCGCGGGGCTGAAAGGAGAGTTTCGCATGACCACCCGTCCGCTCGTCGACAAGCAGATCGCGCCGTTGCTCGACATGTTCCCGCCGGTCGATCTGGCGTCGGCGCCGATCGCCGAGCTGCGCGAGCAGGCGGGCCGCGCCTATGCTATCATGCCGCCGCCCGCGATCCTGCCCGAGGAGATCGTCATTCCGTCGGTACATGGCGGGCCCGATATCACCGTCTATCTCTACCGTCCGACCGAGACCAGGCCGGGCGGCGGCGCTATCCTGCATATCCACGGCGGCGGCATGGTCATGGGGTCGGCGAAGCAGATCCAGACCAGCCCCGCGATGCTGGCCGTCTCGGCGGGCGTGCCTGTCGCGTCGGTCGAGTACCGGCTGGCACCTGAACATCCCTTCCCCGCGCCGCAGGAGGATTGTCATTCGGCGCTGGTGTGGCTCGCGGGCCAAGCCGGTGCGCTCGGCTTCGATGCGGGCCGGATCGTCGTCGCGGGCGAAAGCGCGGGGGGCGGGCTCGCTGCAGCGCTCGCGATCATGGCGCGCGACCTCGGCGGTCCGGCGATCGCGGGGCAGCTCCTGACCTATCCGATGCTCGACCATCGCACCGGGAGCGACGCCTGCCCCTATGCCAATCCGACGACCGGCGAATTCATCTGGACGCGCGCGAGCAATCGCTTCGGCTGGCGCGCGCTGCAGGGAGACTATGCCGCCGCCGACGATCGCAAGGGCTGGTTTTCGCCGAGCCTGACCGACAACCTCGCGAACCTGCCGCCCGCCTATATCGTGACCGGCAGCCTCGACCTCTTCTTCGACGAAAATCTCGATTATGCGCGGCGGCTGACTGCGGCGGGCGTGCCCGTCGAGCTGCACAGCTATGCCGGCGCGATCCATGCCTTCAACGCCGTACCCGGCGCCGCCGTCGCGGATCGGTGCAACGCCGGCCTGATGGCTGCCGCCGCAGCGATGACGGCCCCTTCAGGAGAATGAGATGACCCCCGATCCGCTGTTCGATTTCACCGGCAAGGTCGCGCTCGTCACCGGCGGATCGCGCGGGCTCGGCTATCGCATGGTGAAAGCGCTCGCCGAACGCGGCGCCGATGTCGTCGTCGCCAGCCGCAAGATCGAGAATTGCGAGACGGTGGCGGAAGAATGCCGCGCATTGGGACGCAAGGCGCTGGCGCATGGCGTCCATTGCGGACGTTGGGACGAGATCGATGCGTTGATCGACGCGAGCTACGCCGCGTTCGGGCGCATCGACATATTGATCAACAACGCCGGCATGTCGCCCGCCTGCCCCAGCCACGAGATGCCCGAGACGCTGTTCGATTCGGTGCTCAACCTGAACTTCAAGGGGCCGTTCCGCCTCGCGAGCCAGGTTGCGCACCGGATGAGCGAAGGCGACGGCGGCTGTATCATCAATATCAGTTCGACCGGCGCGCTGACGGCGTTGCCGATGGTCATTCCCTATGGTTCGGCAAAGGCGGCGCTCAATGCGATGTCGGTGTCGCTGAGCCGCGAATATGCGCCGAAGGTGCGCGTCAACACGATCAGCCCCGGCCCGTTCCTGACCGACATCGCCGATGCCTGGGACGCGAAGAAGCGCGAGACGCAGCCCGTGGCGCTCGGCCGCCCGGGGCGGCCCGAGGAGATTGTGACCGCCGCGCTGATGCTCGCCAGCCCCGCGTCGTCCTATACGACCGGGGCGCTGGTGCGCGTCGACGGCGGTCAGCAATAGCGCGTCAGGTGCGAAAACCCGCCAGCCGCTGGTCGAGGATCGCTTCGGCTTCCGAAATGATCCGGTCGATCAGTTCCTGACAGGTCGGGATATCGTGGATCAGCCCCTGGATCATCCCCGCCCAGAAGACGCCCTTGTTCAAGTCGCCGGTCTGAAGCAATTCGCGGCCCGCGGTGCCCGCAACAAGTTCCTGCACGTCGCTGAACTTCGCGTCGGGCTCGGCGAGGCGACGGACGACTTCTTCGCTGACCGCGCTGCGGCCGACGCGCGCGGTGTTCTTGAAGTTGCGGAAGATCAGGAAGCTGCCGCGCTCGTCATTGTCGATATAGGCCTGCTTCACATTGTCATGGATGGGCGCTTCCTTCGTCGCGCAGAAACGTGTGCCCATGTTGATGCCCTCGGCGCCGAGGCTGAGCGCCGCAACCAGACCGCGCCCGTCGCCGAAGCCGCCCGACGCGAGCATCGGAATCTTGACCTTGTCGGCCGCCGCGGGGATCAGGATCAGCCCGGGGATATCGTCCTCGCCCGGATGCCCGGCGCATTCGAAACCGTCGATCGAAATGATGTCGCAGCCCGCTTTCTCGGCGGAGAGCGCGTGGCGCACCGCGGTACATTTGTGGAGAATGGTGACCCCGTGCGGCTTCACCCGCGCCCAGATTTCGCGCACCGCGGGGGTACCGGCGGTCTCCATGATCTTGACGCCGCTTTCAACAACGGCGTCGGCATAGGCATTGTAATCGGGCGAATTGATCGTCGGAAAAACGGTCAGGTTCACGCCGAACGGCTTGTCGGTCAGCGACCGGCATTTCTCGATTTCGTCGCGGAGCGCCTGCGGGCTGGGCTGGGTCAGCGCGGTGATGATGCCAAGGCCGCCGGCGTTCGACACCGCGCTCGCCATTTGCGCCGTACCCACACTTTGCATACCGCCCTGGACGATCGGATGTTCGATCCCAAGCATTTCGGTGATCCGCGTCTTGAAAGCCATCAGCCTAGCCCCTTCCGTTCTTATATAACCTAGTTATACTTCTAAAATCATCCTGACAAGAGGTGTCCCCTATGCCCAACGCGTCGCCAAACGCAATGCCCCGCGCCGTCATGGCCGACGAGCTCGGTCCGCCCGACAACTACCGCCTTGTCGATCATGATCCCGGTCCGCCCTCGCCCACACAAGTTAGCATTTCTATCAAGGCCGCAGGGATCAGCTTCGTCGATGTGCTAACCGCGTCAGGCGGTTACCAGGTCAAGCCGCCGGTGCCCTTCATTCCCGGCAGCGAATGTGCAGGCGTCATCATCGCAGTCGGCGCCGAGGTCGAGGGGCTGCAGGTCGGCGACAGGGCCGTCGCCAGCGGCTGGGGCGGGATGTTCGCCAATGTCACGAACCTGCCAGCGCGCACGGTGCGCAAAATGCCCGAAGCACTGTCGTTCGAGGAAGCCGCGGTATTCCCGGTCAGCTATGCGACCGCCTGGCACGCGCTGGCCGATCGCGGGCAATTGAAGGCGGGCGAGACCTTGCTCGTCCTCGGCGCGGGCGGCGCTACCGGCTACGCGGCGGTGCAGATCGGCAAGCATCTCGGCGCCCGGGTGATCGGGTCGGCATCGAGCGACGGCAAGCGCATGCTGGCGACGGCCGGTGGCGCCGATGCGGTCATCGATGCACGCGGCGACGACTGGCGCGAGCAGGTGAAGGCCGCGAACGACGGCAAGGGCGTCGACGTCGTGTTCGACCCGGTCGGCGGCGAAGCAACCGATCCGGCCTTTCGCTCGCTCGCGTGGAACGGGCGCCATCTGGTGATCGGCTTCCCCGCCGGGATTGCGGCACTGCGGACCAACCTGCCGTTGCTCAAAGGTGCCAGCCTGATCGGCGTCGATGTCCGCCAGTTCGGCATCTTCGAGCCCGAAAAGAGCGAAGCCAATCGCGACACCGTGTTCGCGCTCGCCGCCGAAGGAAAGCTGAAGCCTGCCGTCGCGCGCAGCTACGCTCTCGAGGATTTTCGCGCCGCGATGGAGGATGCGGCGACCGGCAAGAGCGCCGGACGGATCGTGCTGGTGATGGACTAGGACCAGTCCGCCGCAATTGTCGCGAGGCGTGTACGCCAGTCGGTGGTCGCGGGCAGCGCCTCGAACTCGCACTTCAACCGCGCGACCAGCTCGGCGACGGGCTCCACCGCATCGATCAGCCCGGCGCTTTGCCCCGCACTCCAGATGTCGCGCCAGGGCATCACGCCTTTGGGCATCGGCGAGCGGACGTTTGGTAAAGCCTTTACGTCGAGCCCGACCGCCTCGATCGACTGCCGCATCCAGTGCGCCGGGACGCCGTTCATCGCCGCCGATGCGACGATGTCGTCAGCGCTCACGGCGGGAATCATGGTCCGATGCCCCTCGACCACCCCGCTTTCGGGGGTCGCGATAAAGCGCGTGCCCATACAGGCGATGTCGCCGCCGAGTGCCAGCGACGCCGCAATGCCATGCGCATCGGCAATGCCGCCCGCGACGATCAGCAGCCCGCCGAACATTCGCCGCACCGCCGGAACAAATGCCATCGGGGTCAGGAACCCCGTATGCCCGCCCGCCCCCGCGCAGGTCAGCATCAGCCCATCGGCGCCGGCGGCGATCGCCTTTTCGGCGTGCTTCATCGTCGTCACGTCGTGAACGACACGCCCGCCCCAGCCATGGACGCGCTCGACCAGCGCGGACGGGTCGCCGAGACTGGAGAGGACGAGCGGCACTCGATAGCGTTCGAGCAGGCCGAGCCGGTCGGCCGCCGCGGGATCGGTACCCCATCGCGCAGGCATGTTGACGATCGGCGGCGCACCGTCGATCCCGGCGAGCGCTTTCAGATAATGTTCGAACTGTTCGGACGGGGTGATCGTGCCGCCCTGCCAGCCCCCGACCACGCCCGCGCGGCAGCAGGCGACAGCCAAGGGAACCGATGAGGCAAAACTCATCGGCGCGCACATCAGCGGCAGCGACAGTGCGGAAAATATTGCCGTCAAACGGTAGCTTTCAGCGCATCGAGCATCCGCAGATAATGCTGCGGATTCCATACATCCTGATCCTCGCCCCAGCCGATGCCGCCGTCAATGTCCCAGCGCATCAACTGGTTCACGCCATATCCGGCCTCGCTCATTGTCGAGACGGTGAAGCCCTCGCTCTTCATCTCGCGGCCATGCTCGTCGACGAGCTCGACCTGCATATGCATGCTCCAGCCGGTCTTGGGGCTGCGAAAGACGCGCATCCGCGACCGGGCAGTGTCGAGGCTGCCGAACTGCCCGTCGCGGCGGATCCAGCCGGCATTCATCGGCGACCAGCCGTCGGCGTCGCCGTCCTGCACGCGCGCAAAGCCGAGGAAGCCGGTACCGTCGCGACGATGGCCGAAGATGTACTGGATGCGCCCGCGGCCACGCTCGCGCTCGATCTCGCGCCAGCGTGCGCCACCGGGGTATTTCACGCGCTCCATGTCACTGGCATAGACTTTGGGGCTCGCAGCATAGGGCCCGCCGCGCGGCCCCCACGTCCGGTCGCGCACCCCGATGCCGTCGATGCGAATCTTCTCGCCGCGCAGGGTCATCCAGCCCTCGACATGGCCGAGCTGGTCGTAATGCGGCGTCGCCATGAACGGCGGCTTGCCCGGCGGAAAGCGATGCGGTTCGTGCAGGCCGGTGTGGGTGAAATCGAGCGCAAAGCCGCGGGCCGGGTCCTCATATTGCAGATGATATTTCATCCCCGGCTCGAGCATCCTGAGGCTATAGCCGCCGCCATTCTTGTCGCCGGGGAAGGTGATGTCGGTCAGGTCGGGGGCGTCGGGCATCGGCGCTTCCTCGACCTTGCGGTAATAGGCCATGCGCGCCTGATCATATCCCTCGTCGTCCCAAGCGAAGATGCGCCAGGTGATCGCCTTGCGATTGGGATAATAGGGCGCGTGGATCCAGCAGCCGATCTTGCGTTCGGGGATGTTGAACGACCACCAGTTGGTCTCGGTCTCATAGGGATCATCGGAGAGTTGGTGGTAGCGGTCGTCTTCGGGCTTGAAGGCAAGGTCTTCGGTCATGCGACGATCTCCAGTTCGTCCAGTGCAGCGGTGAACAGCGCCGCGATGCGGCCGACATCGGCGATCTTTTCGGCATCGGCGATTACGCCCATGTCGAGATTGTCGCCGCTGCGCCGCGAAGTGATGTTGAGGAAGCGGCCCGAACCGATGATCGGGACCGGATAATTGTGGCGCTGGCGGAAACCGGCATAGCTACGCGCCTCGGCCGGGCCGGGAACGTTCGACAGCGTCAGATTGCCGGGAAGCAGGCGCTTGCCGCCCGCCAGACGCTCAGCGAACGCAGCACGCCGATCGCGCGCGCCATAAGGCTTTTCGGCAGCGTCGAGCAGCGCCTCGTCGTGCGCTGTCCGCTGCATCTCCTTCGCCATGGACGCCTGGATCGCGCGCAGCCGCGCGACCGGATCGACGAGATGCGTCGCGAGATGAGGATGCAGCGCTACGATTCGGTTGCCGAAAGACCCATGCTCGTCGCGGCGGTACGAACGCGCCGAATTGATCACGAGCGGCGTATCGGGAAGATCGCCCATTTCGCCGAGATAATTGCGCAGCGCGGTGCTCGCGAGCGTCAGGAAGATATCGTTGACCGTCGCATCCAGCGCCTTCCCCGCCGCTTTCACGCGCGCCACCGGCAGGCTGATCGTCGCATAGCGGCGCTTGTCCGAGGTCGGACCCGACATCGCAAGCTGCGGCGTCGGTTCGCGGTCGTCCTTGAACGCGTCGAGTTCGGCGAGGGCCTGCTTGCGCCGTGCCGATTGCGCCGCGCGCAGCGCCTCTTCGTCCGCGAAGCGCGCATCGGCCTTGCAACGCCATTTCTCCGGTTCGGGCAGCCTTGCATCGGCGAAGCGCGCGGTCGCCGGCGGTGCGGCGTCGCTCAGCAGGCCGAGCACCGTCTGAAAGCCGATGCCGTCGGCGACGCTGTGATGCATCTTGAGGTAGATCGCGCTGCCGCCCTCGGCGAGCCGTTCGAACAGGTGCGCCGCGAACGGCGGGCCCGACAGGTCGAGGCGGCGCATGTTGAGCCGCGCGACCGCATCGTAAAGCTCGGCCTCGCTCCACGCGCCGTCGTGCGGCTCGACCGCGACCAGCGTTTCGAGATCGGCGCGTGCGATGTCGGCCCAGACGTCGCTGTCATAACCGTCGGGCGCCTCGTGCAGCCGCACGAGCAAGGGGGTGGCGGGGAGCCGGTCGGCGAACTGGCGGCGGATCGCCGCGGCGAAATCGTCCTGCCCATCGGCCGGGACGTCGAGCAGAATTAGCGCGCCGACGTGCATAGGCGAGGCGTCGGTTTCCGACAGGATCATGAAATGATCGTCGGGGCGCAGCCGCCGCACACCCGGCGCAAGGGTCAGCGGATCGTTCACCGTCTACCAGCCCGCGAGGGTCGCAGCCCGCGCACGATGTTCGGCGGGGCTGCCGAGCCAGGCGCGGTCGGCCATCGCGCGGCGGAACCAGTAGTTGAGGCCATATTCCCACGTATAGCCGATGCCGCCATGCGCCGCGACCGCCGCGCGCGTCGCGCGGACATAGACGTCGCAGAGATGCGCCTTCGCCATCGCCGCGGCGCGCGGCGCGTCGGGAAGCTGCGCATCCCATGCATAGGCCGCGTACCAGACGAGCGCGCGCGCCGGTTCGACGTCGAGCGCCATATGCGCGAGTTGGTGTTTGAGGCCCTGGAAACGCCCGATCGGCTGGCCGAACTGCTCGCGTTCCTTGGCATAGGCGACACTCATGTCGGTGACCTTCTGCGCGCCGCCGAGCGCGTCGGCGGCGACCAGGACGAGCGCGGCGTCGGCGAGACGCCCGGTCATCTGATCGGTGGCAGCGAAAAGCGCTTCGCCTGTGCCATCGGCGATGGAGACTTTCGACATCGGACGAGTCCGGTCGGCCGCTTTCACAGCTTCGATGGTGACATCGGCGGCTGCAACCAGACGGACGCCCTTTGCGCGATCGACGATCAAGAACAGGTCGGCAGCGCGAGCGGATGGGGCGTAATCGCTGCCGCCATGGATCAACGTCGCGATCGTCTTGCCGCTTATGAGCGCCTCGGCATCGCCCCGCCCGCTCGCGGCCACCGCCGCGACGGCCAGCAATTGCCCGATCAGCGGGCCTGCCGCTGCCGCCTCACCCGCGACTTCGCAGACGAGCGCCGCGTCGAGCAGCCCCATGCCGCTGTCCGGCGCCAGCATCCCGCCAAGCCCGAGGGCCATCAGCGCGTACCAGCTTGTGCGGTCGAAATCGGCGTCGCCATCGGCAAAGGCATGGACACGCTCCATCGGCCAGCTGTCGGCCAGCGTACCGCGCACCGCGTCCTGAATGGCTGCCTGCTCTTCGGTCAGGTGGAAATGCACGTCAGCGCTCCCCGCTCATCGCGAGGTCGCGCGGCAGCCCGAGGCCGCGTTCGCCAATGATGTTGCGCTGGATGTTCGACGCACCGCCGGCAATCGAATTGCCGAGGCTGCCCATGATCTGGTCGAGCCATTTTTCGGGCCCGCGCGGCCCGCGATTGCCACGCCCGCCCGCGCCCGCGGGCTCGAGGAAGCCATGTTCGCCGATCAGTTCCTGCGCCAGCAACGCCATCTCGTGCCCGATCTCGGTGAGCAGCAGCTTCATCATCAGCGCCACCGGGCCGGGGTCCTCGCCCGCCGCGGCGCAACTGAAGATGCGATAGCTCGAATAGCGGTGCGACAGGACCGAACCCTCGATCTGGGCGAGCTTGTCGCGCACGATCGGGTCGTCGATGCGGCCGACCTCCTTGGCGAGATCGACCAGCTTGGCGAACTGCTTGCCCAGCCCGTCGGCGCCGCCGATGCTCGCACGTTCGTGCTTCAGGGTCGTGCGGCTGACATACCAGCCCTGCCCGCGCTCGCCGACCTGCCAGCTCACCGGCGTCTCGGCATTGTCGAAAAAGAATTCGCAGAAGGTATGATCGCCCTCCTCTCCCGTCATCTGACGGATCGGGCGGCGCGTGACGCCCGGCTGGTCGAGGTCGATCAACAGATAGGTGATGCCGTCATGCTTGGGCGCGTCGGGCTCGGTGCGCACGAGCATGAACATGTGCGTCGATTGCATTCCCTGCGAGGTCCAGATCTTCTGGCCGTTGATGATCCATTTGCTGCCGTCGGCGGATAATTCGCCCTTGGTCCGCACGCTCGCGAGGTCGCTACCCGATCCGGGCTCCGAATAGCCCTGCCCCCAAATATAATCGCCCTCAACGGTCTTGCGGATGAAGAGCTCCTTCTGCTCTTCCGTCCCTTTTTCGAGCAGCGTCGGCACGGTCATGTTCATGCCGTTGCCGCCGACCTCCATGGGGGCCCGTGCACGCTGGAACTCTTCGCGGATCACCTGTGCGCGAATGACATCGACCGGTTGCTCGGAACCTCCGTACCGTTTGGGGATCGCGCGATGGAGATAGCCCTGTTCGGTCGCGAGCGCGCGAAAGTTACGGACAAACTGCTTGAGGTCGCCGCCGCGCAGGTCGGACGGCGGCGGCCAGTGGAGCGACAGGAAGGCACGCACCTCGGCGCGGAAGGTCTCCGCCGCCTCGCCATAGCTCAGGTCCATCGCTCGCTCTCCATCGTCGTGTCGAATCCTATGCCCGAGTTATATAACTACGTCAAATATGTTGTGCGGTAGGGCGGGCGTGGTAGAGGCGATCGATGAGCATCGACCCCGACACCATTCCGCACTATTTCACCGCCGAAGGCGAAGCCTTTCTCCCTTCGGGTCTTGCCCGCAATCCCTGGTTCGCCAATGCGGTCGCGGGCGGGCCGATCGCGGCGCTGATCGGCCACATCGTCGAAAGCGCCGGTTTCGATCCCGATTTCGAAATCTGCCGCCTGACGATCGATATCCTCGGCATCGTCCCGCGTGCGCCGCTGGTGCCGCGTATCGTGCCGGTGCGGCAGGGACGGCAGGCGCAACTGCATCGCATCGAACTGCTCGCCGCCGAACGGCCGGTGGCACAGGCGCATGTGCTGCTCGCGCGCCACCTCGACACCCCGGCTTTCCCTGCGCCGCAGCCGCACCCGGCGCCCGATGATGTGGCCGAGGACAATTTCCTCGTTGGCGCGAGCATGGCCGGGGCGATCCGGACGCGCCCGATCATGGGCCGGGTGCGCGAGCCGGGGCGCGGTGTGTCGTGGATGCGGATGGACGGCGAAGTCGTGGCGGGCGTGCCCGCCTCGCCCTTCGCGAAGGCGTGTCTCTTCGCCGATTTCGGCAACGGCGTGGGCAGCGCGACCTTCGCGCACGAGTGGAGCTACGCCAATCTCGATATCTCGATCCAGTTCTTCCGCATGCCGCGCGGCGACTGGTTCCTGCTCGATGCCTTCACCGAAGGCGCGGGCAACGGCCATGCGCTCGCACAGACGGTCTTCGCCGATGCCGAGGGCGTCTATGCCAAGGGAACGCAGACGATCTTCGTCGCCGCGGGGCAGAAACTCGAAAAGACCTAGCGCCCCTGAAATTGCGGCGCGCGCTTCTCGGTCACCGCCGCCAGCCCTTCGCGATGATCCTCGCTGCCGAGCAGCAAGGCCTGATTGGGCAGGTTCGCCTGCCATTCGGCCTCCATGCTGCTTTCGAGCGCGCGCTGGATCGACTGTTTGACTGTCGCATAGGCGAGCGGCGCCGAGGCCGCGAGTTCGCGCGCCAGGTCCATACCGCGCGCGTCGAGGTCGTCGCGGGCGACGACTTCGCCGACCAGGCCGATGTGCAGCGCTTCCTCGGCGCGTACCTGCTTGCCGCGCAGGCACATCTCCATCGCGCGGCCGAGCCCGACGATGCGCGGCAGCAGGAAGGTCCCGCCGAGCGGCGGCATGATGCCGAGCTTGATCCAGCTTTCCTGAAACATCGCATTGTCGGCGGCGATACGGAAATCGCAAGCGAGCGCCAGTTCGCAGCCGACCGTCACCGCCGCGCCTTGTACGAGTGCGAGCGTCGGCTTGGGGCAACGATAGATGGCGCGCGCGGCGCCCTGAAAATTGGCGTAGACGGTGCCCTTGATCTCGCTCGCCGACATGCCTGTCAGCTTTTGCAGAAAGGCAAAATCGGCACCGACCGAGAAATGCTTGCCCTCGGCGGCAAAGACGATCGCGCGGATATCGGGGTCACCGGACAAGGCCGCGAAGGCGTCACGAATCTCGCCGAGCATTTCGGGCGACGACGCATTGCCGATGTCGGCGCGCGCGACGACGACCGCCGCGATGCCGCCGTCATGGCGATCGATGCGGATATGCTCCAAATCAGCCATCGGGGTTTTCGGCCTTCTTCTTCTCGCGCCAGATCATCGCGGTGGCGCTGGTCGACAGCCCCATATTGAGCGCCTCGGCATCGAGCGCGGCCTCGAAGGCCCAATCCTCGGCATTGTTGAGGTTCGTCTTCATATAGCGATAGCCCATGCGCGGCCCGTCGGCGAGGCGGCGCGCCGCCGTCATCGTTTCGTCGCGCAGTGCTTCGTCGTCGAACAGGCGGGTGTAGAGGCCCTTGGCGAAGGCTTCCTCCCCCGACAGCTTCTCACCCAGCAGGAAAAGTTCGCGCGCGACCCCGGTTCCGACGATCTTGGTCCAGAACCAGGTCGATCCGAAATCGCCCCCCGCGCCGATGCGGTCGAAGGCGGTCAAGAAACTCGCGCTCCTGCCTGCGAAACGCAGGTCGCACGCTCCCGCGATGCCGATCCCCGCGCCCGCGACCGGCCCGTTGACCATCGCGATCGTCGGCTTGGGCATTTCGTGGAGCAGGCGGGAGGTCTCCATGAAAGTGCGCAGCCGCACGAAGCCCTGTTCGGTGCGGCTGCCGACCTCGGCATTGGTGGGCACGACCGCCTTGTCGGCGCCCCCTTCCTTGAGGTCGCCGCCGGCACAAAAGCCGCGCCCGGCCCCGGTCACCACAACGCAGCCCACCGACGCATCGCGCGCTGCATCGGCGCAGGCGTCGGCGAGCGGCGCCATGATCGAGCTGGTCAGCGCGTTGAGCCGGTCGGGCCGGTTGAGGGTGATGGTACGGACCCCCGCATCATTGTCGATCAGCACTTCGGACATCGCTGGGCCTCCCCTGCCCCGATCTTCATGGCGAACGGCAAGTGAATCAATCCCCGCCGAGCTCGCGATGACGCGCCAGCATGCGCACCGCCTTGTCGGCGAGCTCGTCGGGCACCTGCGGATAGAGCGGCAGCGGGCGATCCTTGCTCGGCAGCGCGATCGTCGCGGTTGCACGCACCGTTTCCTCGTCGCGCTGGTTGGTGAATTTCACCGCAACGTCGACGAGGCTCTGCCCGCCTTCCTGCCGCTTTGCGAGCACCTCGCCGGTGACGCGCTGGACGTCGCCCATATAATTGAACTTGCGGATTTCGTCGTGGATGTGGGTGATCACCGCGTCGTCGCCCGCCCAGTCGCTGAGATATTGCCACAGGTAATTCTCGCGCATCACCCCATAGTCATAGGCCATCGGGTTGCCGATCGCCTGCGCCCACACCGGGTCCCAGTGCAGCCGCTGCGCGACGTCGGGGATGCCATGCTCGTTCTTCACATAGAAGGCGGGGATGCGCTGGCGATTCTTGTGCGCGAGGCGGTTGGCGGTCGGCGCATAGGGCACGAAGCCGTAACCGCCCGCATGGAAGCAGATAACGTCGGTGACGGTCAGCGGGCCCTTGGCCTGCAACCCCACCGAATCGCCCTTCTCCACGCTTTCAAACCAGCGCTTCTCCGCGCCTTGGACCTGTTCCTTGGCGTAAATATCCTCGATCGCCTGCATTTCCTCGTCGGTATAGCTTGCGGGTTCGATCGCCGAATATTTGCCTTTCTTCGCCGCCGTCTTGCGCTCGGTCAGGACGCGCAGGATGCGATAGACTGCGACGACCTCGCCGCGCTGGTTCATCTTGACGTCGCGGCGGACGGTGATCACCGAGCGGCCCGCAAATTCGGACTGCTTGACCTCGCAGCTCTCGTCGCCGTTGAAGCTGTAGATGGTGTCGCCCGGATAGATGGGGCGATAAAAGTCCCATTGCGAACCCGACACGAAGACATGGATGCCGCGGAACAGGCTCTTTTTCAGCGCCTTGATCTCGTCGGGCACCGGGTCGCCCTTCATCGGCTTGTTGATGATGCCCGCCATCATGCCCGGTGCGATCACGCTGCCCCAACGCGTCTTCTTCGCGTAGGCGGGGTCGGTGTAGAGCGGCTTGTCGTCGCCCATGCCGTGCGCGAAGTTGCGGATATTATCTTCGGTCGCGGTGGTGATATATTCGCGGGTCTTCGCTGCCTGATCGAAGCCCAGCAATTTGCGCTGCCGCTCGATATCCTCGTCGGTAATCTCGTAGGCGACGGCTTTCTGCCACTCATCGCTTTGCTTGATGTCGCTTTTCGCCTCGGCCATCGCATATCTCCCTTGTCACGAGTTATATAACTAGGTAATACATGCTTCATATCGAAGCAAGGGGATAGTGTCGCCAATGGAAGTTCGCCGCATCAGCGATGCATTGAAGGTGCGCGCGTCGCACCAGGCCGATGAGATCGCACACGACGACGTCAGGCGGCAGATCAGCTTTGCCGAATGGGACCGTGAGGCCGATGAAATCGGCGGCGGACTGGCTGCAGCGGGGCTCGTTCCCGGCGACCGCGTCTTCCTGCCGATCAGCAACGCGCACGCGGTCGAAATGGCGATCGCGGTGTTTGCGGTGTTTCGCGCCGGCGGCATCGCCTGCCCGATCAGCACCCGGCTCAACCCGAAGGAAGTCGCCGATTACGCCGCGCTGTGCGGACCGCGTTTCTGCCTGACCGACGCCCCCGATCTGGTGAAGGGTCTCGATCTCGCCGGCTGCTGGCACGTCGACGATATGCCGCGTAACTTCGCCGCGCTGCCCGATCAGGCGAGCCTCGATCCGGCAGCCGATGCCGAAATCCTCGGCACGTCGGGGACAACGGGTAAGATCAAAGGCGTCGTGATCTCGCATCCCGACCTGATGACGGGCGTCACCGGGTATAATCAGGACCGCTCGCGCTCGACGCTGAACGCCCTGCCGCTCACCGGATCGGGCGGCAATATCGGGATCGTCATGCTGCCCGCGCGCGGCGGCGCCACTGCGATCACCCAACCGAAATTCGACCCCAAGGGCTTCCTCGAACTCGCGAAGGAAAAGCGGCCCGACCTCGTCTATCTGGTGCCGTCGATGCTGCGGCTGGTGCTCGACCACCCCGATGTCGCGACCTACGACATGGCCGGGGTCAAATATCTGATGACCGGCACCGCACCGCTGCCGCACGATTCGGTAAAGCGGGCGGCCGAGCTCTGGCCGCACCTGCGTATCCGCAACAGCTATGGCATGTCCGAAGGCGGCGTCGGCATCGGGACGCGCAGTCAGGAACAGGTGCTGAAGCCCGGCTGCGTCGGCAAGATGCCCGCGCATATGCAGATTCGCGACGACGCAGGGAATGTCGTCACCGAACCGGGTGTTGTCGGCGAAATCTATGGCTGGCAGAAACATCAGCGTCGCTACTGGAACGACCCCGAGGCGACCGAGGCGGGTTTCAAGGGCGGCTGGACCAAGACCGGCGACCTCGGCTTCGTCGACGAAGACGGCGACCTGATCATGGCTGGCCGGTCGAAGGAACTGATCATCCGCGGCGGCTACAATATCACCCCGCTCGAGATCGAGACGGTGCTCCACCTCCATCCCGCGGTCCAGCAGGCCGCGGTGGTCGGCGTGCCGCACGAGGTGCTGGGTGAGGATATCGCGGCCGCGGTGACGCTCCGCCCCGGCTGCGGCGAGGCAACGGCGGACGAGATCATCGACTTCTGCAAGGCGCATCTCGGCGACAACAAGGTGCCGCGAACGCTGGTCGTGATGGACGTCATGCCGCTCAATCCGAACGGCAAGATCCTGAAAAAGGATCTGGTCGCGCCGTTGACCAAGGCAGCGGAAGAGCGGCGGCGGGCGGCTTAGCTTACGAATAGCGCGTCATTGCGAGCGCAGCGAAGCAATCCAGAGCGGTTTACGCCTATGCTGGATTGCTTCGCTCCGCTCGCAATGACGAAATTTATCCGTTCAGCTTCTCGAACGGCACGTCCTTGTCCATGCGCACTTCGCCGGGCATCCCCAGCACGCGTTCGGCAATCTGGTTGCGCAGTACCTCGTCGGCGCCGCCCGCGATGCGCATCACGGTCGAATAGATATAGTCGTACTGGACGTCGCCGGTCGCGGTATCGCCCGCTTCGGGCGCGATCCCCGCGAGGCCGCGCAGTTCGAGCGCGAGGCCGTTGGTCTTCTGATAGCGCGAAGCATAGGCAAGCTTGACCATCCCGGCGAGCGCGCCGGGGTTCTCGCCCTTCGACACCATCGTCCTGAGGCGCGCCTGAAAAAAGCGTTCGCCCTGCTCCTCGGCCAGCGCCTCTGCGAACTGCTGGCGGATCGACCGGTCGTCAAGCATCGTTCCGCCATGCCCATCGGGGGTGGCGGCCGCGAAATCGAGCAAAGGTTCCACGCCGCTGCGGTGCGCGCCCGAGCCGAGCCGCTCGCCCATCAGCACCGTCATGCAGCACGCCCAGCCCTCGCCCTCGGCGCCGAGGCGGTTGGCATCGGGAATGCGGACGTCGGTCAGGAAGGTCTCGTTGAACTCGCTGGCGCCCGAAATCTGGCGGATAGGCCGCGTCTCGATCCCCGGCGTTTTCATGTCGACGACGAAGAAGGTCAGCCCCTTGTGCTTGGGCACCGTCGGGTCGGTGCGCACGACGAGGATGCCCCAGTCGGTCAGGTGCGCCCAGCTCGACCAGACCTTCTGCCCGTTGACGATCCAGTCGCCCGAGCCATCGTCGGCCCGCACCGCCTTGGTGCGCAACCCGGCAAGGTCGGAACCTGCGGCAGGTTCTGAAAAGAGCTGGCACCAGGTGATGTCGCCCTTCAGCGTCGCTTCGATAAAGCGCGCCCGCTGTTCGTCATTGCCATGTTTTGCGATCACCGGGAGCGCCATGCCGGTTCCGATCGACGTGAACGGTCCTTTCGGCAGATGATATTTGCCCTCTTCCTCCGCGAATATCACCGCTTCGATTCCAGATAGGCCGCGCCCGCCGAGCGCCTTCGGAAAGGTCAGCCCCGACCAGCCGCCGGCGTAAAGCTCGCGCATCCACGCGCGACCGCGGTCGGCCTCTTCGGTATCGGGCATCTTTGCGCCGACGGGAAGTTCGTGCACAGGGGCATGGGCGGCAAGCCAGGCGCGGGCTTCGGCGCGGAAGGCGGCTTCTTCGGGGCTGTCGTTGAAATCCATGTTACGCCGCCTTTACCTGACTGCCCGGTTGCGCGTTCAGCAGCCGGTCAGCCCAAAAGCCACGGTTGCCGAGATACACGGCGAGCATCCGCTCGCGCCGGTAATAGAAATGGCAATTCGCCTCGAAGGTATAGCCGATGCCGCCATGTACCTGCAGATTCTCGCGCGCCGCCATTTCGAGGCATTTGATGCCCGACAGTCGCGCCGCCGCCGCGGCGGCAGGCAGATCGTCGGCCGAGGATTCGGCCGCCCAACCGCCATAATAGGCATTGGAGCGGGCGAGTTCGGTCGCCACCGCGACATCGGCGAGCTTGTGCTTGATCGCCTGAAACCCCCCGAGCGGGCGCCCGAATATCTGGCGTTCCATCGCATAGTCGCGCGCCATGTGCAGGCACGCCTCGGCGGCCCCGACCGCTTCGAACGCCGCTTGCACCGCCGCCTGATCGATGAGGCGATCGAGCTTGCCGACGCCAGGCATCGGCTCGGCCACCGCCCCGTCGAAATCGATCCGGAAGTGCGGGCGAAGCTGGTCGAAACTGTCGAGCTTGGTGCGCTTCACGCCTGGCTGATCGAGTTCGACCAGCACAAAACCGCCGCCTGCGACGAGCACGATGGCGATGTCCGCAATTCCCGCGTCGGCGACCGGCGACTTGCTGCCGGTCAGCTTGCCGCCCTTCAGCCCCGCGCCCGTCGCGAACACCGGCCCAGGCCCTTCGGCATAGGCGAAGGTTGCGATCGCGTCGCCGCTGGCCAGCTTCGGCAGCCACGCAGCCTTCTGCGCTTCGCTGCCCGCCAGCCGGATTGCCTCGGCCGCCAGCACGATCGAGCTCATGAACGGCACTGCCGCGTTGGCGGCGCCAAGCGCTTCCATGATCACGCCGAGATCGAGCGCGCCGAGGCCGAGCCCGCCATACTCCTCGGGGATCGCGGCGCCGAGGAAGCCCATGTCGGCGAGCGCGCGCCACAGCGGCTCGTCCCATTCGGCGCCCGAATCGATCAGCGTGCGCAGCCGGTCGAAAGGTGTCATATCGGCAAACAGCGCGCGCGCTTGCTCGCCGAGCATTTTCTGTTCATCGCTGAGGTCGAAATTCATCGCAGGACTTGCCCCGTTGTTGCGACCTGTGTCATAGCGAGTTGTATAACTAGGTCAACCATGACAAATGCCGGGAGAGGAATCGCTGGCCATGCAATATGAAACCATCCTCGTCGACGTCGCCGACCATATCGCGACGATCACGATCAACCGGCCCGGGGCGATGAACAGCTTCACCAAGCGGATGATGGACGAATTCGAGCATCTGTGGAAGTGGGTCGGCAGCAACGACGACATCCATTGCTGCGTGCTGCGTGCGGCGCCCGGCAAGGCGTGGTGCACCGGCGTCGACGTCAAGGAATCGCAGAAGGAAGGCGGCACGGTCGTCGACCTCGCCAACATCTGGCATTGCGAGGATCCCGGCAATTATCTCGGCCCCAAGTCGATGAAATGCTGGAAGCCGGTGATCGCCGCGGTGCACGGCATGGCCGCAGGCGGCGCCTTTTACTGGCTCAACGAGAGCGACATCATCATCTGTTCCGAAGATGCAACCTTCTTCGACCCGCATGTCACTTACGGGATGACGAGCGCGCTCGAACCGATCGGCATGACCTATCACATGCCGCTCCACGATGTGCTGCGCATGGTGCTGCTCGGCAACGACGAACGCATCGGCGCGGGGACCGCGCTGCGCATCGGTCTCGTCAGCGAGATTACAAAGCTCGAGGATCTGTGGCCGCGGGCGCAGGAACTCGCCGCAACGATCGCAGCAAAGCCCCCCGCCGCGACGGCGGGATCGGTCAAGGCGATCTGGGAATCGCTCGACCTGCCGCGGAGCGTCGCGCTGCAGCAAGGCCTCAAATATTGCCAGATCGGCAATCCGGTCGGGGTGCCGCAGGTCAACCGCGCCGCGCTGATGGCCGACAAGGCCAAGAAATTCACGCTTCGCTAGCCGTAGCGTCAACTACTGCTTGACGTTTACGTCAACGTCCGGTTGGATGATCTCAACACATAAGGGTGAGGACTCGAACGCGCATGTCGATTCTATACGACGAAGGGCAACAGGCGATCGCGACCGAGTCGCGTCGCGTGCTCGAAGCCCGGGTGAGCAAGGAAGAGCTGCTTCCTCTGCTCGAAACCAGCGGCCGCTATCATGAAGGCTATTGGACGACGGCCAAGGAGCAGGGCTGGACGGCACTGGCGCTTCCCGAAGCCTATAGCGGGCTCGATCTCGGCCTCGTCGAACTCGGGCTGATCGCGCATCAGGCAGGGCGCTCGCTCAGCGGCGCGCCCTTCCTGACGTCGAACTTCGGCGCCGCCAAGGCGATCGAACTCTACGGGACCGAAGACCAGAAGGCGAAATGGCTGCCCGGGCTCGCGAGCGGCGAGACGATCGGCGCCGTCGCCTTCGCCAGCGGCGCCAACGCCCTCCCCGCGCGGCCGGCGCTGACGCTGACCGGCGAGCGGCTCGACGGGGTGATGACCGGCGTTTCGGCCGGCCTCGCCGCCGACATCGCAGTGGTCTTTGCCAATGGCCCCGGCATGCCGGTGCTCGCGGTCGCCGAGCTTGCGGACGTCAAGCGCACCGCGATCGCCAGCTTCGACAACAGCCGCCTTTATGCTGACCTCGAATTCGCGGACACGCCAGCCGAAACGCTGGTGACCGGCGGCGCGGCACGCGAGGCGGCTCTCCATATTCTCGCCTTGCAGGCGGTGATCACCGCGCACGAGCAGGCGGGCGGCGCCGAAGCGATGATGGAAATTGCGCGCGATTACGCCGTCACCCGCCGCGCCTTCGGTCAACCGATCGGCGCCTTCCAGTCGATCAAGCATCGCATCGCCGAGATTTACGGCCTCGTTGAGCTGGCGCGCGCCAACTGCATTCACGCAGCGTCGCGCGAGGGTCAGTCCGATTTCATTACCGCGGCTGCTGCAGCGCGCATCTCGGCGACCGAAGCCTATGACACCGCCTCGCGCGACTGCGTGCAGATCCATGGCGGCATCGGCGTGACGTGGGAGCTCGGCCTCCACCTTCACACCCGCCGCGCGCGCAGCCTCGCGATCGAGCAGGGAAATTTGCTGTTCTGGGAAGACGTTCTCGTCGACCGCCTGACGGGAGAAGCCGCATGAGCGATCTCGAAGCCTATCGCGCCAAGGCCGCCGCCTGGCTCGAATCGATGGTGCCGACCTATGGCAAGGCGGCACGCAAGGGCCTGTCCGAGGCCGACGACCTCGCGCTCGCCCGCAAATATCAGAAGGCGAAGTTCGACGCGGGCTATGCCGGAATCAATTGGCCGACCGAGTTCGGCGGCCAAGGCAAGGGCCACCTCGAAAAGGTCACCTTCGACACCGAGGAAATGAAGCATGGTTTCCCCAGCTTCTACTTCGGCATCTCGCTCGGCATGCCGATCCCCGTCCTGATGCAGTTCGGCGAGGACAAGGCGTGGGTCAAGGAGCGGGTGCTGAAGGCGCTGCAAGGCGAAGAGATCTGGTGCCAGCTCTTCTCCGAACCCGCCGGCGGCTCGGACCTTGCCGGTCTCCGCACCAAGGCCGAGCCCGACGGCAACGGCTGGAAGATCAACGGCCAGAAGGTGTGGACGAGCTGGGCGCATTACAGCGACTATGGGGTCATCGTCGTGCGCACCGACCCCAATGTCCCTAAGCACAAAGGGCTCACTTACTTCTGGGTCGACATGAAGGCGCCGGGGGTCACGGTGCGCCCGATCAAGCTCGTCGGCGGGGACAGCCACGTCAACGAAGTCTTCTTCGACGATGTCAAGATTGGCGACGATCATCGCATGTCGCCGGTCGGCGGCGGTTTCGCGGTCGCGATCGCGACACTGATGATCGAACGCTATGTCGCGACCGACAGCGCGGGCTTCGGTCCGCACCTCGACCTGTTCGTCGAACTGGCGAAAGACACCGAACTCAATGGCAAACCGGCGATCGAGGATGGCCGCATCCGCCAGCAGATCGCGCGTAATTATGCGATGCGCAGCGGACTCCAGTCGATCACCGCGCGCGCGATGGCGATGATGCAGGCCGGCATGACGCCCGGCCCCGAAGGCTCGCTCAACAAGCTCGTCGCGGTGCGCTCGCGCCAGAAACTCTCCGAACTCGCGATCGACCTGCAGGGATCGGACGGCTTCACCTATGACGATCATGCCTCGCAGAAGGAGGACTGGACGTCGAGCTGGATCAACGCGCCGACGGGCCGCATCGCGGGTGGGTCGGACGAGACCTTGCTCAACACGATCGCTGAAAAGATCCTCGGCCTGCCGCAGGATCATCGCCCCGACAAGGGGGTCCCCTTCAACCAGATTCCGGCCTGAGGAGGTCCGTCCATGAAGATCGATAACAGCACCGCAGCCGTCGTCACTGGCGGCGCTTCGGGCCTCGGTCGCGCCACGGCCGAAACGCTCGCCGCGGCCGGGGTCAAGGTCGCCATCTTCGACATCAACGATGCCCTCGGCAAAGAGGTCGCGGCGTCGATCGGTGGCCTGTTCGTCCATGTCGACATCACCGACGAACAGTCGGTTCTTGAGGGCTATGCGACCGCACGCTCGGCGCACGGGCAGGAGCGTATCTGCGTCCACTGTGCGATGACCTCGCGCCGCGGCAAGACGCTGGCGTTCGACAAGGCGACCGGCACCTTCCGCCGCACCCCGACCGAGGATTATGCCTATGGCGTCGCGGGCATCCTGACCGCGAGCTACCGCATCGCCTCGATCGCGGCCGAGGGCATGGCGACCCTGCCCGAACTCGAAGACGGCGAGCGCGGCGCGATCGTCCTCACTGCCTCGGTGGCGGCGCAGGATGCGCAGATCGGTCAGGTCATTTACGGCTCGGCGAAGGCGGGCGTGAACGGCCTCGTGCTGCCGATGGCGCGCGACCTGATGGATCTCGGCATCCGCGTCAATGCGATCATGCCCGGCGTGTTCAGCACGCCGCTGGTCGCGGGCCTGCCCGAACCGGTGCTCGCCAGCCTTGGCGCCTCGGTGCCCTTCCCCAAGCGGCTCGGCAAGGCCGAGGAATATGCCAGCCTCGCGATGGAGATGGTCCGCAACAGCTATTTCAACGGCCAGGCCGTGCGCCTCGACGGCGCAATCCGCATGGCCCCGCGTTAACTTAAAAACTCCCCTCGAAGAAGGAACCCTGTGAAATGACCGAAGCCTATATCATCGACGCCGTCCGCACCCCGCGCGGGATCGGCAAGCCCGGCAAGGGCGCCTTGTCGCACCTCCACCCGCAGCACCTCGCCGCGACGGTGCTGAAGGCGATCAAGGATCGCAACAACCTCGACACCGCGACCGTCGACGACATCGTCTGGTCGACCTCGACGCAGAAGGGCAAGCAGGGCGGCGACCTCGGCCGCATGGCCGCGCTGGCGGCGGGCTATGACACCAAGGCATCGGGCACCACGCTCGACCGTTTCTGCGGCGGCGGCATCAGCAGCGTCAACTTCGCCGCCGCGTCGGTGATGTCGGGCATGGAAGATTGCGTCATCGCCGGCGGCACCGAAATGATGAGCTACACGGCGCAGATCGGCGCCGAGGAAGCCAATGCCGGCATCAAGCCGCTCGGCATGGGCTCGGGCAACGCGGCGCTCGACGAAATCCATCCGCAGTCGCATCAGGGCGTCTGCGGCGACGCAATCGCCGCCAAGGAAGGCATCACCCGCGAAGCCGTCGATGCGCTCGCGCTCGTCAGCCAGCAGCGCGCCGACCGCGCGATCAAGGAAGGCCGCTTCGCCAAGTCGGTTGTGCCGGTCTATAACGAAGACGGCAGCGTCGCATTGGACCGCGAGGAATTCCCGCGCCCCGAAACCACCGCCGAAGGGCTTGCAGGCCTCAAGGCCAGCTTCGATGCGCTGGCAGACTTCGACCTTGGCGACGGCGTCACCTTCCGCAAGCAGATCACCCGCCGTTACCCCGATCTCGAGTTCAAGGGCGTCCACCATGCGGGCAACTCGTCGGGTGTCGTCGATGGCGCCGCCGCGCTGCTCCTGACCTCGAAAGAATATGCCGACAAGCATGGGCTAAAGCCCCGCGCCCGCATCGTCGCCTATGCCAATCAGGGCGACGACCCGACGCTGATGCTCAACGCCCCCGTTCCGGCAGCGAAGAAGGTCCTCGAAAAGGCGGGCCTGACCAAAGACGACATCGACGTCTGGGAAATCAATGAAGCCTTCGCCGTGGTCGCCGAAAAGTTCATCCGCGACCTCGACCTCGACCGCGAGAAGGTCAACATCAACGGCGGCGCGATGGCGCTCGGCCACCCGATCGGCGCCACCGGCTCGATCCTGATCGGCACCGCGCTCGACGAACTTGAGCGCTCGGGCGGCCGCTACGGCCTCGTCACCATGTGCGCCGCGGGCGGCATGGCACCGGCGATCATCATCGAGCGCATCTGAGGAACAGAACGACCCTTTCCTCTCCCCTCCCGCCTGCGGGAGGGGTCGGGGGAGGGTCTGTTTTATGGGCACCTGTCCTTTCGGACATGCCCTCCCCTAACCCTCCCGCCAGCGGGAGGGGGACTGGCCTAAAACGGCCCGCGCACCGCGATCGTCCGCGCGGGGTTGTAAAGGTTCAGGAACATCGTCTTGCCATCGGGCGCGAAGCAGACGCCCGACCCCTTGGTCGCCGCGCTGACCCGCGCGAAGGGATAGACTTTCCCCTCGGGCGTTACCCCGCGCAGATAATTGTCGGGCCGGCTGCCGCGCCGGTCCTCGCAGACCATCAGGTCGCCGTTCGGCGCGACGCTCAGATTGTCGCCAAAGCTGAAATGCGCAGGGTCCGTCGTTTCGACGAACAACTGCAGTTGCCCCGGCTGCGCCGCCTCGGCCGCCGTGCCTTCGGCGGGCGACGGGCGATAGCGCATGATCTGCCCGCGCCGCGCCGGTCCGCCCGACGTGCAAGTGAAATAGATCTCGCCATCGCCGCCATGGATGCCCTCGCCGCGCGCAAACACCGTCGCGCCGGCTTTGGCACCGCGCTTGCGCAGGTCGTCCTTGGGACTTTCGACATCGTCGAGGTCGATCCAGCGCGTATCGTGCCAGCCGCCGGTCGCCAGTATGCGCCGCGTCCAGTTGCGCGTGTCCGCAAGCGCCGGATCCGCCAAAGCCAGCGCCTGCAACCGCCCGCCCTTGGCAAGCTGACCCGGCACCGCAGGCACGAAGCGATAGAATAGGCTGTCCTGCCGATCCTCGGTCATATAGACCGCGCCGCTCCGCGGATCGACGACCGCCGCCTCGTGATTGAAGCGCCCCATCGCCTTGATCGGTTCGGCACTGACCAGCCCGCCGGGCGCCACGGGAATCTCGAACACCCAGCCATGGTCTTCCTTGTGGAGCCCGCCGCCGCGCGAGACATCTTCCTCGCAGCTCAGCCACGTGCCCCACGGCGTGATCCCGCCAGCGCAATTGTAGATGGTGCCGACGAGCGACAGATATTGCTCCTCGACAGCAAGGCTGGCGGGATCGAGGACGATCGTCGACACGCCGCCCGGCAAAGCTTCGCCGCCGCCGCTGCGATAGCAGTCGAATGCCGCCGCATCGCCGGCGGTGCCCACCGGGCAGGCGCCGTGCTTGAGCTCGTCGGCGCCGAGCTCATGATTGCGCATCAGGCACAGCCGCCCGTCGGACAGCGCCGTGCAGCCCATGCCGTCGGCGCTGTTCGGTACCTGTCGCCCGTCGCTCATCGTCTGGCCGAACTGCGATACGATCTTGTACGAAAAGCCCCGCGGCAGGTCGAGGATGCCCGCCGGATCGGGAACCGGCGCGCCGAAGCGGTTGGCGTCGACGAGGACCGCGGCGGAGACAAAGCGGCTGTGAAGCGCCAGCCCGGCGAAAGCGGTGGCCATCACCCCCTTGGCGAAGCCGCGGCGGTCGAGTGCGATGGATGCCCGTTCCATGACGGCGCGATACGCTCATGACGTGACAGGCAGATTGCGGAAGTCTGACATTTTGACAACAATTTGAAGTTCGCGGGCACATTAGTGCAACATTCGGCGCCGCGGCATTTCCGGGGGCCGGCGCCCTATCCCGCCGGCAAAGAAATCCTATCTCGCGCGGGGCGCTTGACCCTTGCGCTGCCCGTTTCGCGTCGGCATGGCCAAGGGGACATATTGGGAGAAAAAGACATGGCAGGTCCGCTTCAGGGTATCCGTATCATCGAATTCGCCGGCATCGGCCCCGGCCCGTTCTGCGGCATGATGCTCGCCGATCATGGCGCCGAAGTCATCCGCATCGACCGCCCCGGCGGCTTCATGGACCCCCGCGATCCGCTGTCGCGCAATCGCACCTCTATCGCGCTCGATATGAAGAACCCAGAGGGCGTCCAGATCGCGCGCGACCTCTGCAAAAGCGCCGATGGCATCATCGAGGGCTATCGCCCCGGCGTGATGGAACGCCTCGGCCTCGGCCCCGATGTGTTGCTCGGCGACAATCCGAAGCTCGTCTACGGCCGTATGACCGGCTGGGGTCAGTTCGGCCCCTATGCGCAGGCCGCGGGTCATGACATCAACTATATCTCGCTGTCGGGCGTCCTCCACACCGTCGGGCTCGCGGGGCAAAAGCCCGTGCCGCCGGTCAACTATGTCGGCGACTTTGGCGGTGGCGGAATGATGCTGGCGTTCGGCATGTCGAGCGCGCTGCTGCACGCCGCAAAGACCGGCCAGGGTCAGGTCATCGACTGCGCGATGACCGACGGTTCGGCGCTGCTCGCGGGGATGAGCTGGTGGTTCCACGGCGCCGGCATGATCAAGGACGAGGCCGGCGTGAACCGCCTCGACGGCGGCGCGCCCTATTACGACACCTATACGTGCAGCGACGGCAAGTTCATCTCGATCGGCTCGATCGAGCCGCAATTCTATGCCCTGCTCCGCGCCAAGACCGGGCTCGACGCCGACCCCGATTTCGATGTGCAGGACGATCAGGAGAATTGGCCTGCGAAAAAGGCAAAGGTCGCCGCGCTGTTCGCGACGAAGACGCGCGATGAATGGTGCGAACTGATGGAAATGACCGACGTCTGCTTCGCGCCGGTGCTGTCGCTCAGCGAAGCGCCGCACCATCCGCACAATGTTGAGCGCAAGACCTTCGTCGAGGTTGCGGGCGTCCCGCATCCCGCGCCGGCACCGCGCTATTCGGCGACGGTCAACGACACACCGCGGCAGGCGCCGGCGGTCGGCGGCGACGGCGATGCGGTGCTCGCGGGGCTCGGCTATGATGCGGACAAGATCGCGGCGCTCCGCGGCGCCGGCGCGGTACGCTGACGGCTCAATCGGCGCGCTCGGTCATCGCTTCCCAGAGGCCGCGCCCGCCGAAACCGGCGACCTGACGCCCCAGTCGCTGCGCCCAATGCGCGTCGTTGCCATGCTCGCCGCGCCAGCGCATCAGCGGGATGGTCACGCGGTGCAGGTCATATTCGCGCGTAAAACCGATCGCGCCGTGCACCTGATGCGCGACGGCGGTCACCACACCCACCGCACGATTGGCGCGCAGCTTGGCGGCGGCAATCTCGAAACCGGCGGCCTCGGCATCGAAGTCCACGGCATCGAGCCGCTTTGCCATCGCGGCGGCGGCGGCATCGACCGCACGCACCTCGCACGCCATCGCGGCAAGCGATTGCTGCACTGCCTGAAACTTGCCGAGCGGGCGGCCGAATTGCTGCCGTGTGTTGACATGCTCGATCGACAGGTCAAGCGCCTGCCCCATCGCACCGGCCATCAGGCTGACCGTCGCAGCGGCGTGCAGCGCAGGATCAACGTCGCCCAATCCTGACAGGATCAGCGTCGCGACGGGCAGGTCGGGCACTGCAACGCCCGCGATCCGCAACACAGCGTTCAGATCGCCCCAGTCGCCGCCGAACCCGCCATCGGCCTCGGGCACCAGCAACAGGGCAAAGCCCGCCTCCTCGACGGGCGCGATCCCCGCGCTGGCGGCTTCGGCGAACACGGCGCTTGCCGTGTCGCACAGCATGTCGCGGGCGCCGCTCATCGCAGGCCCAATCCGCGTGCGATGATCCCGCGGATCACCTCGCGCGTCCCGCCGCGGAGCGAGAAACTCGGCGACGCGATGAGCAGCGCGCGCAGCAGCCGCGCCAGATCGGCGTCATCGTCCCACCCGCAATCAATCACCGCCTGCACTCGGCGCGGCATATCCTGTTCGAACGCATTGCCGAGTTCCTTGACCACCGAAGCTTCGACCATCGGGTCCTCACCCGCCGCGAGCTTCGCCGCGGTCGACATGGAAAGCTGGCGCAGCGTCCACATCTCGGCGGTCAGTTCGCCGATCAGCGCCGCAACCGCCGGGTCGGGGTCGCACCCCGCCGCGTCGATCAGCGCCGCCAGCAGCGCATGGCTCGACAGATAGCGCTCGGGCCCCGATCGTTCGAGGCCGAGTTCGGCGGTGACCTGCTTCCATCCTTCCCCGCGCGTCCCGATCAACGCGCCGTGCGGAACGAGCACATCATCGAAGAAGATTTCGTTGAAGTCGTGATTCCCCGCCATGTCGATAATCGGGCGGATGGTGATCCCGGGCGTGTCGAGATCGACAAGCAACTGGCTCAACCCGGCGTTGCGTTCGCTGCCCTCCTCGGTGCGGACGAGCGCGAGGATGACGTGCGATAGATGCGCGCCCGTCGTCCAGATTTTCTGCCCTTTGATCCGCCAGCCCTCGGCGGTTTCGCGCGCGCTTGTCCGTACCGCGGCAAGGTCGGACCCGGCGCCGGGTTCGGACAGGCCGATACAGGCGTAAAGCTCGCCCTTCGCGATTCCCGGCAGATAGCGTTGCCGCTGTTCTTCGCTGCCATAGCGCAGGATCAGCGGCCCGGTCTGCCGGTCGGCGATCCAGTGCGCGCCGACCGGGGCGCCCGCCGCGAGCAGTTCCTCGATCACCACATAGCGTTCGAGCGGGTGGCGGTCGCCGCCGCCGTAGCGCGCCGGCAGCGTCATTCCGATGTACCCCGCCGCCCCCAAGGCGCGGCTGAAACCGGCGTCGAAGCTGGCCCAGCAATTGGCGCGTTCGACGATATCGCCCTGCGGCTGGTGGTCGGTGAGCCACGCCCGCAAATCGGCGCGTAGTGCCAATATGTCGCCGGGCGGATCGAAGGGATAGAGCGCAAAGCCTTGCATGTCCCGCTGGCCATGCAATAGCTTTCCCGAACTGCAAAGGGATTTTAGATATGGGCGAGTTTCTGAGTGTCGAACGGCGGGGCAAGATCGCGATCCTGACGATGATCAAGCCCGAGAGCATGAATGCGATCGGCACGCACGAGGATTGCCAGGACATCATCGATACGCTCCGCACCCTCGGCGACGACCGCGGCGTCAGCGCGGTCATCCTCACCGGCAGCGGCAAGGCGTTCAGCGCCGGCGGGAACCTGAAAGGGATGCAGGACCGCACCGGCATCGGCGTTCTCGACCAGCCCGATTCGACGCGAAGCAACTACCGCAAGGGCGTGCAGGCGGTGATCCGCGCGCTGATGGACTGCGAAATCCCGATGATCGCCGCGGTCAACGGCCACGCCATCGGCCTCGGCTGCGACCTCGCCTGCACCTGCGACATCCGCATTGCCGCCGAGAGCGCGAAATTTGCGTGCAGCTTCATCAAGGTCGGCATCGTCCCCGGCGACGGCGGCGCATGGCTGCTCCAGAAGGTCCTCGGCTATCCGCGTGCTGCCGAACTGTTCCTCACCGGCGACCGCTTTGACGCCGCGCAGGCAAAGGAATATGGTCTGGTGACGGATGTCGTTCCCGACGAGGAGTTGCTGGACCGCGCCATCGCCATCGCCGAGCGCATCGTGTGCAACCCGCCGCGCGCGCTCCGGCTCACCAAGCGGCTGCTTCGCGAAGCGCAGCACAGCCGGATGAGCGACATCCTCGAGATCAGCGCCGCCTATCAGGCGATCGTGCACGAAACCGCCGACAATCGCGAGGCGATCAACGCCTTTGTCGAAAAGCGGCCGCCGGTTTTTACGGGAGAATGACCATGCTTGCCGAACGCGTCCTGCCGCTTTCGGGTATCCACAATTTCCGCGACTATGGCGGCTATGCCGTCGAGGGCGGCGGCCGGCTACGGGGCGGCATATTGTGGCGCTCGGCGCATCACGTGGAAGCGACGCCCGAGGATCTTGCGGCGGTCGACGCGCTGGGGCTGGAGACGATCGTCGACCTGCGCGGCGACGATGAGCGCGAGGTCCACCCGTGCCGGCGCAGCGAGAATTTCTCGGCGCGCGTGCTGTTCGCGGGCGGACAGACCGCAGGCCTCGCGCCGCACTTGCAGGCGGCGGGCGGCGCCATCGACAATGAGACGGCGAGGGCGCGGATGATCGATACCTACGCCGGCATGCCCTACCGCCCGGCCCTCGTCGCAACGCTGCGGCTCTATCTTGCCGCTTTGTCGGAATATGATGCCCCCAGCCTCGTCCACTGCGTCGCGGGCAAGGACCGCACGGGTCTCGCCGTTGCGGTCGTCCACCGGCTGCTCGGCGTCCATGAGGACGATCTGATGCAGGACTATCTGCTCACCAACAGCGCCGGAAAGATCGACGAGCGAATTGCGCAGGGCGCATCGCAGATCCGGGCACGCTACGGCGGCGAGATCCATGACGATGCGATCCGCACGCTGATGTCGGTCAATCCCGCCTTCCTCGACGCGGCGCTAGCGACGATCCGCCGCGACCATGGCGATGTTGCGACCTATGCCGAGGCGGTGCTCAACCTCACCCCCGAAATGCACGAGGCGATGGTCGACAAGCTGGTGATCTATTGAAAGCGGGCCCCTACCCGCCCTTCACCAGCACCCCGCCCTTGACCACCGCATCGACGCTTTCGAGCTCGCGCACATTGGCCAGCGGATCGCCGTCGACCGCGACGATGTCGGCATAGCGGCCAACCGCGATCGCACCGACGTCGCTCTCGCGCCCCAGCGCCTGCGCCGCGTTGCGCGTCGCCGCCTGAATCGCTTCGAGCGGGGTCATTCCATATTCGGTCATGACGCGGAACTGCTTGCCGACCTCGCCGTGCGGCATCACCCCGGCGTCCGAACCGAACACCATCCGCACCCCGGCGCGGTGCGCCTTGCGGAAATTGTCGCGCTGGATCTGCGCAATCTCGCGATCCTTGCGGAGATTATCCTCGAGCACGCCATTCTTCGCACCCTCGGCCTGCGTATATTCGGTGTTGTAGATATCCATCGAGAACCACACCGGCCGCTTGCGTGCGAGCGCCATGCGGATGCCCTCGTCATCGACCAGGCTGACGTGCTCGATCGTGTCGATCCCCGCTGCGATCGCGGCACGAATGCCCGCCGCGCCATGCGCGTGCGCCGCGACGCGCAGCCCCCACTGATGCGCCTCGTCGGCGATGGCGGCGAGTTCCTTTTCGGACACCTGCAACTGGCCGGGCTCGGTGTTGCGCGAGAAGACGCCGCCGGTCGCGCAGACCTTGATCACCTCGGCGCCAAATTTACGCTGGCGACGCACCTGATAGCGCAGTTCGTCGGGCGTATCGCCGATCCCCTCTTCCTTGCCATCCTTCTTTTCGAGGCTGGGCGGCAGAAAGGTGCTGTCGCAATGCCCGCCGGTCGCGCCGAGCGCATAGCCTGCGGGAACGATCCGCGGACCCGTCGCATAGCCGGCGTCGATTGCCTGCTTGAGCCCGATGTCGTTGCGATTGTCCGACCCGACGTTGCGCACCGTGGTGAAGCCCGCGCCGAGCATGTCGTTCGCATTCTTGACCGCGGTCATGCCCCAGAAGCTGTCGGTGAATTCGAGCCCGCGATAGCCGCCGATGTCGGCGGGACCGTCGAGATGGACATGCATGTCGATCAACCCCGGCAGCAGCGTCCGGTTGCCAAGATCGACATGCTTGATGTTCGCGCCCCACCTCACCGTCCGCGCGTCGGCGATGCCGGTGATGCGCCCGTCCGCGCCGACGAAGATGGCGGGATAGTCGACGGTCTTGCCGGTCAGCACGTCGATATAGCGCGCGGCGGTGATGACCGTCTGCCCCTCGGCCTCCTGCGCCCCGGCAGAGACCGCCGACACCGCGAAAAGCGCGACGCCGCCAAAAGCGATTCTCCGCAGAAAACTGCCGAACTTCACACGCGATTGCATATTTGCCCCCAACCCGTTTTCGTTATCCGGGAAACTGGATGGCAAAACGGGATTGAATAGGACAGCCTAAAAATCGGGTCAGACGATCTTTCGTCCGAAACCGCCGGGACGCGGTGTCACCGAAGCCGGATCGGACGGCAACGGCTCCACCACCGGGTCCGCTCCGCCTGGCGCTTCGCGCCCGCGCATATAGTTGGCAAAGGCGGCATCGGCGTCGAACTCGATCGTTTCGGGCGACGACACCTCGCCGGGTTTCAGGTTGCCGGCACCGGGCACGCGATTGAGGCCCGATCCGGCCCGGATCAGCTTGACGATCAGCGGCAGGGCGAACAGGATCCCGACGATCGACAGGCCGATCACCGTCGGGCCGAGGCCGATCCAGGCGATGCCTTCGGCCGTGCCGCCGCCAACGCCGATGAAATGACGCAGCATATATCCGATATAGACGAGCGGCAGCAGGCCGCCGATCACCCCGACAATTTTCCCAAGCGACATGTTCTTGCCCCCGTTTCCCACGGGCGAATATTAGCAGCGAGAGCTTACAAATTCTTTAGTGGCGGAGACGCATTGCGCGCACCGGCCCACCACGCCCCCAGCAACGCAAAGGCCGCGCCGAGCAGCGTTCCGCCGACGATGTCGCTCGCCCAATGGACGCCGAGCGTCATGCGCGAAAAGCCGTTGAGGACGACCATGGTCGCGGCAAGCGCCCACGCCAGCGGCCGCCAGCGCGGCGGCGTCAGCCAGGCGAGGAGCAGGTAGACGACTGCCGCATTCGTCGCATGGCCGCTGGGATAGGAGGCGCTCGACACATGGTCCAGATGCTCGATGAGGTCGGGCCGGGCGCGGCCGAAGGCGATCTTCAGCAGGCTGGAGGCAAGGTTCGACAGCAGCGACGCCCCGGCGAGCGCCGTCGCACAGCGCGGCCCGCACCAGCGCCAGACAAGCCCGCAGAGCAGGATGACGATGATCCAGCGCGGCGTTCCGCCGCCGATGAAGCTGATCCATTGCATCGCGGTGATCAGCCAGTGCGGCGACGTGTCGACCGATAGCGCCAGCGCTCCTCCGATGCGACGGTCGAGGCCGTCGGCAAAGCCTGCCATCACGACGCCGCTGAGCACGGCGAAGAGCAGCAGGATGATCAACAGCGCGCGGGCAGGAAAAGGCGAAGCAGGCCGATCCGATAAAAACGTCATGCCAAGCCTTCTGGCAAAGCTTCGCCGCCGCTGCAATCAGTCGCGATGGTGGTGCGCGCCGCCGACTGGCGCCATGCCTCCAGATGCGCGGCAAAACGGCACAGTTGTTCGGTGCCGCCGTCGAAATCATTGTCGACCAGCCGCAGCTCGCCTGCCGCGCCTTGCGTGCGATAGCGGAGGTAGAGACCGTGGCGGAGCCGGGCGCCCAGCCGGGCCGCGCGGTCGCCCTCACCCGGCAGACGGTCGGCGCGGTCGAACAGCGACTCCGCGACATCGGTAATGGGCAATATCGCCGGCGCGGTGGCATGGCTTCCGTGGAAGTGAAGTTGCCCGTCGACGATCCTCACCGCGACCTGCCGTGCTATCGCTCGCGCGCCATGGCGTCCGGCATAAAAGAGGCAGACACAGCCAGCGACGACAAGGAAGGGCATCTTGACCGGCGCCAGCGGATCGCGGTGCGGCGCCGGTGCGGGCAGATCGATATCGGGCAAGGCAACCCGTTGCGGCGGCGCGTCCGCCTCACGATGGAGCAGCACCGCGAAGAAGAAAGCCAGCGCCGCGAATCCCGCGAAGAACAATGTCTTGAAGACATTGCCCCAGCGCGAGAAATGCAGGATCGACGGGTTCAACTTCTATCCGCCAGCACGGCCTCAGATATGCAGTGGCCGCCCGAATGCGGCGAGCACGCCCTCGTGCATCGTTTCGCTCAATGTCGGATGCGGGAAGACGGTGCCGATGAAATCATCCTCGACCAGCTCGGCGGTCTTGCCGATCGTATAGCCCTGGATGAGTTCGGTAACCTCGGCGCCGATCATGTGTGCGCCGAGCAGTTCGCCGGTTTTCGCGTCGAACACGGTCTTGGTGAAACCTTCCGCCTCGCCGAGCGCAATCGCCTTGCCGTTGCCGATGAAGGGGAAGGTTCCGGCCTTGACCTCATACCCCAGTTCCTTGGCCTTCGCCTCGGTCAGGCCGACGCTGGCGATCTGCGGGCGGCAATAGGTACAGCCCGGAATGTTGCGGACGTCCATTGCGTGCGGATGATTACCCACGATCGCCTCGACCGCGATGATCGATTCGTGCATCGCCTTGTGCGCGAGCCACGGCGGCGCGGTGACGTCGCCGATCGCCCACAGGCCGGGGACATTGGTGCGGCACATCGCGTCGGTGTCGATATGGCCCTTGGTCGTTTTCACGCCCAATGCTTCGAGCCCGATATTCTCGGTGTTCGGGACGATGCCGATGGCGACGATCGCATGGCTGAACTCGGCGCTTTCGACCTTGCCGTCCTTGCCCTTGATCTTCGCCGAGACGCCGTTCGCGGTCGCCTTCAGCTCCTCGACCCCAGCGCCGGTGTGGATCGTCATGCCCTGCTTCTTGAGTGCCTTTTCGAGGAAGGCCGACACATCGGCATCCTCGACGGGCACGAGCCGATCGAGCATTTCGACGACCGTAACCTCGGCGCCCATATCCTTGTAGAAGCTCGCGAATTCGATCCCGATCGCACCCGATCCGATGACAAGCAGCTTCTTCGGCATTTCGGGCGGCACGAGCGCGTGGCGATAGGTCCAGATGCGCTTGCCGTCGGCGGGCGCGAACGGCAGGTCGCGCGCGCGGGCGCCGGTCGCGACGATGATGTTCTTCGCGGTCAGCGTCTCGCTGCCCTTCTCGCCCGTCACTTCGAGCGTGCCCGGCGCCGTCAGCTTGCCGGTGCCCATATGGACGGTGATCTTGTGCTTCTTCATCAGGTGCGTGACGCCCTGATTAAGCTGCTTCGCAACCCCGCGCGACCGTTTCACGACCGCGTCGATATCGGCGCTGATCTCGGCCGCCTTCAGCCCGTAATCGCCGGCATGCTGCATATAGTGATAGATTTCGGCCGAGCGCAGCAGCGCCTTGGTCGGGATGCAGCCCCAGTTGAGGCAGATGCCGCCGAGCAGCTCGCGCTCGACGATCGCGGTCTTCAGCCCCAATTGCGCGGCGCGGATCGCGGCGACATAGCCGCCGGGGCCCGAACCGAGAACGATGAGGTCGTAACTATTGGCCATTCGGGCATCCCTTTTTGCCTGATCGGTGAAAGCTGGACATCCTTTAGACCGCCGAGCGGCAAGGACGCCACCGCAAATCGGAGAGCCGGACCGACCGCTACGGCAAGCTCTTGTTTCAGGCCGGTTAAGGATGGCTTCACGCGTTTCGCTTAGAGCCGCGTTCAGGACCATGCAACCGATCCATAGCTATTCCCCCACGCGCCGTTCCGCCACCGATGCGCCCGCCGTCGTCGACAAGGCGATGGATGCGCAGTTTCGCGCGCAGGCCGAACAGATGGGCCTCGATCCCGACGACCGCTGGGTCGGCGGCTATGTCGGCGTCGAATGGCAAGGCGTGCGGCACCTGATCGAAGCCTATGCGGGAGACGTCGACGGCGCCGCGCTGCTTGAGTTCGGGTGCAATTATGCGGCCAGTTCGATCGTCGCCGCGACGCTCGGGGCAAGCGTCACCGCCATCGATGTCGACGCCGGCGCCGTCTCCCTCGCGCGGCTAAACTGCGCGCGCTATGGCGTCGCCGACCGCATCGACCTGCGCCACTTTCCCGACACGCGCCACCTGCCCTTCGCCGACGCCAGCTTCGACATCATCCTGTGCATCAGCGTGCTCGAATATGTCGCACCCGATCATCTGCCGGCGGTGCTGGCCGAGATCGACCGAGTGCTGAAACCCGGCGGCCTCATCATCGTGTCGGGCACCGCCAGCCGGCTGGCCCCGCGCGAGGTGCATTCGGGGCGCTGGCTGGTCAATTACTGGCCGCGCGCTATCGACCGCTGGCTCCTACGCCGCGAACCGATGCAGCGCGGCGTCAACCCGCTACCGATCCTCCGCGCGTTCCGCCGCTATACCAACATCGATCTGGAAGACCGCGGGCAAAGCTGGTGCCGCGCCCGCACCGCGATGGGCCAGTCGCCCGCGAAGCTGCGCCTCGCCCGCGCACTCGCCAGCCTGACCTGCCCGTTCGGCCTGTCGATCGGCATGGGCGGATCGAGCTTCAGCGCGACGTGGCGCAAGCCGATTTGATTGCCCGCGTCAGGCGACCAGCCCCAGCGGGCTTTCCACCAGTTCCTTGAAGGTCTTCATGAGCAGCGCGCCGTCGGCGCCGTCGATGGCGCGGTGGTCGAAACTGCCCGTCGCGGTCATCACGGTTGCGACCGACAGGGCATCGTCGACGATGTACGGCCGCTTCTCGCCCGCGCCGATCGCCATGATCATCGCCTGCGGCGGGTTGATCACCGCGGTGAACTGCTTGATCCCCATCATCCCCATGTTGGAGATGCTGGCGGTGCCGCCCTGATATTCGGCGGGCTGCAGCTTGCCTTCCTTCGCCTTCGCGGCGAGGTCGGACATTTCGGTCGAGATTTTCGACATCGACTTGCCGCCCGCGTCGACGATGATCGGGGTGATCAGGCCGCCCGGGATGCTGACTGCGACCGAGATGTCGGCGCGCTTGTAGTGGCGCATCACGTCGCCGCCGAAGCTGACGTTGCAAGCGGGCACGCGTTCGAGCGCGATCGCGAGCGCCTTGATCAGCATGTCGTTGACGCTGAGCTTGACGCCGCGGCTTTCGAGGCTGGCGTTGAGCTCGCCGCGCAGCTTGAGCAGCGCATCGAGGCGGATGTCGACGGTCAGATAGATGTGCGGCGATTGTTGCATCGATTCGGTCAGGCGGCGCGCGATCGTCTTGCGCATGCCGCTGAGCTTTTCGTCCTCGTGCGGGATGCCGAAATCGGGGATCGGGCCCGCGGCAGCGGGTGCGGCCGCCGCTGCCGGAGCCACAGGAGCCGGCGCGGCGGCGGGTGCAACGGCACATGCAGGAGCGCCCTCAAGATCGGCCTTGACGATGCGGCCGCCGGGGCCGGTGCCGGTCAACGCCTTGAGGTCGATGCCCTGCTCGGCGGCAAGGCGCTTCGCGAGCGGGCTCGCCTTGATGCGGTCGCCACCTTTCGTCGTCCCAGCGGAAGCTGGGACCGCTGGCGTCGGCGCGCTCACGGGAGCGGCCCCAGCTTCCGCTGGGGCGACGTCTTTGGCCGGCGCAGGCTTCTCGGCCTTCGGTTCGGCGGGAGCCGGTGCGGCCGCCGCTGCCGGTGCAGGAGCAGCCTTGGCGGCACCCGCATCTTCACCCTCGCCCGCGATCACGGCGATCACCGTTCCGACTTTCACATTGTCGGTGCCCTCGGCGACGAGGATCTGGCTGATCACGCCTTCGTCGACCGCTTCGAACTCCATCGTCGCCTTGTCGGTTTCGATCTCGGCGAGCAGGTCGCCCGATTTGACCTCATCCCCTTCCTTCACCAGCCATTTGGCAAGGGTCCCCTCCTCCATGGTCGGCGAAAGGGCGGGCATTTTGAGTTCGATCGGCATCGTCGCTTTTGTCCTCGATCTTCAGGCGTGAGTCTTGCAGGGCATGCCTGCCGCTACGGATTGTTCCTCGCCATAAGCATTGCGCCGGTCAAGGTCCAGCGGCCGAACTTGCCTTTCATACGAATGTGAAGCAATCTCGCGCTGCAAAAGCATAACGAGGGGTCGGGGCGATGCGGACGTATCTGGTGGTGATCGACGACAGCCCCGAAGCGACGCTGGCACTGCGCTTTGCGGCCCGGCGCGCGGCGCGGACGGGCGGCGGCGTGATGGTGCTCGCCATCGTCGCCCCGCAGGACTTCGTGGCTTTCGGCGGCGTCCAGGCGACAATCGAGGCCGAAGCGCGCGAACATGCCGAGGAACTGGTCGCGGCGGCGGCCGACGCGGTGGTGCAGGAAGCGAATGTCACGCCGCAGATCATGGTCAAATCGGGCAAGCCCGCCGAGGTGGTGCGCGAGGTGATCGGCGCGAACGAGGAGATTGCGGCACTGGTGCTTGCGACGGCGTCGTCAGGCGCGCCGGGACCCTTGGTCGCGCATTTCACCGGACAGGATGCGGGCACGCTCCCCTGTCCGGTGATGCTGGTCCCGGGCGGCATCGACATCAGCCGCCTCGATGCGCTGAGCTAGCGGCTCAGGCGGTTGCAAGCCGCGGCAGCGCGGCGGCGCCCTTCGCCTCGAAAATCGCAAGATCGAGGACGACGATCGCCTGGACGGCGACGACAGCAATGCCGAGCCACGTCATCTGGCCGCCAAAGATTGCAAGCACGGCAAAGCTTGCCGCGACCCAGCCGAGGTTGCCCACCGCAATCAGGTTGGCAAGTCCTTTGCTCGGCGCTTTCTGATAGGCGACGAACAGCATCAGCAGCGCCGAAGGCAGGCCGATCCAGCCAGCAACGGTCACCACATCGGAGGGGAGGCCGAGCAGTGCGGCGACGGTCGCGGTCGCAAACACACAGAGGATGAACAACGCCGTGCAGGTGATAGCGTCGATGATCAGGGTGTTCTTGAGATTGAAGATGGACATGATGCTTCTCCTTTCAAATGCCCGTCTCATGTGATCCCGAAAATGCGGCCAGTCGATTACGCCGGAGGTAATGGAAAACAGGAAGGCTGAGGTATAGCTCTCCGGACAAAGGAGACGTTCATGCAAGTCGCGACGCTGGGCGAACAATTGCGCGAATGGCGCACCCGCCGCCGGATGAGTCAGATGGACCTCGCGCTCGATACCGAGATTTCGACCCGCCACCTGAGCTTTATCGAAACGGGTCGGTCGAAGCCGAGCGCGCAGATGCTCGCGCGCATCGCCGATTGCCTCGAGGTGCCGCACCGCGCGCGCAACGCGTTGCTGCTCGCGGCGGGATATGCCCCCGACTATCAAGAACGCGCGCTCGACAGCGCCGAAATGGCGGGGATGCGCGCGATCGTCGAGCATGTGCTGAAGGGGCACGAGCCCTATCCGGCGCTCGCGGTCGACCGGCACTGGAATATGGTCGCTGCGAATGCCGCGGTCGGGGTCCTGATCGGGCAGGTTTCGCCCAACCTCCTCGCGCCACCGGTCAATGTGCTGCGCCTCGCGCTGCATCCCGAAGGCCTCGCACCGCAGATCGCCAATTATGCGATGTGGCGCGCGCATATCCTGCATCGGCTCGACCTCCAGATCGAAGCGAGTGCCGATCCGGCGTTGGCATCGCTGCGCGACGAGATCGCGGGCTATGCGGTCGAGGCCAACGACAATGCCGCCGGGCCGGTGAGCAGCATCGCGGTGCCGCTGGCGCTGGAAACCCCTGCCGGACGCATCTCGTTCGTCTCGACAGTCACGATCTTCGGCACTCCGGTCGACATCACCCTGTCGGAACTAGCGATCGAAGCCTTTTTTCCGGCCGACGCGGAAAGTGCGGCGTTGTTGCGGGAACTGGCGGGGGACTGACACGTCGCTCCCGCGGAGGTAACGGGTTCAGCGCTTCCGCCCCTTGTGCTTGATATTCGCCGGACGCCCGCGTTTGCCGACCATATGCTTGCCGGCCTTCTTCACCCCGTCGCGGCGCGGCGGTCGATTGCGAAAACCGCCCTCGGGCGCATTGGGCAGTTCGAAGCGCAGCGCGCCGCTGATCGGGTTGGCATCAAGCAACCGCAGATCGAGCCGCTGGCCGACCGTATAGCTCACCCGCCCATGCTCGCTGTCGAGCGTCCGAGCCGCCTCGTCATAGAAAAAGCGCTCGCTGCCGAGCGTCGACACCGGCACCAGCCCGTCGCCGCCGAGCCCGTCGACCGTTGCAAAAAAGCCGAACGGCTGGACGCCGGTGATCCGCGCCGCGACGATCTCGCCGGTCTTGGTTGCCAGATAGGCGGCAACATAACGGTCGACAGTCTCGCGCTCGGCCTCCATCGCGCGGCGTTCGAGCGCGCTGATCGCTTCGCCGATGTGCGACAAGCCCTTGGCGTCCGCCTCGCCAAGGCCGGTGCGCGCGGGCAGGTCCTTCGGCCTGCCGGGCACTTCGAGGCGATAGCTATCGACGAGTGCGCGATGGACGACCAGGTCGGCGTAACGGCGGATCGGTGAGGTGAAATGCGCATAGCTGCCGAGCGCGAGGCCGAAATGGCCGGCGTTGGCGGGGCCATAATAGGCCTGCGTCTGGCTGCGCAAAATCGCCTGCATGATTTCGGGCAGCCGATCGTCTTCGGAAAAGCCGTCGATCAGGCGGTTGAACACTGCCGGGGTGATGACCTGCCCGAGCGCGAAGCTCCGTTCGAAGGTTTCGAGATAGTCCTTCAGGCTGACGAGCTTCTCGCGGCTCGGCGGCTCGTGGATGCGGTACATCACTGGTGACTTCTTCGCTTCGAGCGCCTTTGCCGCCGCGACATTGGCCGCGATCATGTAATCCTCGATCAGCCGGTGCGCGTCGAGGCGATCGCGAACCCGGATTTCCGCGATGCCGCCCTGTTCGTCTAGGATCACCTGACGCTCGGGCAATTCGAGGTCGAGCGGGTCGCGCGCCGCGCGCGCTTTTGCGAGCAGCGTCCAGCTTGCCCAGAGGTTGCGGAGCGCCGGCAGGACGTCGGCATCCCACCCCTCGCGGGGCTCGTCGGCGTCATAGGCCGCCTGCGCATGTTCATAGGCAATGTTGGCGCGCAACCGGACCAGCGCGCGTGTGAAACGCCACGACGTCACCTTGCCATGCTTGTCGATCACGAGATGGCACGCCATCGCGGCGCGATCCTGCCCGGCTTTCAGCGAGCAGACGCCCGCCGACAATGTCTCGGGCAGCATCGGGACGACTTGGTCTGGAAAATAGACGCTGTTGCCGCGTCGCCGCGCTTCGCGATCGAGCGCGCCGTCGGGCCGGACATAATAGCTGACGTCGGCAATCGCGACGATCGCGCGAAAACCGCCTTTGTTGCCCGGATCTTCGTCGGGAACCGCCCAGACGGCATCGTCATGGTCGCGCGCATCGATGGGATCGATGGCGACGATCGGCAGATCGCGCAGATCCTCGCGCCCGTCCGGAGTGAGCGGCAGCTTTGCCGCCTTTTCAGCCTCGGCGAGGGTTTCGGGACCGAAGACATGCGGTATCTCGTGCCGTGCGATCGCGATCATGCTGAGCGACCTTGGCGCAAAGGGATCGCCGATGCGGTCGATGACCTTCGCTTTGATCGCCGGCCCACGCCCGGTCAGTTCGGCGCGGACGAGATCGCCGATATCGGCATCGCCCTTGTCCGCGACGGCAAAGTCGTAACGCGCGCGCTTGTCGGCGGGGCGCAGCCAGATCATCGGCTTGCCGCCCGGCCCCATATCCTCGACGAGCACCCCGATCACCATCTCGGCGCTCGCCTGGAGCCGTTTCATCGGATGCGCGACATGGCCGCTGCCGCGTTCCTCGGTGCGGGCGAGGATACGGTCGCCGACCCCGAGTGCGCCTTTCCGTCCCTGCTCCATCACGCGGAGGCGCGGCGCCGGGCCCGCGGCCTCCCAGCGGTCGGGAACCGCCCAAACGGTGCTGCCCTCGATCGCCGCAACGCGCAGCACGGTGACGCGCGGCAGGCCGCCATGCTTGTGAAAGGCACGCCCGGGCGCCAGATCGACGAGCCCCTCGTCGGTCATGTCCTTGAGCAAAGCCTTCAGCGCGACCTTGTCGGCGCCGTGGAGACCGAAATGCTTGGCGATCTCGCGCTTGCCGACCGCGCCGGGGCTGTCGGCGATGAAGCGCATGATCTGGTCCCGTGTCGGGAGTCCGGCCTGGATTTTGCGTGGCATGATCCGCTGATAGGGGGCAACGCACGGCGCGTCACCCCCATCTTGCGGATCAATAGTTGGGCTGGATGTCGATCACGCGGCCGGCGGAATCGGCGGTACAGATGGAACGGTAATGGCCGGTCGCGATCGTGAAGACATAGTTGCCCGACCGGTCGCTACGCTGGCTGACCGCGACGCTGCTGCCGCCGGGCGCGTTCTGGAAGGCATCGCCGCGCGCCTCGCAGGCCGCGCGCGCCGCCATTGGGCCGCCGCGGGCATAGGGGCGGTTCGCGGCGCGACGGTTCGACGCCTCGGCCTCGCCCGCCATAAACCCGTCGTGATAACCCTCGCTGTCGTTCCTGTCGTACTGGCCGCCGTAAAGGCCGTCGTTATAGCCGCGCGAATATTCGCTGTCGTGATCGCCGCTGCTGTCGCCATGCTTCTTCTTGTGGCTGGCGAGCGCTGCGATCAACCCGACTGCGGCAATCGCGCCGACGGCCGCAGCGGCGTTGCCGCCGCCCTTGCCGCAGTCACCGGCGTCCGCCTTGTCGACGCTTGCATAGCGCCCTTGGGCGACGACAACCCGGACGCACGTATCGCTACTTCCGTTCCACCAATACTGGCCGCCGTTCTTGAAGGTTTCCATCTTGTAGCCGCGATTCTGCATCTCGCTTTCTGCGCCGGGCGCGCGCGCGCCGACGAGATCGGAAAGGCTGCCGGGTGTCTTGGCATAGACCGGCACCATCCCCGCGCCGATCATCGAGATCGCGGTCAATGTCGCAATCGTCCGTCGCATCATCTTCATTCCCCTGCTTGAGCGCGCGACGCACGACCCCGCCGCAACGCGGTACACGGAGGCCCGATCAGCCGAGTCCCTCGGCCGATTCCATAGCAGACTAATGACATGCAAAGAATGAGGTTCGCGGTTTAACCGACGCTAACCACGCTACCGGAGGAACTCAGTAGGTACGCCCAATCAGCACCCGCTCCACCGCCGGTTCACCGGTGAAGAAGCAAGCCCCGTCGGCGGGCACCGCGTCGAGCGGCGTGTTGCGCATCGTCAGCTTCAGTGCCTTCAACTGCTCGACGATCCCGTCGAGCACCGCGCCGGTCGGCCGCGACCATTGCACCTCGACCCAGCCGACGAATTTGTCGTCGCCGGCGAAATGCGCTTTCAGGTCGGTCACGTCGCGGCGGATGTTGGCGTGCAGCCGTTCCTTCGCTTCGGCATAGAGATTGTCCTGAATCTCGCCGAGCGTCGCGACGGCAGCCGCGACGAACTCGCCGCGCGGAACGAACGCGCTGTTGAGCTTGCCATCGTCCTTATAGAGGCGGTCGCGGCGGATCACCGCGACATTGCCGCCGGCGACGTCGCGCGGGCCGATTTCGAGGATGATCGGTGCGCCCTTCTTGACCCAGCCCCAGCGCTTGGTCTGCGCCTTGTTGGCATTGGCGTCGAGCAGCACGCGCACCGGCTCGCGGAAGGCGTCGAGCGCCTTCAGTTCCTTTTCGAGCGACGCGCAATAATCGAGGATCGCCGCATCCTCGTCATTGTCACGCAGCATCGGCACGATGACGATCTGGTGCGGCGCGATCCGCGGCGGACAGCGCAGGCCGTCGTCGTCGCCATGCGTCATGATCACCGCGCCGATCGTCCGCGTCGAGAAGCCCCAGCTCACGGTGTGGCAAAGGCTGTGACCGCCGTCCTTGTCCTGGAAACGGATGTTCGCTGCTTCGGCGAAACCGGTGCCGAGATAGTGCGAGGTGCCGGCCTGCAGCGCCTTGCCATCCTGCATCATCGCTTCGATCGAATAGGTCGCCGCGGCGCCAGGGAAGCGCTCGTTCTCGGGCTTCTCGCCGGCGATCACCGGCAGCGCGAGCGCCTCTTCGGCGACGGTGCGGTACAGTTCGAGCGCACGCATCGTCTCGGCAAGCGCATCTTCCTTGCTGTCGTGCGCGCTATGCCCCTCCTGCCACAGGAACTCGGCGGTGCGCAGGAACATGCGGGTGCGCATTTCCCAGCGCACGACATTCGCCCACTGGTTGACGCGCAGCGGCAGGTCGCGCCACGACTGAACCCAGCGGCTCATTGCGCCGCCGATGACGGTCTCCGACGTCGGGCGGACGATCAGCGGCTCTTCGAGCTTTGCTTCGGGGTCGGGGATCAGCTTGCCCTTCCCGTCTCCGATCAGCCGGTGATGCGTGACGACCGCCATTTCCTTAGCGAAGCCGTCGACATGGTCGGCCTCCTTCTCGAAAAAGGACAGCGGGATGAACAGCGGGAAATAGCAGTTCTGGACGCCCATGTCCTTGATGCCCGCGTCCATGATCGTCTGGATGCGTTCCCAGATGCCATAGCCCCACGGCTTGATCACCATGCAGCCGCGCACCCCCGATTCCTCGGCGAGGTCGGCTTCGGCAATGACGTCCTGATACCAGGCCGCGAAGTCGGCCTGCCGGGTTACGCTGAGCGCATGCTTGATCATGATTTTCCGGTTTTCTGTCGTTGGGGGAGCGGGAACGAAGCCCGCCGCTATTTCTTTTTCGCGAGTTCGGCCTTGAGCTCGGCAACTTCGGCCTTCAACGCGGCGATTTCGGCATCCTTGGCCTTGCCGCCGGCCGCGCCCGGCATGAAGGCCCCCGCCGCCTGCTGGAACATTTCCATGTTGCGCCGGGTGAGTTCGGCGAGCGGGTTGGAACCCAGCGCGCCCGCGAATGCCGAGCGGACGTCCTGCTGGTTCTTGCGGAACGCCGCCATCGATGCTTCGAGATATTGCGGCACCATCGACTGCATCTTGTCGCCGTAGAGGCCGATCAGGTGACGCAGGAAATTGACCGGCAACAGCGTCTCGCCGCGGGTTTCTTCGTCCATGATAATCTGGGTCAGGACGTTGTGCGTAATATCGTCGCCGCTTTTCGCATCGACGACGCGAAACTCGCGGCCGTCGCGAACCATCGTGCCGAGATCCTCGAGCGTGATGTAACAGCTACGCTCGGTATCATAGAGGCGCCGGTTGGCGTATTTCTTGATCGTGACGACGTCGCCCTCTTCTGCCGATTTCGACCTCGCCATGCTGATCCGCGCTCCTGATGTTCCGACGGCTCCGAATGCCCTGTATCGGAGGCATCGGCCGGAACCTTGATTGTGCAAAGCGCGCAATAGCACCAATATATGATGCATCGCAACATGCGGCGCAACGCGGTGGTGCGGAAATGGGACGCCGAGTCGCCCGATTTCGCGACGAAGCATCGGATCGCCGAGCGAAAAATCGCCGAGGATTTATATCAATCACCCATTTTGGCAATTTCGTTTCAACGGAAACGTATTTCGGGACATTTTCATATCAGACACGGCATGGAATGATCCATTCATATCATTGTAAAGAAAGCTAATTGCCTAAAGAATAGCCGCCGGACCATGGCCGGTGTTGCCGAAAAGGCACAGCAACCCGGCCTCGATAGCGACGCCGCTCAAATTCGCGATCAAAGACTTGTGCCGCAGAAATTTTAGGTCTTTCTAAACCCCATGCCGTTCATCTGGTTTTTTGAACGGGCAACCGGGGAGTCATCAATGTTCAAAGCGCACCTGCTTCGGGGTGCCGCTGCTTTTGCAGTGGCCGTTTCCGTCAGCCAACCAGTTTTCGCACAAGACACGGTCGACAGCATCGCCTGCGCCGACGCCAACAATGACGGCGTCTGCGATTCCGATGCGACCAGCGGCGACGCGATCGTCGTCACCGGCTCGCGCATCCGCAAGAGCGAATTCAACAGCCCCGACCCGATCCAGGTGATCAGCCCCGACATCGGCCAGAAGCAGGGTCAGAACCAGCTCGCCGACCTGCTCCAGTCGTCGCCGATCGCGGCCGGCTCGATCCAGATCACCTCGTCGATCTCGAACGGCTTCGTCACCAACGGCGGCGCCGATGCCCAGACCATCTCGCTGCGCGGCCTTGGCGCCGAACGCACGCTGGTGCTGCTGAACGGCCGCCGCGCCGGTCCCGCCGGCGTCCGCGGTGCGGTCGCCTCCTTCGACCTTAACGTGCTGCCGCTCTCGATCGTCCGCCAGGTCGAAGTGCTGAAGACCGGCGCTTCGTCGATCTACGGTTCGGACGCCGTCGCCGGCGTCGTCAACATCCTGACCAAGGACAACGCCGACGGCTTCCAGATCGGCGGTTTCTCGTCGATCCCGCAGCACGGCGGCGGTGAAATCTACGACTTCAACGTGACCTGGGGCAAGCGGTTCGACCGCGGCCACATCATGGCAACGGTCGATTATTTCCAGCAGCAGAACCTGCGCCGTCGCGATCGCGGCTTCCTCAATTGCTCGGAAGATTATCTTCCGCGTCAGGGCGGCGGCCGCGCCGACATCACGGACTTCCGTACCGGCCGACCGGCGTGCAACGGCACGCTCGGCAATCTGATCCTGACCAACCTCGACTTCACCGGGGATCCGATTTTCGACGATGATACCGGCGACCTCATCGGGTTCGAACCGGGTCTGCTGGCGCCCAACGGCGAGCAACTGTTTATTGGCCAATATGGCTCGAATCTGGGCCAGGTCGGCATTTCGTACAATAATTTCGGCAATCTCGGCGTTTCGGGGCCCGCAAACTTTTTCGGCCTGAACTTCGATGGTCCCTCGACCGGCGCGCTGAACCAGTATGAGCCGCTCGAGCAGATTTCGGATGTCTATTCGAAAGTATCGCGCATCACAGGCTATCTCGACGCGTCCTACGAGCTGACCGACAATGTCGAAGTTTACACCGAGCTGCTGTTTAACAACCGCAAGTCATACAATAATTCGTTCCAGCAGCTGAACGTGATCCAGTTCACGGGCGACTCGTTCTTGCCGCTCCTGTTCTGCGATCCTTCGGTCGACAATTGCGATCCATTCGACGCCGGCGATCCGTTCAACTCCGAATTCACGGGCGCTTTCCTGCTTCGTCCGCTCGTCCTCGCCAAGTCCGATTTCAGCACCGATGTCGATTATTACCGCGGCGTCCTGGGCTTCCGCGGCGACTTCGGTGGCTTCCTTTCGGGCTGGAACTGGGACGTATACAGCCAGTACAGCAAGTCGGATGCCAGCTACACACAGGATGTGATCTTCCAGGACTCGCTGGATTCGCAAAGCTTCCGCACCCGGTCGTGCGTCGGCCAGCAGACGCGCGTTCGTGGTGTTGATTGTATCGACATCGACTTCACCGATCCGCGCGTATTGCGTGGCGATTTCACGCCCGAAGAGCGCGCCTTCCTGTTCGGCAAGGAAACGGGCACCACGATCTTCAAGCAGTGGTCGGCCGAAGCAACGCTGTCGGGTAACTTGTTCACTCTGCCGGCCGGCAATGTCGGCGCGGCATTCGGTGCGCAAATCCGTCGTGACCAGATCACCGACACGCCGGGCGAAACTACGCTCGCGGGCAACGCCGCGCTGCGCACCTCGTCCGGCATCACGTCGGGCAAGACGGTGACGAAGGAACTGTTCGGCGAACTCCAGATTCCCCTGATCCACGATACGCCGTTGATCCAGCGCCTGACGCTGTCGGGTGCCGCTCGCTATACCAGTGTTGATGCGACGCGCCGCGACGGCGCTCAGGACAGCTTCAGCGACACCACCTGGAAAGCCGGCCTCGACTGGGAAGTCACCGACTGGCTGCGTTTCCGCGGTACATGGGGTACATCGTTCCGTGCTCCCGCGCTGTTCGAACTGTTCCTCGAAAACCAGACCGGTTTCCAGGCACAGCAGGATATCGATCCCTGCATCAATACCGCCACCAAACTGGCGCGCGGCGCGATTACCCAACGGATGTTCGACAATTGCGCTGCCGACGGTTTCGGTCCCGCATTTGCCGGCGCGACCGGATCGGCGACCGTCCTTGGCGGCGGCGGGCTCGGCACGCTCCGTCCGGAAACATCGACCGCGAAGACGGCCAGCATTATCCTGACCCCCGACCTTTCGGGCGCCTTGTGGGGCGGCCTCAAGACGAGCCTCGCCGTCGATTATTTCGACATCCGGGTGAGCAACGAGATCACCACGCTCGGTGCGGGTAACATCCTTCGCGGTTGCTACAATTCGGAATTCTTTCCCGACGATCCGCTTTGCGACCTGTTCACCCGCATCCCGGCCGGCCAGGCCGACGCAAACAACGTCGACACGGTGATCGATACCTATGTCAACGTTGCACGCCAGCGGAACCGCGGTTTCGACGTCACGCTGAATATCGCCCAGGATCTGGGCAATCTCGGCAGCCTTGAATTCCGGGCGCAAATGACCTGGCAGATCGAAGACAAGACGGCGCTGTTCGCAGGCACTGTCGTCGAGGATAACGGCGAAGCCGGCGATCCGAAGTGGGTCGGTGACTTCAACCTTGCCTGGAACAAGGGACCGTGGACGATTTTCTATGGCCTCGACGTCATCGGCGGGACTTCGAACCTCGGCGATCTGCTCGATCAGCGCGGGACCGATTGCCCGAATTCGCCACTCTTCTATCCCGGCGGGCCGGTTTGCCCCGACGTGCGCCTGTCGCCGACCTTCTATCACTCGATGTCGGTCACGCGCGAAGTAGCGGACAAGTTCGAGATCACGCTGGGCGTGGCCAACCTGTTCGACACCGCACCGCCGCGTGCATCGATTCCCTTCTCGGGCATCACCGCTATCGGGCAGGCGCCGGCGTTCGGCTCCCAGTATGATTATATGGGTCGCCGGGTGTTCGTGAACCTTCGCGGCAACTTCTAAGGCTACACCTTGAAATGAAGAGGGCGGCGGAGCGATCCGCCGCCTTTTTCTATGCCGTGGCTACGCCGTCCACTCGCGCGCCCAGCGCTTCCCGAGGCCGGTGAGCAACTCATACTGCGACAGCCCGCTGCGCTCTGCCGTCTCGGCGAGCGCATAGTCGAGCGTCAGCCAGTCACCCTCGTCGATCGCGCCGGCATCGCTGGCATCGAACGCGACAAGGTCCATCGAGACGCGCCCGGCGAGCGGCAAGCGCTGCGTCTGCCAGCTCGCCGCGCCGCTTCCGGCGTGGCAGCGCAGATAGCCGTCGGCATAACCCAAGTTGGCGACCGCGACCCGGCCATCCTTCGCCGCGGTCCAGGTCGCGCCATAGCCGACCGTCTCGCCGGCGCGGACGCTGCGCACCTGCAGGACGCGCGCTTCGGGAAAGACGACCTGCCGGATATGCCCGGCCGCCTCCGGACGCGGAGTGCCGCCGTAGAGGGCAAGTCCCGGGCGGGTGAGGTCGAAAGCATAATCGGCGCCAAGGCAAACGCCCGCGCTGTTCGCAAGGCTGTAGCGCCGGGCCGGAATGCGGTTTTTCAACTCGCGAAACGCCGCAAGCTGCTGCCCATTCTGCGCGCTATCCTCGTCGGCCGAGGCGAGATGGCTGAGCAAGGTTTCGATCGCGAGCCCGTCGAGCGCGCCGCCGAGCGCCTCCTCGACGCGCAGCCCGAGGCGGTTCATGCCCGTGTCGACCATGACGTCGCACGGCCGTCCCTCGCCCGCCGCACGCCAGCGCGCGACCTGCTCGAGGCTACCGAGCACCGGACGCGCCGGAAGCGTTTTCGCCGCGATCATGTCGGCCTCGCCGACCCCGTGCAGCACCGACAGCGAGACGCCCTCCACGAGCGGCATCAGCGCCGCCGCCTCCGCCCAGCTCGCCACAAAAAAATCGCGGCATCCCGCAGCGACGAGATGGTGCATCACTTCGCGCGCACCGAGCCCATAACCGTCGGCCTTGAGCGCCGCGCCGCACGCCGCCGCGCCGCCCTGCGCCGCAAGCCAGCGCCAGTTGGCGACAAGCGCCTCACGGTCGAGACGGAGGCGGAGCGGCGACGGAATGGCAATCATCCCAGTGCCACTAGACGGCTTTGACGGCAGCGCCAATGGGGCTGTTGGAGGCGCCGATCAGGCCGGCGGCGCCTTCCTGTCCCACTGCCCCTCGACCGGGTCCTTGAGCATGAACGCCGTGACGAGGAATGCCACCAGCACCACGCCCCATGTGTACCACAGCCCGGCATAGGCGTTACCGGTCTTGGCGATGATGAAGCTGGCGATCAGCGGCAGGAAACCACCGAAATAGCCGGTACCCAGATGATAGGGGATCGACAGCGACGAATAGCGCACGTGCGGCGGGAACATCTCCGAGAGCAGCGCCGCGACGGGCCCGTAGGTAAAGCCCGACAACGCGCTGAGCCCGAGCAGCGCCGCGAGGATCACCGCAATGCCGAGCGGCCCCGGTATCTTTTTCTCGAAATCATAACCCATCGCCTCGAGCGCGGGTTTGAGCACCGCCGGATCTTCGCCCGCGACTTCGCGCGCCCCGATCGTCACCTTGACGCTGTCGAACGCGCTACCGCTCGCGACCACCGTATAGGGTACGCCGAGCTTGGTCAGCTCGCCAAGCGTCTTGCCGCACGCGGTTTCCTGTTTCGATGCGAAGGGGTCGAAGCTGCACTTCGACCCGGTCACCATGACCGGCGCCTTTTCGGCCGCCGCGGTGAGCGCGGGGTTGGCGACGCTGCCCATCAGCCAGAACAGCGGGAACAGCAGCACCAGCGTGACGCCATAGCCCCAGACGATCGGCTTCTTGCGCCCGATGCGGTCGGACAGCCGCCCCGCCCAGAGGAAGAAACCCATGCCGAGCGCGGCGGCGATACCGACGATGATCTCGGCCGCGGTATCGTCGATCTTCATCGGCCCCTTCAGGAACGACAGGCCCGAAAACATCGCGGTGTACCAGATCACCGTCAGCCCCGCCGCGATGCCGAACAGCGCGATAAAGATGCGGCGCGGGTTGCCCGGATAGGTGAAGCTTTCCTTGAGCGGATTCTTCGCCAGCTCGCCTTCCTGCTTCATCGCCTGAAACACCGGGCTTTCCGAAAGCTTGAGCCGCATCCACAGCGAAATGGCAAGGAGCAGGATCGAAAGCAGGAAGGGCACCCGCCAGCCCCAGCTTTCCCACACCGCATCGGGCATCAGCGCCTTGCACCCGAGCACGACGATCAGGCTCAGCACAAAGCCGCCGACGACACTCGCCTGGATGAAGCTGGTATAGAAACCGCGCTTTTCGGGCGGCGAATGTTCGGCGACATAGACGGCCGCGCCGCCATATTCGCCGCCGAGCGCCAGCCCCTGCAACACCCGCAGCAGGATGACGATGATCGGCGCAACGATGCCGATCGTCGCCGCCGACGGGATCAGCCCGACCCCGGCGGTCGCGACGCCCATCAGCGTGACGGTGACGAGGAAGGTATATTTGCGTCCCAGCCGATCGCCGAGAAAACCGAACAGCACCGCACCGAGCGGCCGGAAGCCGAAGCCGACAGCAAAGCCAGCCCAGACGAGCAGCACTTCGAGCGTCGCATTGTCGCTGGGGAAAAAGGCCTTGCCGATGATCGCCGCCAGCGTGCCGTAGATGAAGAAATCATACCATTCGAAGATCGTGCCCGCCGACGAGGCAGCGATGACCATGCGGATGTCCTTCGCGGTCGGCTGGTAAACCGCGCCATGATCGGCGACGGCGGCTGCGTCGGTCATAAATTCTCCCCTGCCCCCATCCCAACCGGATGCGGGCTTTGCGCCATCTCTAGCCGCCGCGCATCGCCGCGCAAGCCTTCTTGGCGTAGCGTCATTCCGGTGGCAGACTGCACCCCATGCAGTTTATCGACCTCTCGATCCCGATCACCAACCATGTCGTCTCCGACCCGCCGGTGATGCGCCCGCAGATCACTTACATGACCCACGAAAACACGTGGGGGCAGATCGCGATGTTCTTTCCGGGTCTGACGAAGGCCGACCTGCCCGACGGCGAAGGCTGGGCGGTCGAAAGCCTGACGCTCAGCACCCATAACGGCACCCACATGGATGCGCCCTGGCATTTCCATTCGACCACCGACAGCGGCGCGAGCGCCGCGCCGAGCATCGACGAGGCGCCGCTCGATCTGTTCTTTCGTCCCGGCGTGAAGCTCGATTTCTCCGACCGTCCGGCGGGCCACGTCGTCAGCGGCGCCGAGGTGGAAACCGAACTCGCGCGGATCGGGCACGACCTCCAGCCGCTCGATATCGTGCTCGTCCAGTCGGGCGCGATCTACGGCACCGACAATTTCACCGATCAGGGTTGCGGCATGGGCGCCGAAGCGACGCTCTATCTCACCGAACGCGGCGTCAAGGTTGTCGGCACCGACGCATGGAGCTGGGACGCGCCGTTCAGCCACACCGCGCGCCGCTGGGCCGAGACGCGCGATCCATCGATCATCTGGGAAGGCCACAAGGCCGGGCGGATCAAACCCTATTACCAGATCGAAAAGCTGACGAACCTCGCCGCCCTGCCGCCGAGCGGCTGGACGCTCAGTTGCTTCCCGGTGAAGATCGAACGCGCGAGTGCGGGCTGGATCAGGGCGGTGGCGCTGATCGAAGCCTGATCGCTAGGGGTTCACGGTCGCCAGCAGCCAGAGCGTCCAACCGCCGAGCGCCAGCAATGTAATCCACGTTGCCGCCACACCGATCTGGCGCGTCACCGGCGGCTTGCCGGGCTCGACCGGTGCGTGAAGTCCGACGATATGCGCGATGCGGCCGATCACGAACAGCGCCCCGAATGCCATCAACGCCATATGGTTCGCGCGCGCGCTTTCGAGGAGCCCCAGCAGGATGACGACGATCGGGGCGTGCTCGGCAAGATTGCCGTGCGCGCGGCTGGCACTGATCAGCCGCGCGTCGCCATGGTCGCCGAACGCCGCGCCGAGCCGCAGGCGCTGACGCACGGTCATCACCGCAGTCAGCAGGAGCAGCAGCGCGCAAACGGCCGCAACGAACGCGGTTACGGGTGATGTCATGATCCGGTCTCCCCCTCTGTTTTGCCCACCATAGCGCAGGATTGCCGTTCGTCGAACGCCGCTGGCAAGTTGCAATCGAAACCTTAAGCGTCCGCCAGAGAATATCTATCGGAGCAACCCCCATGACCATCGCCGAGGCGACCCCCGATTTCGAGGCGGACCAGGGCGACCGCGCCTTTCTCGGCCATCCGAAAGGGCTCGGCTATCTCGCCTTCGTCGAGGGCTGCGAGCGCTTTTCCTATTATTCGATGCAGACGCTGCTCGTGCTCTACATGGTCAAATATCTCCTGCTCCCCGAAAATTCCGCCAGCGTAATCGGGCTCGACTGGGTGAAGAATTTCTACGGGCTCGACGGCCAGCCGCTCGCCTCGCGGCTGTTCGGCGACTATACGTCGCTCGTCTATCTGACCCCGATCGTCGGCGGGCTGATCGCCGACCGCTGGCTCGGGCGCCGTACGACCTTGATCCTCGGCGGGCTGGTCATGGCGCTCGGCCATTTCCTGATGGCGTTCGAGGGCAGCTTCCTCTTCGCGCTCGTCGCGCTGATCGTCGGGGTCGGGCTGTTCAAGGGCAATATCGCGAGCCAGGTCGGCGAACTTTACGGTCCGAACGACCTCCGCCGCGCGATGGCGTTCCAGATCTTCTACATCGCGATCAACGTCAGCGTCATCGCGGCGCCGCTCGTCGCCGGCACACTCGGCGAGAAAGTGAGCTGGCACTGGGGGTTCGGCACCGCGGGCGTCGTGATGGTCATCGGCCTTATCCTCTACATCATGGCCAAGCCGTGGCTTCCCGCCGACAATCTGCCGTCGAAGGCGAAGGCCGAGGGCGCCTCGGCCGCCGAACCGATGTCACGGCAGGACTGGCTGCGCGTCGCCGCGGTCCTGCTGCTCGTCCCCGTGCTTGCGACCGCGCTGCTCACCAATCAGGAGATTTTCAACGCCTATCTGGTCTGGGCCGACCAGCATTTCCAGCTCACCTTCTTCGGCCAGACGCTGCCGACGAGCTGGATGATCACCATCGATGCCACGGCGAGTTTCAGCATGCTCGTCGCGGTCGCGGCCTTCTATGTCTGGTACGGAAGGCGCTATCGCGAACCCGACGAGCTCGGCAAGATGATCATCGGCAGCCTGTTCTCGATCGCCGGCGGCCTCTGCCTCGTCATGGCCGCGGCGACGCAGGGCGACGGCAAGATCGGCCTGTTCTGGCCGCTGATGTTCCACCTGCTGAACAGCATCGGCTTCGCGCATATCATGCCGGTCAGCCTCGCGCTGTTCACCAAGCTCGCACCGCGCGCGCTCAACGCGACGATCATCGGCATCTATTATCTCGCCTTTTTCGGCGCGAACTATGCGGTCGGGACAGTCGGCGGCTGGTATTCGTCGATGCCGACCACCGCCTTCTGGCTGTTCCACGTCGCGACCGCCGTCGTCGGCCTGATCGCCTTCATCTTGTTCAAGCTGTTCCTCGCGAAGCGCCTGATGGGCCACCCCGCCGCGACCTGATCAGAAGAGGCGCGACCCGTCGGGCACCGCCCGGTCGGGCGCAAATAGGATGACCGCGCCTTCTTCGTCGGCAAAGCCAAGCGTCAGCACTTCGGACATATATTTGCCGATCTGGCGCGGCGGAAAGTTGACGACGGCGGCGACCTGCCGCCCCCGCAGTTCGTCGAGGCTGTAGCGGTCGACGATCTGCGCGCTGCTCTTCTTCACCCCGATCGCGGGGCCGAAATCGATCTTCAGCTTGAATGCGGGCTTGCGTGCCTCGGGAAAAGGCTCGGCCGCAACGATCGTGCCGACGCGGATATCGACGCGGAGGAAAACGTCGAAGGCGATCGGGTCGGCCGCGGGGGCGTCGTTGTCGTGGTTCAGATGCATCTACCGGGCTCCGTCATTGCGACCCCAGCGAAAGCCGGGGGAAGCAATCTCCAGCGATCGGGCATCTGCTCCCGGCAACCGGAGATTGCTTCGCGCTACGCTTCTCGCAAGGACGAGAAGCTCGTTATTCCATCTCCAATATCACCGCGTCGACCGCCAGGCTGTCGCCCTGCGCGGCGTTGACCGTCTTCACCGTCCCCGATTTTTCGGCGCGGAGAATATTCTCCATCTTCATCGCCTCGACCGTCGCGAGCGGCTGGCCCGCCTCGACGGCATCGCCCTCACCAACATGCAGCGCGACGAGCAGGCCCGGCATCGGGCAGATGAGGAATTTGGAGAGATCGGGCGGGATCTTCTCGATCATGTGCGACGCCAGCGGCGCGACGTGCCAGGGCAGGACGCGCACATCGTGGATGCGCCCGCGCGTCGTCATGCGCCAGCCGGTGCGCGTCTTCGCGACCTTCACCGCCAGCTCGCTATCGCCGATTTCGGCCACGACCAGCTTGTCGCCGGGGGTGTACTCGAGCGCGATGTCGACCTTCTCGCCATCGACCTTGATATGCTTGTGGCCAAGCTTGACCTTGTGCGCAGCGCCGCCGACGGTGACCTGCCATTTCGCGGGCGGGTCGAGCCGGTCGCCGAGCTGGCCGTCGGTGCGGCGGGCGCGGTCGGCCTCGGCGCTGGCCATGAAGCCGGCGATCGCAGCGAGGGTGCGGACGATATCCTCGTCGGTGTCGGCACCGTGGAAACCCTCGGGATATTCCTCGGCGATGAACCCCGTCGTCAGCTCGCCCGAACGGAAGCGCGGGTGCTGCATGATCGCCGAGACGAAATCGATATTATGGCCCAGCCCTTCGAGTTCGAACCGGTCGAGCGCCGCGATCTGCAAGTCGGCCGCCTCGTCGCGCGTCTTGCCCCAGGTGACCAGCTTGGCGATCATAGGATCGTAGAAGATCGACACCTCGCCGCCCTCCTCGACCCCGGCATCGACGCGCACCCCTTCGACGCCGCGCTCGTCGCCCTTCCACGCCGGAACCGGCGTGCGATAGCGCACGAGGCGCCCGGTCGACGGCAGGAAGCCGCGATACGGGTCTTCGGCATAAACGCGGTTCTCGATCGCCCAACCGTCGATCTTCACATCGTCCTGCGTCAGCTCAAGCTTCTCGCCCGCCGCGACGCGGATCATCTGCTCGACCAGATCGATGCCGGTGATCGCTTCGGTCACCGGATGCTCGACCTGAAGGCGCGTGTTCATTTCGAGGAAGTAGAAGCTCTCGCCCGTCGGGTCGGCGCCCGACACGATGAGTTCGACGGTACCCGCGCTGTAATAGCCGACCGCCTTGGCGAGCGCGACGCACTGCTCGCCCATCGCCTTGCGCATTTCTGGCGAGACGAACGGCGACGGCGCTTCCTCGACGACCTTTTGATGGCGCCGCTGGATGCTGCATTCACGCTCGTTGAGGTAGAGGGTGTTGCCATGCTGGTCGCCGAGAATCTGGATCTCGATGTGGCGCGGGTTGAGGATGAATTTCTCGATGAAGACGCGGTCGTCGCCGAAGCTGTTGAGCCCCTCGCGCTTCGTTGCCTCGAAGCCCTCGCGAACGTCTTTCTCGTCATAAGCAAGCCGCATGCCCTTGCCGCCGCCGCCGGCCGAGGCCTTCATCATCACCGGATAACCGATCTCGTTCGAAATCTCGACGGCATGCTCGGTGTCGCGGATCTCGCCGACGAAGCCGGGGACGACGTTGACCCCCGCTTCCTTCGCGAGCTTCTTCGACTCGATCTTGTCGCCCATCGCAGCGATCGCATTCACCGGCGGGCCGATGAAGGCGATGTTTTCCTTCGCCAGCGCTTCGGCGAAGCTCGTGCGCTCCGACAGGAAGCCATAGCCCGGGTGCACCGCCTCGGCGCCGGTCGCCTTGCACGCGGCGATGATCTTGTCGGCGATCAGATAGGATTCGGAAGCAGGCGACGCACCAATATGCACCGCCTCGTCGGCCATCTGCACGAACGGCGCGCGCGCGTCGGCGTCCGAATAGACGGCGACGGTCGCGATGCCCATGCGGCGCGCGGTCTTGATGACGCGGCAAGCGATTTCGCCGCGGTTGGCGATCAGGATTTTCTTGAACATGGGGATCAATATTCCTCGATGAGGGACTTCAGTTGCGCGATGCGCGCTTCGGTGAGTTGGGTCTGGCAGCCGCTGATGACCATCGGTTCGGCCGAGCCGCCGCGCATCGCATAGCCTTCGCTGGCGCAATGCTGGTCGCGGTACGTCAGCCAGGCGCGCTGCGCGGCGAGCAGCGTATCGAAAAAGCCCGGGCGATTGTCAGTGCTGCGGTCGAGTTCGCGATCGCGCTCCTTCATCCGCGCGGCAGTGACCTTCCACTGCGCATTCATCGCCGCGTCGGCGCGCTCATAGTCCTTGTAGGCGCAGGCGTTGAGCTCGAATTGCGCCATCGCATTGTCGCAATCGATTTCGGGCTCCTGCGCCGCCGCGGCCATCGCCAGAAGCGTCGCGAAGATCACTCCGCCGCCTCCGGCATGCAGCCCTGGCGCATCGGTTCCTCGCTGACCATCGGCTTCAGGCCGAGCTTGGCGAAGAGCGCGGCGTCCTTGCTGTCGCCGGCGTTCGCGGTGGTCAGCAGCTTGTCGCCGGTGAAGATGCTGTTCGCGCCCGCCATGAAGCAGAGCGCCTGCGTCGCGTCCGACATGCTTTCGCGGCCCGCCGACAGGCGGATCATGCTCATCGGCATGGTGATGCGTGCCACCGCGACGGTGCGCACGAACTCGATGTCGTCGATCGCCGCGAGCGGGGTGTCGGCAAGCATGTCGCCGAGCACGGTGCCCTTCACCGGGACCAGCGCGTTGATCGGCACGCTGCCCGGATGCTCGGGCAGCGTTGCCAGCGCGTGGATGAAGCCGACGCGGTCGGCACGGTTTTCGCCCATGCCGAGGATACCGCCGCTGCACACGTTGATGCCCGCGCTGCGCACTTCCTCCAGCGTGTCGAGGCGTTCCTGGAAGGTCCGCGTCGTGATGACATTGCCGTAATTTTCGGGGCTCGTGTCGATATTATGGTTGTAATAGTCGAGCCCCGCGACCGCGAGCGTCTGCGCCTGCTCCTTGCTGAGCATGCCCAGCGTCATGCAGGTTTCCATGCCCATCTGGCGCACGCCCTCGATCATCTCGACGATCGCGGGCATGTCGCGGTCCTTGGGGTTGCGCCACGCCGCGCCCATGCAGAAACGCTGCGAGCCCGAATCCTTCGCCTGCGCCGCCGCCTGCAGCACCGCGCGGACATCCATCAGCTTGGTCGCCTTGAGCCCGCTGTCGGCGTGCTTCGACTGCGAACAATAGCCGCAATCCTCGACGCAGCCGCCGGTCTTGATGCTGAGCAGCGTGCAGAGCTGGACCTCGCCGCGCGCATGATGGCGGCGGTGGACGCCCTGCGCCTCCCACATCAGCTCGTCGAACGGCAGGTCGAACAATTCGGCGATTTCCGCACGCGTCCAGTCGGTGCGCGACAGGCCGTCTTGTTCGGTGGAATGGGACAGGGTCATGAGGGACAACCTTCTTCTGGAGCTAGTTGCAGAAGCGCTGGCGCGCTGCGGCGTAAAATTCGATCGGCGGCGTTTCGCCCGACATCGGTTCGTAATTGCCGTCGGCCCATGCCTTGCGATCGGCATAAGAGATGGTGACCTGCCGGCGTTCAGCCGCATCGCCATAGGCGCCGACGTCATAGAGGGTGAAGTCGATATCGGCTTCGGCATCGGCGCAGTTGATCCGCATGATGCCCTTGTTCACATATTTCTCGGCCGTCTCGAAATAGACGTCGCGCCACACCCCGTCGGAGGCTTCGAGCCGCCCGAACCAGTTGGTGAAATAATATTCGATGTCCTGCTTGTAGAGATGCTCGACCGTCACGCCGGGGCGATATTCGCTCGGCTGGCCGGCATCCTTCGCCGCAGCGGGCGCGGCGGCCGCGAGCAGCGCCAGCGCGGCGAGAAGCGAACGCACGCTCACGCCGCGCCCTCCAGCGCCTGCGCCAGGTCGGCGATGATGTCGTCGATATGCTCGATCCCCACCGACACCCGCACGACGTCGAGTCCCGCGCCGGCCTCGACCAGCTCGGTTTCGGAAAGCTGGCTGTGCGTCGTCGAGGCGGGATGGATGATCAGCGAGCGCGTATCGCCAAGGTTGGCGAGATGGCTGAACAGCTTGACCGAGGACACGAGTTTGACCCCTGCCTCATACCCGCCCTTGAGCCCGAAGGTGAAAACGGACCCGCCGCGGCCACCGAGATATTTGTGCGCCAGTTCATGATAGGGACTGTCGCGCAGCCCGGCATAGGATACCCAGCTCACCGCCGGATGGCCCTGTAGCCATTTCGCGAGCGCGACGGCGTTGCTGCAATGCCGCTCCATGCGCAGCGCCAGCGTTTCCATGCCGGTGAGCGCGAGAAAGGCATTCATCGGCGCCAGCGCGGGACCGAGATCGCGCAGCCCGAGCGTCCGCGTCGCAAGGATGAAGGCGAGGTTGCCGAACGCCTCGGTGAACTTCAATCCGTGATACGACGCATTGGGTTCGCTCAGCGACGGATATTTGCCGCCCTTCGCCCAGTCGAACGACCCCGCGTCGACGATCACCCCGCCGATCGCATTACCATGGCCGTTGAGGAATTTGGTCGTCGAATGGACGACGATGTCGGCGCCATGCTCGATCGGGCGGCAGAGGATCGGCGTCGCCATCGTGTTGTCGACAATCAGCGGCACCCCGGCATCGTGCGCGACCCGGGCGATCGCCTCGATATCCTGGACCACCCCGCCGGGGTTGGCGAGGCTTTCGATGAACACCGCGCGCGTCTTGTCGTTGATCGCCGCGGCGACATTGCCCGCATCGTCGGCGTCGACGAACTGCGTCGTCCACGCCATCTTGCGAAAGCTCTGGCCGAGCTGGTTGAGCGACCCGCCATAGAGCTTCTTCGCCGCGACGATCTCGCAGCCCGGTTCCATCAGCGTGTGGAAGGCCAGGAATTGCGCGGCATGCCCCGACGCCACCGCCAGCGCCGCCTGCCCGCCTTCGAGCGCCGCGATCTTGCCTTCGAGCGCGCCGTTCGTCGGGTTCATGATCCGGGTGTAGATGTTCCCGAATTCCTGCAGGTTGAACAGCCGCGATGCGTGCTCGACATCGTCGAACACATAGGACGCCGTCTGATAGATCGGCGTGATCCGCGCTTTCGTCGTCGGGTCGGGCTGGGTTCCGGCATGAACCGCGGCCGTTTCGGGCTTCATGTCAGTCATTCCTTCCCCCTGCCCGTCCGCTCAGGCACCGACACGATAGGTAAGCGCAAGTTGCTGCGCCGGGATCGTCGGGCCGAAATAATAGGAGACGCTATGGGTCTTGCCGTTGACCTGCCATTCCCAGCGCATCCCGCCGTCATAGACGACGCGGACCGGCGGCAGGCCGAGCGCCCTGTCCAGTCCCTTTTCGATCGCCGTCGCGACCGTCTCGCGGTCGCTTTCGCCGGTGCTGAGCGCCGCGTCGAAATCGCACTGCATCGGCGCCGAGCGGGTCACGACTGTCCGGTCGGAACGCCAGCGCTCATCGTCGGCGCGCTCATAGCCGAAATCGCTCTTGGCGACGGCATATTCGAAGCGCTTGGCGCTGGGAAAGATCGACAGGCACAGATCGTCGAACTCGGCGACCGCCCGGTCGAGGCCGGTCACCGCCAGCCCTCCCGAATCTTCGGTCGTCGCGCCCGCGGGCGAAACGCCCGCAACAGCAAGGGTCAATGCAGAGAGAAACCGCTTTTTCATGTCAAAGCCTCCTCCATCACCGGGGGCATATTGTGCCCCAGCAAACGCAGCACGTCGGCCGCGCACTCTACCACATTGCTGCCGGGACCATAAATCCCCTGCACGCCCGCATCGCGCAGATACTGATAATCCTGCGGCGGGATCACTCCGCCTGCGATCACCTTGATGTCGCTGCGCCCCGCTTCCTTCAATTTGCCGATCAGTTCAGGGATCAGCGTCTTGTGTCCGGCAGCCAAGCTCGACGCGCCGACGACGTCGACGCCGCTGTCGAGCGCCAGCACGACGGTTTCCTCAGGCGTCTGGAACAGCGGCCCCGACACGACGTCGAAACCCATGTCGCCGAACGCCGAAGCGATGACGTTCGCGCCGCGGTCGTGGCCGTCCTGTCCCATCTTGGCGACGAGCAGTTTCGGTTTGCGCCCCATCCGACGTTCGACCGCCGCGACGCCGTCGAGCACCTGCTGCCAGCGGTCGTCACCCTCATAGGGCGCCGCATAGACGCCCTTTACCGGCGTCGGCTGGGTGCCGTAACGGTCGAAGCTTTCCTCCATCGCCGACGAGATTTCGCCGAGCGTCGCGCGGGCGCGGGCGGCTTCCACCGCGTGCGCCAGCAAATTATTCTCGATCGACTGCTCGCCCGCCGCGGCGTCGCGCAGCGCCTTCAGCGCCGCCTGACACGCCGCCTCGTCGCGGCCCGCCTTGGTCTTGTTGATCCGCGCGATCTGCGCCTCGCGGACCTTGGTGTTGTCGACCTCGAGGGTTTCGAGCAGATCCTCGTTGGCGAGGCGATATTTGTTCACGCCCACAATGACATCGTCGCCGCGGTCCACCCGCGCCTGCCGCGCGGCGGCGGCGGTCTCGATCATCGCCTTCGGCCAGCCGGCGGCGACGGCCTTCGCCATGCCGCCTTCCTTCTCGACGCGCTCGATGATCTCCCACGCCTTGTCGACCAGTTCCTGCGTCAGCGCCTCGACATAGTAAGAGCCGCCGAGCGGATCGACGACCTTGGTCATCCCGGTCTCTTCCTGAATGACGATCTGGGTGTTGCGCGCAATGCGGGCCGAGAAGTCGGTCGGCAGCGCGATCGCCTCGTCGAGCGCATTGGTGTGCAGCGACTGCGTGCCGCCGAGCATCGCCGCCATCGCCTCGATCGTCGTGCGCATGACATTGTTGTACGGGTCCTGCTCGGTCAGCGAGACGCCCGACGTCTGGCAGTGGGTGCGCAGCATCTTCGACCGCTCGTCCTTGGCCCCGAGGTTGGTCATCACGCGGTGCCACAGCACCCGCGCGGCGCGCAGCTTGGCAATCTCCATGAAGAAATTCATGCCGATCGCGAAGAAGAAGGACAGGCGCCCGGCGAACTTGTCGATGTCGAGCCCCGATGCGACACCGTAGCGGACATATTCCGCCCCATCCGCAATCGTGAAGGCAAGCTCCTGCACCTGCGTCGCGCCGGCTTCCTGCATGTGATAGCCGGAGATGGAGATGCTGTTGAACTTCGGCATCTCACGCGACGTGTAGCCGAAAATGTCCGAGATGATCCGCATCGAGGGTTCAGGCGGGTAGATGTATGTGTTGCGGACCATGAACTCCTTCAGAATGTCGTTCTGGATGGTCCCGTCGAGCAATTTACGTTCGACCCCCTGCTCCTCGCCCGCGACGATGAAGAAAGCGAGGATCGGGATCACCGCGCCGTTCATCGTCATGCTGACCGACATCTGGTCGAGCGGAATGCCGTCGAACAGGATCTTCATATCCTCGACGCTGTCGATCGCGACCCCCGCCTTGCCGACATCACCGACGACGCGCGGATGGTCGCTGTCATAGCCGCGGTGCGTCGCGAGATCGAAGGCGACCGACAGCCCCTTCTGCCCCGCGGCGAGGTTGCGGCGATAGAAAGCGTTCGATTCCTCGGCGGTCGAAAAGCCCGCATATTGCCGGATCGTCCACGGCCGCCCCGCATACATCGACGCGCGCACCCCGCGCGTGAAGGGCGCGAAGCCGGGCAGCCCCGGATCGGTCGTCACGTCCTCGGCCGTATAGAGCGGCTTGACGTCGATCCCCTCGGGCGTCGCCCAGGTCAGGTCCTTGCCCTTCACTTCCTTGTCGGCGGCGGCCGCCCATTGGTCGAGGGTCGGTTTGTCGGTCATATGCGTATCTCTACTCTCTTTTCGTCATGCCGGACTTGATCCGGCATCCATCTCTCCGGCGCCGGAGGAATGGACCCCGGATCAAGTCCGGGGTGACGATGAAATGAAACTCAATGATCGCCCTTCGGCGTTTCCATAATCTCGGTCAGCACCCCGCCCATATCCTTGGGGTGGAGGAAGAAAATCAGCGTCCCATGCGCCCCGATGCGCGGTTCGCCCAGCACCCGCTTGCCCATCGCCTCGAACTCGGCCTTCGCGGCGTGGATGTCGGGCACTTCGTAACACATATGATGCTGTCCTCCCGCAGGGTTCTTTTGCAGGAAACCGGCGATCGACGCATTGCCCGGCAATGGTTCGATCAGCTCGATCTGTGTGCCGTTAAGGCCGCTGTCGGTCGGCGTATCGACGAAGCACACCTTCACGCCCTGCTCGGGCAGGTCGAACGGCTCATGAATCTGGGTCGCCCCCATCACATCGCGGTAAAAGACGATGCTGTCGGCAATCGACGGCGTCGCAACGCCGATATGGTTGAGGCGACCCAGTTTCATTCCATTCTCCTCAGCAACCCGGAACCTGGTCCTTGCCGACCAGTTCGTATTTGCCGTTCTTGAGCACATATTCCTGCTTGAAAGACCGCGTGCCGGTGTAGGCGACGGTAAAGCTCTTGTCGGGCACCGCAGCGGCGATCTTGCCCTCATATTCCTGTTCGGTCTGGCCAAGACCAGCACCCGAACTCATTCCGTCGGTAAAGCTGCCGCGGTCGACCGGGCCGTCGGGGGCCAATTCGGTCACCGCCGCCGATCCGATCGCGCAGCCCTGCCAAACGCCGCCGCCCGCGGTGATCAGATAGGGATTGCGGCCGAGCAGGCTCGAAAAGGCCCAACTCGTCGCGCCGTTGCCGACGGTCCCCGTCGCGCCGAGACCGATCCACTCGCCCTGCTTCACCCAACCGTCGGGGCTCGATTTCAGATAGTGGATCGCGTTCAGACCGCCTTCGCTGTGTCCTGCCTCGTCGAGCGACCCGACGCTGAGCAGCACCCCGGTGTTGTCTTCGAGCAGATGGATGGCGACCGGACGGAAATGATAGCTCCGCTCGTCGATCGTCCGCGCTGCCTCGGGCTCGGCGCCCTTGGGCAGACCGAAGGCGGTACGGAACGCCAGATCGATCGTCGCATCTTCCTCGTCGCCGAGCGTAATCGGGAAAGCCTCGGGCTTTTCGCCGACTGGCGTGTCGGGATCGAAAGCCGACGCCGCGGGCGACACAAGCCCCGACAGGGCGATAACAGCGGCAAGAACGGATTTACGCATCTCGAAACCTCATTTGATAGTCGAACATCGCGGCCGCGCTTTCGGGCCGCGATCCCTAACTATTTCATCTGCGAGGAAATTTTAGTGCTCGCTGTCACAACGGGATATTGTCGTGCTTCTTCCACGGATTTTCGAGGCTCTTGTTCCGCAGCTTGCGAAGGCCCAGCGCGATCCGCTTGCGCGTGTTGTGCGGGTGGATGACCTCGTCGATATAACCGCGTGAGGCGGCAACGAACGGGTTGGCAAAACGGTCCTCATATTCCTTCGTGCGCTCGGCAATCTTTTCGGGGTCGCCGATGTCGCTGCGAAAGATGATTTCGACCGCCCCCTTTGCGCCCATCACCGCGATCTCGGCGGTCGGCCACGCATAGTTGAGGTCACCGCGCAGATGCTTCGACGCCATCACGTCGTATGCGCCGCCATAGGCCTTGCGCGTGATCACTGTGATCTTGGGCACCGTCGCTTCGGCATAGGCGAACAGCAGCTTCGCGCCATGCTTGATGATGCCGTTATATTCCTGCGCCGTGCCGGGTAGGAAGCCCGGGACGTCGACGAAGGTGATGATCGGGATTTCGAACGCGTCGCAGAAGCGGACGAAACGCGCCGCCTTCTTCGACGAATTGATGTCGAGCACGCCCGCCAGCACCATCGGCTGATTTGCGACGATGCCGATCGTGCGGCCTTCGATGCGCCCGAAGCCGCAGATGATGTTCGCGGCGTGCGCCGGCTGCACCTCGAAGAAATCGCCCTCATCGACCGTTTTGCGGATCAGCTCATGCATGTCGTAGGGCTGGTTCGCGTTCGGCGGGATCAGCGTATCGAGGCTGGGCTCGGCGCGGTCGTAGGGATCGCTCGTCGGACGCACCGGAACCCCGCTGCGGTTGTTCTCGGGCAGATAATCGAAGAAATCGCGCGCCGCGAGCAGCGCATCGATGTCGTTCTCGAACGCATTGTCGGCGACCGAGCTCTTCGTCGTGTGGGTGATCGCGCCGCCAAGCTGTTCCTGCGTCACCACTTCGTTGGTCACCGTTTTGACAACATCGGGCCCGGTAACGAACATATAGCTCGAATCCTTCACCATGAAGATGAAGTCGGTCATCGCCGGGCTGTAAACCGCACCCCCCGCGCACGGCCCCATGATCAGGCTGATCTGCGGCACGACCCCGCTGGCGAGGACGTTGCGCTGGAACACCTCGGCATAGCCGCCGAGCGAAGCAACCCCCTCCTGAATGCGCGCGCCGCCGCTGTCGTTCAGGCCGATGACCGGGGCACCGACCTTCATCGCATTGTCCATCACCTTCATGATCTTCTCGGCGTGCCGCTCCGACAGCGAGCCGCCGAAGACGGTGAAGTCCTGGCTGAAGACATAGACGAGGCGACCGTTGATCGTGCCGCTGCCCGTGACGACGCCGTCGCCCGGCACCTTCTGGTCCTGCATCCCGAAATCGGTGCAATTATGCTCGACATAGGTATCGAGCTCCTCGAACGACCCTTCGTCGAGCAGCACGTCGAGCCGCTCGCGCGCGGTCAGCTTGCCCTTGCTGTGCTGCGCGTCGATGCGCTTCTGCCCGCCCCCCAGAGCGGCGGCGGCGCGGCGGCGTTCCATTTCGGCGATGTTGGCGGACATGCTTCTCTCCGGATAATGTCGAGCGCGCCATCTGCCCGCGGACGCGACGCGATGCAAATGCGAATTTGCAAAGTTGCAAAGTCAGACTTTGCAAAGTATCTTCGCCCCGATGGTACCGACCCGTCTCTACGCTGGGCGACAACTTCGCCAACTTCGGGAATCGCGCGCCCTCCGCCAATCGGACTTCGCCGCGCAGCTCGACATCTCGGCCTCCTATCTCAGCCAGATCGAACATGACGACCGCCCGCTGACCCCGGCGCTCCTCGACCGCCTGCAGAAACTCTTCCCGCTCGAATGGGAGGAGGTCGCCGCCGATGCGGGCGATCGCCGTCAAGGCGCACTCCGCGAAGCGGCGGCAGATCCGCTGTTCGCCGCCGCACCTTTGCCGCCCGAACAGATCGAGCGCGCGGCGCTCCAGCAGCCGCAACTCGCCGACCAGTTCGTCGCGCTCCACGCCGCCTATCGCCGCGCCGGGCAGCGATTGCAGATCATCGACGAGGCGCTGACCGGCGGCACGGCGGAGGGTAGCCGCCTGCCGTGGGAGGAAGTGCGCGACTGGTTTCACGATTCGGGCAATTATGTCGACAGCATCGACCGCGCTGCCGAAGCCCTCGCCGCGAGCCTCAGCGGCTCGCCGCCCTCGCCCCCCGTCGAGACGATCGAACGGCGCATGCGCAATGCGCTCGGTATCTCGATCGTCTATCGCCAGAGCCAGACACTGCGCGACTTCGATGCGACAATGCGCCACCTCGTCATCGATCCGTCGCTGCCGACCGAAAGCCGGCGTTTCCAGCTCGCGCACCAACTTGCCGCGCTCGCCCTCGCCGACGAAATCGCTGCGGTGGTCGAAGCTTCGCCGCTACGAACACCGGCGGCCCGGCAATTGCTCCACGTCGGGCTCGCCAACTATGCTGCGGGCGCGGTGCTCATGCCCTATGGTCCGTTTCGCGCCAGCGCCCGCGCCGTGCGGCACGACATCGACCGCCTGCGGCTCGAATATGGGGTCAGCTTCGAACAGGCCTGCCACCGCCTCTCGACCCTCCAACGCCCCGGCGCGCGCGGCATCCCGATGTTCTTCTGCCGCGTCGACATGGCGGGCAACATCACCAAGCGGCACAGCGCGACGCGGCTGCAGTTCGCGCGCTTCGGCGGCGCCTGCCCGCTGTGGATCGTCCACGAAGCGGCGGCGATCCCCGACCGCATCCTCTTCCAGCTCGCCGAGACCCCCGACGGGCTGCGTTATGTTTCGATGGCGAAGGGGCTGGTCAAACCCTCGGGCAGCTATGCGCGCAGCCCGCGCCGCTACGCCGTCGCACTGGGGTGCGAAGCACAATATGCCGGCGATTTCGTCTATGCTGACGGCGTCGATGTCACCGCCCCACAAGCGGCCGCGCGGATCGGCCTGTCGTGTCGCATCTGCCCGCGCGAGGACTGCGACCAGCGCGCCTTTCCGCCCAGCGACCGGCCGATTCTCGTCGATCCCGACCGGCGCGACGTCGTGCCGTACCGGATCGGCTAAACCTTCACGATCCCGCGCTCGATCAGACTGTTTACCGTCGCGAGCAGCGCCTCTTCGGGCGTTCGCATCGTCCAGCCGAGCGTCTCCATCGCATGGCTGCTGTCGCCGCCACGCACATTGCCGAGTTCGGCAACCACCTGCTTGAGCTCGGGCCGAACAATCGCGAGCAGCTTGAGCAGCCAGTCGGGCATCTTCCGCGTCGGCACCTTGCGCGCCCGCTCGCCGAGATTGGCCTTCAGGATATGCGCGACGTCGATAAACTTCAGGAATGGCCCCGAGCAGACGAACCGTTCGTCCTTGATCCCCTCGGCGGTCAGCGCCCGATAGTGGAGGTCGGCGACGTCGCGCACGTCGATGATGCCGAAACCAACGTCGGGGCACATCGGCACCTTCCCCTCCAGGAGCTGCTTCACCACCTCGATCGAGGTCGACAAATCGTCCGACAGCAGCGGCCCGAACACCGCCGCAGGATTGACCGAGGCGAACTCCATATCGCCGCCCTCGGCCGCTACCCAGTCGCGCGCCGCGCGCTCGGCAACGGTCTTCGATCGCGGATAGGGCATGACATCGGGATTATCGAGGTTGGTCCAGTCGGCCTCGTCATACAGGTCACGGCCTTTGCCATGGCCATAGGCGATTGCCGCCATCGATGAGGTCAGGATGAAGCGTTTCACCCCTGCCGCCCGCGCAAAGCGGAGCGCACGCAGCGCACCTTCACGCGCGGGAACGACAAGTTCGTCGGCATGCTTGGGTACGCCGAGCGGAAAGGGCGAGGCAACGTGCGCGACATGGGTGCAACCGGCGATAGCCTCGGCCCAGCCCGCGTCATGTTCAAGATCGGCGGCGAAAAATGCGAGCTTGCCGTTATCGACGTCGAGCCAGCCGCGAACCTCGGGCTCGCGTTTCAGGCTGCGGACGGTGGCATGGACGGTCCAGCCATTCGCGATCAGCTGCCGGATCAGGAAGCCCGCGATATAGCCGCTGCCCCCGGTGACCAATGCCGTGCCCGCCATCCGCGCCTCCCCTGATTTTCAGGTGCGAACATAGCATTGCGTGATCCCCGGCGAAAGCCGGGGTCCATGGATGCCTGCTGGGCCCCGGCTTTCGCCGGGGATCATGGCGCTATTTCAGCAGCACCAGTTCCTCGGCCATGCTCGGATGCAGCGCGACGGTGGCGTCGAAATCGGCCTTGGTCAGCCCCGCCTTCACCGCGATCGCGGCCGCCTGCAATATTTCGGGGGCATCGGGTCCGATCATGTGGAGGCCGACGACCTGGTCGGTCGCGGCGTTGACGATCATCTTGTAAAGCGCGCGTTCGTTACGACCGGCGAGGACATTCTTCATCGCGCGAAAATCGCTCGTGTAAGTGCGGATGCTGCCTAGCTTGTTGCGCGCCTCGGCCTCGGTCATCCCGACCGCCCCGATCGGCGGGTGGCTGAACACCGCGCTCGGAACGTTTGTGTAATCGACGACGGTCGGTTTGCCGCCGAACACCGAGTCCGCGAACGCCTGCCCTTCGCGGATCGCGACAGGGGTAAGCTGGATGCGGTTGGTCACGTCGCCGACAGCATAGATGCTCGGTACCGACGACTGGTTGGTCTCGTCGACCTTGATCGCACCATGCGCGTCGAGTTCGACGCCGACATCCTCAAGGCCCAGCCCCTTGGTGTTCGGGGTCCGCCCGGTCGCGATCAGCACCGCGTCGGCGGTTATCGCATCGCAATTTTCGAGATGGACGGTCAGCGTGCCGTCGTCGTTCTTTTCGATCGACTGGAACGGCGCGTTGAACTTGAAGTCGATGCCCTTGGTCATCGAAATCTGGAGCAGCCGATCGCGGATCTGTTCGTCGTAGCCGCGCAATATGGTGTCACCGCGGTTGACGATCGTCACCTTGCTGCCGAATTCGTTAAAGATGCCGGCGAACTCGTTGGCGATATAACCGCCGCCGGCGATCACGACGCGTTTCGGCAGCTTGTCGAGATGGAAGACCTCGTTCGAGGTGATCGCATGCTCGCTGCCCGGAAATTCAGGAACGAAGGGCCAGCCGCCGGTCGCGATCAGGATGCGTTCGGCGCTGATTTCCTGCCCGTCGGCAAGGCGGACCTTCTGCGGCCCGATCAACGTCGCGCGCGTTTTGAAGACGGTGACCTTGTGGCTGTCGAGCGTCTGGCCATAGAGGCCTTCGAGCCGGTCCACCTCGGCCAGCACATTGTCGCGCAGCACGTCCCAGTTGAACTTGCAGTCGGCGACCTCCCACCCGAATTTCCGAGCGTCGTGAATATCCTCGGCAAAATGGGCGCCATAGACGAGCAGTTTCTTGGGAACGCAGCCGCGAATGACGCAGGTCCCGCCGACCCGATGCTCCTCGGCGACCGCGACCCGCGCGCCGTGCGAAGCCGCGATGCGCGAGGCGCGCACCCCGCCGGACCCCGCACCGATGACGAACAGGTCGTAGTCGAACTCGCTCATGGATGAACCCCGCGCTTGTGATGGATTGCAATCGGCAACGGGCGCCTATATGGTTATGCCGCGACGACTTGCCAATCGAATTTTGCGGTTACTGTGATGAACTTCTACTCATTCGCCGAGCGCCGCGTGCATCAGCGCCTGCGTCGCGGGATCGAATTCAATAGTTCCCTCGGTCAAACCCTTGGCCATTTCCTTCCCCAGTTCGACCCCGAACTGGTCGAAGGGGTTGATGCCGAGCAGCACGGCATTGGCAAAGACCCGGTGCTCGTAAAAGGCGATCAGCGCGCCGAGGCTGCGCGGGCTGACCTGATCGAGCAGGATCGTCGTCGACGGGCGGTTGCCCGGATAATTGCGCGCGCCGTCCTCGCTAGCGCGGCCCGTCATCAACGCCGCGCCCTGCGCGATGCAATTGGCGACAAGCGTTTCGTGATGCGCATCGTCGAGCAGATGATCGGGCTCGCGCGCGACGACGAACTCGACCGGGGTCAGATGCGTGCCCTGATGGAGGAGCTGGAACACCGCGTGCTGCGCATCGGTGCCGACGCCGCCCCAAGTGATCGGCGCGCTGTGGCGCCCGAGCGGCGCGCCGTCCAGCGTCACCGACTTGCCGTTCGATTCCATTTCGAGCTGCTGGAGATAATCGGGCAACAGCCGCAGCCGCTCGTCATAGGCAAAGACCGCGCGCGTCTGGCAACCGAGGCGGTTGGCGTAGAGCTGGTCGGCGAACGCCGCGAGCAGGCAGATGTTATCCGCCCCGTCGGCGAGCCGGAAATGCCGGTCCATCTCGGCCGCCCCCTCGAGCAGGTCGGCAAAGGCGTCCCACCCCAAGGCCAGCGCGGCGGGAAAACCGATCGACGACCAGAGCGAATAGCGGCCGCCCACGGTTTCGCTGAACGGCAGGATACGCGTTTCGTCGACTCCCCACTCGATCGCCCGATCGGGCATCGCGGTCAGCGCGATCACCCGGCCGAGCGGATCGTCGACGCCACCTTCCTCCAGCCACTGCAACGCCGACGCGGCGTTGAGCAGCGTTTCGGTCGTGGTGAAGGTCTTCGAAGCGACGGCGACGAGCGTATGTTCGGGGCTGAATCGCGCAAAGGCTTCGGAAAGGGCGGCGCCGTCGACGTTCGAGACGACCGCGACGTCATAGCGCGAACTGTGCCGCCCGAGTGCGTCGACGAGCAGGTCGGGGCCAAGCGCCGAGCCGCCGATGCCGATATGGAGCAGGTGGCGGATTTCGCCGAACGCGCCCGCTTCGATCGCGTCGATCATCATCCGCATCCGCTGGTGCAGCGCCTGCGCGACATGGACCGACTCGGGTGCCCCGTCGCCACGCTCGGCGCTATGTTCGGCCGCCCGGTTTTCGGTCGGATTGGCGATGCCGCCCGAGAAGAGCGTCTTGCGACGACCGCCGAAATCCTGCGCCGCGGCAAGGTTCGACAGGATATCGATCGCGCCGTCATCGAGGTGGGTCTTGGCAAAATCGAAGCGGATATCGGCGACGCTGCGGACGAGAGCCTGCAACCGCGTGTCGGGATCGGCGGCGACCAGCTCGGTCAACGGCTTCGGCTGCCAGTCGGCAAGGGCCTGCCAGGCCTGCTGGGCGGTCGTCATGGACTTGGGTTCCTTCGAGAGGCGAGATCGGCCTTTTCATAGGCCCGCCGCCATCGGTGCGCCAGCGCCATCCGCCGATATTCGCTTGACGTGGGAACCTATTCATCGCCAATGCGCGGACATGACCGAAGCCAGCTTTACTGCCGATAACGCGCCTGCCGACCAGCCGGCGCCGGCCTCCCCCACCCCGACCCCGGTGTCGGCGAAGGAAGAGGCGGTCGATACCGTCCGCTTCCTTGCCCTGCTGGCGATCGCAGTGCTGATTTTCCGCAGCTTTTTCCTGTCGCCCTTCAACATTCCTTCGGAATCGATGCAGCCGCGGCTGCTGATCGGCGACTATCTGCTCGTCAACAAAATGGCCTATGGCTATTCGAAGTACAGCCTGCCGTTCAGCGTCCCGCTGATCCCCGGCCGGATTTTCGCGCGTACGCCCGAACGCGGCGATGTCGTCGTTTTCAAGGCGCCGCCGGTCGCCGACAATGATTATATCAAGCGCGTCATCGGCCTGCCCGGCGACAGCGTGCAGGTTCGCGACGGCATCGTCTGGCTCAACGGCGCGCCGCTGAAGCGCGACGCGATGCCCGATCTCGTGATCCCGGTGACGCCGAACATGATCGAAGCATCGCGCGCGACGGGCACCCTGCCCTGCTATTCGCCCGAATTCGAGGAAGTGAGCGCAAACGGCCTGCGCCAGTGCCGCTACAAGCAGTTCCGCGAAACGCTGCCGAGCGGCAAAAGCTATGCGATCCTCGACATCACGACCATTCCCGAGGACAATACGCCGCTCGTCGTCGTGCCCGAAGGGCATTTGTTCCTGATGGGCGACAACCGCGACCGCAGCGCCGACAGCCGCTTCCCGGCGATCGAGAATCAGGGCATCGGCCTCGTCCCCGAAAAGAACCTCGTCGGCCATGCGCTGGTCGGGATGTTCTCGACCGACGGGTCGGCAAGCTGGTTCAATCCAATCAGCTGGTTCACTGCCGCGCGCTGGAGCCGCATCGGGGACGGTTTTTGAGCGATACCCTCGACACCGGGGCGCTCGCCGACATCATCGGCTGCGCCCCGGGCGACCTGTCCTTGTACGATCAGGCCCTGACGCATGGCAGTACGGGCCGCGCCGACTATCAACGGCTCGAGTTTCTCGGCGACCGCGTCCTCGGGCTCGTCATCGCGTCGGAGCTCTATACGCGTTTTCCCGCCGCGACCGAGGGCGAACTTTCGTCGCGGTTGCATGCGCTCGCGTCGGGCGAAACCTGCGCCGCGATCGCGCGCCGGCTCGACCTCACCGCACTCGTCCGCTTCGGGGCGCAGGCACGCAGCGATGGTGGCCGCTACAGCGACAATATCGCTGCCGACGCGATCGAGGCGCTGATCGGCGCGCTCTATCTCGACCAGGGAGCCGACGCCGCGCGCGCCTTCATCCTTGCCCACTGGGGCGGGATGATCGAGGGCCAGCAAGCGGCGCCCAAGCATCCGAAGGCGGCGCTGCAGGAATGGGCGCTGGCGCGCAAACGCCGCCCGCCCGAATATGAGATTGTCGCGCGCGAAGGCCCCGACCATGCCCCGCGCTTTCGCGTCGCGGTGAGCGTCGGCAAGCTCGCGCGGGCCGAAGCCGAAGGCGCGAGCAAACAGGCGGCGGAAAAGGCCGCGGCGGCGGCGCTGCTCGCCGAACTCGAAGGACAGGAAAAATGACCCAGCGTTGCGGTTTCGTCGCCGTCGTCGGCGCGCCCAATGCGGGCAAATCGACCCTCGTCAACGCGCTAGTCGGCCAGAAGGTCGCGATCGTGAGCCCCAAGGCGCAGACGACGCGGACGCGGCTGATGGGCGTTGCGATGGATGGCGACGCGCAGATCGTGCTGATCGACACGCCCGGCATCTTCGCGCCCACCCGCCGCCTCGACCGCGCGATGGTCGCCGCCGCCTGGGGCAGCATCGAGGAAGCCGAAGCGATCCTCGTCATGGTCGATGCCGCTGCCAAGCTGACCGGCCGCGTCGAGCGCGTGCTGGAGGGCATCGCGAACCGGCCCGAGAAAAAATATCTGATCCTCAACAAGGTCGACCTGACCAAGAAGGACAAGCTGCTCACCATTGCGACCGAGCTCAACGCGCGGCTCGCGTTCGACGAGACCTTCTTCATCGCAGCGAGCAGCGGCGACGGAGTGCCCGAACTCAAGGCGCATCTCGCCACGCTGATGCCCGAGGGGCCGTGGCATTTCCCCGAGGACGAGGTCAGCGACGCGCCCGAGCGCATGCTGGCCGCCGAAATCACGCGCGAGCAGCTCTACCGCCAGCTCCACGAGGAATTGCCCTACCAATCGACGGTCGAGACCGAGCTGTTCAAGTCGCGGCCCGACGGCAGCGCCGAAATTCACCAGCAAATCTACGTCGCGCGCGACAACCAGCGCGCGATCGTCCTCGGCAAGGGCGGCAGCCGGATCAAGGAAATCGGCGCCCGCGCCCGCGCCGAACTGACCGAACTCATGGGCCGCAAGGTCCACCTGTTCCTGCACGTCAAGGTCAAGGAAAACTGGGACGAAGACCGCAGCGTCTATCGCGACATGGGACTCGACTGGGTGGATTGAGGAACGATCCCAGAGGAAAATTATGCGCCGTCGTGATACGCTCTACGCCAACAGGCCCAAATCGATCTACATCTTCGAATGGCTTATTTGGGCCCTTCCACTTACGCTTTTTGTGGACGTGTTGCTTGCCTTCACGGCACTGGCAATGATCGATCCTGCGATCATGTACATAATGAATGGAGCTTTAAGAACGGTCGTTCCAGTAGTAGGCGGTCTACTGTCGTTCGCGATCACATTTCTCTTTTCAGAGTATATTGCCCATCGCGCGAGCGATATCGCAAAGCGCTTATACACGTTCGTCGCGGGGAGTGGCGCCCTAGCGTCTTATATTATGATTTGGCGTATCAGACCTCCTCACATGCCGGATAGCATTGCAATCGCAGGATTCGTCGCCGCAAGTGTGACCGTCATTTCAATCCTCACCCTGTTCCGCAGAGACGCTTCAACTTGGCTTAAAAGGGGCGATGCGGAAACTTTCCGATAGCCTAGATCCGCCGGCAATCGTTCGGCGGCGCATTGCCGTCGAAGCGCGAGGTGATCCAGCCGATCGTTTCCTGTGCACTGTCCTTCGCGCTCGCGCCATGATCGCCGATCATGTCGATCCAGCGCGTGGGCGTGCCGCGCTTGCAGGCCGCCTTTGCGAACTTTTGCGTCACCGCAGACGAAACGATGGTATCCTTGCTGCTCTGCGCAATCAAAAGCGGCCCCGGGACGCGCGCCGGATCGACACTGTTGGCGCGCGCAAAGGAGGCGAAGGGTTCGATCTTGCCGATGTCCTTGTTCCGCGTCGCGCGCGCGATCGTGAGGATGCCGAGGATCGTACCGAGCTTCGGCTTCTTGTTGAGGCTGACGCAATTGTTTTCGGCCAGCCTATGGATGATACCCTGATTGGTGCGGTTTGCGACGCCGTCGAGCGGGAAGCTATAGAGCGTCGCCCAGCTATGCAGCGCGAAGGACAGCAGCAACGCACGCGCATTCTTGTCGCTCGCTTCGCGCAGATTGGCAGCCAGATCGGTCGGCGGTGCTGCGGCCGCGGTGGCGACGAGCGTCAGGTCGGGGGCATAGGAACGCGCCGCGGTCGCGGTCCACAACGCGGCATGCCCGCCCTGCGACTCCCCCCAGACAGCGAAGTTGCTGCCCGCAGCGGCGCCCGGGATCTCGCGCGCCGCGCGAACTGCGTCTAGGACGGCGTTTGCTGTGTCGGTACCGACGAGGAAAGGATGCATCGTCGGGCTGGCGAGCCCGATATAATCGGGCGCGACGACGACATAGCCGTTGCGGACGGCATCCATTCCGGCACTGTAGTCGAAGAAATTGGGGCTGAGCGACGGGGCGCATTTCTCGGCAACACCCCACGCACCGTGAGTCCAGGCAATCACGCGGCGCGGGCGCGGTGGAATCGCCTCCATCGGCGCAGCGACAATGCCGGTGACCGCGAAACGCGCGCCGCTACCATTGGTTGTCCAATATTGCACCCGCCAAGCCTGCACGCCGGCGGGCGCCTCGGCCATCGGCTGGGCCGAGATCAGATAGCGTGACGGCTGTGCAGCCGCCGGCAGCGCACACAGCGCGAAGACGGCAAGCAAGCCAGCAAACAGACGGCGCATCGAAATACCTCCCGATGCGCCACCTTATCACGCGGTTGCTGTGTCGCAAACGCCGCCGATTAACGCTATTCGGCGGCCGCCTTCTTGGCCGGAGCCTTCTTTGCAGCAGGCTTCTTCGCAGCCGCCTTTTTCTTCGGCGCGGCCTTTTTCTTGCCCTTTGCCGGCCCTTTGGCCGCGCGCGCATCGATCAGCGCGATCGCCTCTTCGAGCGTCAGCGTCGCGGGATCGGCCGTCTTGGGCAAAGTCGCGTTGGTCGTGCCGTCGGTGACATAGGGGCCGAAGCGCCCTTCCATCAGCTTCATCTCGCCGCCGCTCGTCGGGTGCGGTCCGAAAGTGTTGAGCGGTTCGGCCTTGGTCCGCCCGCGCCCGCCGCCGCTCGCCGCCTCGGCGATCCGGACGACCGCAGCGTTCATGCCGATGTCGAAGATTTCGGCCGTACCGGTCAGCTTCGCATATTTACCGTCGTGGAGCAGATAGGGGCCATAGCGCCCGAGCCCCGCCATGATCGGCTTGCCGCTTTCGGGATGAACCCCGACCTCGCGCGGCAGGCTGAGCAGTCGCAGTGCATAGTCGAGGTCAAAATCTTCGGCCGGTATGTCCTTGGGGATCGACGAGCGCTTTGCCTCCTTGCCGTCGCCGAGCTGGATATAGGGTCCGAAACGCCCGCTGCGCTTCGTCACTTCCAGCCCGCTGTCGGGATCGGTCCCCATCGTCTCCGGACCCGTGTCGCCCGCGTCGCTGCCTCCCGGCTGCGCGAATTTGCGCGTGAACTTGCAGTCGGGATAGTTGCTGCACGCGATGAACGGCCCAAACTTGCCGCCGCGCAGCGCGAGCCGCCCGGTGCCGCAATTGGGGCAGAGGCGCGGGTCGGTGCCGTCGCCCTTGTCGGGGAAGAGATAGGGACCGAGGAATTCGTCGAGCGCCGCGGTGATCTCCGACGGCTTCTGCTCCATCACTTCGCCGGTACGCGGCTTGAAATCGCGCCAGAAGCGGTCGAGCACCGCCTGCCACTGCGCGCGGCCGCCGGACACGTCGTCGAGCTCTTCCTCGAGCCCGGCGGTATAGTCATATTCGACATAGCGTTCGAAGAAGCGTTCGAGGAAGGCAGTCAGCAGCCGCCCGCTTTCTTCGGGAATGAAGCGGTTTTTCTCGACCGTCACATAGCCGCGGTCCTTCAGCACTTGGACAATCGAGGCATAGGTCGACGGGCGCCCGATGCCGAGCTCCTCCATCTTCTTGACAAGGCTCGCCTCCGAATAGCGCGGCGGCGGCTGTGTCTCGTGGCTTTCGACCTCGACGCCGGTCTTGGCCGGCGCGTCGCCCTTGCTCATCGCGGGCAGCAGGCGCGCATCCTCGTCGTCACCGCTGTCATCGCGGCCTTCGTCATAGAGAGCAAGAAAGCCGGGGAATTTCACTACCTGCCCCGTCGCGCGCAGCATCGTCTTGCCGGTGCCGTCGCTGAGATCGATGCTGGTGCGTTCGAGCCGCGCCGACGCCATCTGGCTCGCCAGCGCACGCTTCCAGATCAGCTCATAGAGGCGTGCATGGTCGCCGCTGCCGGCCTTGTCCTTCGAAAAGTCGGTCGGGCGGATCGCTTCGTGCGCTTCCTGCGCATTTTTCGCCTTGGTCTGATACTGGCGCGGCTGGTCGGGGACATAGCCGCCGTCATAGCGGTCGGCAATCGCCTTGCGCGCCGCGCTGATCGCGCTGCCGTCCATCTGGACGCCGTCGGTCCGCATATAGGTGATCGCGCCGTCCTCGTAGAGCGCCTGTGCGATCCGCATCGTGTGGCTCGCCGAGAAGCCGAGCTTGCGCGCTGCCTCCTGCTGCAGCGTCGAGGTGGTGAAGGGCGGCGGCGGGTTGCGCGTCAGCGGCTTGGTCTCGACCGCATCGACGGTGAAATGGCCATCCTTCACATCGGCTTCGGCGGCACGGGCGTCGGCCTCGGTGCCGATCGTCAGTCGCTCGATCTTATCGCCGCGCCAGCGTGCGAGCCGCGCCCGGAACGGCGTGCCGCCCATTTCGAACAGGCCGGTGACCGACCAATATTGCTGCGCGACGAACGCCTCGATCTCGCGCTCGCGCTCGACGACCATGCGCAGCGTGACCGACTGGACGCGGCCCGCCGATTTCGCGCCGGGCAGCTTGCGCCACAACACCGGCGACAGAGTGAAGCCGACGAGATAATCGAGCGCGCGGCGGGCGCGATAGGCGTCGATCAGATCGTCATCGAGCGCGCGCGGGTGCGCCATCGCGTCGGTCACCGCCTGCTTGGTGATCGCGTTGAAGGTCACGCGGTCGACCGCCTGCGGCAGCGCCTTCTTGGCGCGCAGCAACTCCTGGACATGCCAGCTGATTGCCTCGCCCTCGCGATCAGGGTCGGTCGCGAGGATCAGGCGGTCGGCGCCCTTCGCGGCGTCCTGGATTTCCTTCAGCCGCTTCGCCTTGTCGGGATAAAGCTGCCACTGCATCGCAAAGCCGTCGTCGGGATCGACCGAGCCGTCCTTCGGCGGCAGGTCGCGAACATGGCCGTAACTCGCCAGCACCTTGAAATCGCGACCAAGATATTTCTCGATCGTCTTCGCCTTGGCGGGCGATTCCACAATCACCAATTGCATGAAAAACTCTATCCCCGAAAACGCTTACGTACGTACGCGCGAGGGTGGCGGGGCGCGGCATGTTCCGTCAAGGGGATTTAACTGAAACAAATTCGGTCATGGCGATCTCCGTCATCCCGGCCTGTGACGGGACGACGGATACCGGATTTACCGCAACGCCACCAACCGCCCCAGCAGCATCGCGCTGGCGAGGTTCGCCGCTTTCGCCGCGCCCTCTTCATAATTGCCGGGCTTGGCGGTGAAAGCGAACTTGCGCGTCTTGCCGAAGCGGAGACCGCCGAAGCCCATCACCGCGGCAACCCCGCCCGCGACGTTCGCGCCCGACTGCAGCGCCTTGTCGGTTCCGCTAGACGCGTCGCTCTTCTCGACGAACTCGCCCTCGACCGCCACCGGCGCCTTGACGGTGATCACCGACTGTTTGCCGCTCGGCGCGATCAGCGTCATGCGCGAATAGTCGGCGCTGACCGACAGCGCGCTGTTGACCTGGAGGCCGCCGAAGCTGAACGCGCCGGGACGCTTTTGCTGGGAAAAGTCGATGAGATAGACGACGTCGATCACCCCGACCCCGGTTTCGCGGGCATAATTGTTCAGCGCCATGTTCGCCTGCCCGGCCGACATGTTGATCCCCATGCTGCTCATGCCCGATCCCATGAAGTCGCCCGGGATCATCAGCAGCGACGGCAGCGCCGACGGTTTGAAATAGGTCGCCTTGCCCTTGCTGCCCTTTTCGAGCGCGATGTTAATGTCGAGCGGGACTTCCTGCGACTTGGTCTTGGCGAGCGCCGTGTGGCCGAACAGGTCGGCGGCGGGCTGGACGGTGTAGCCGCCCGCGGTCAACTGGGCGACGAAGTCCGCATAGGCCGCATCGGTGATCGCCTGCATCATTTCGGGCGTCACGCCAACGAGTTCGCTCTTCGCCTTGGTCGTGCCCCCGAACGCGCCCATCAGACCGCCCGATGCCGCAGTGCGGTCGATCGATTCGAAGATAAAGCCGACGTTGAAGGCGCCGACGGTGACGTTGGTCACCCCCTTCGCGTTCGCGGGGCCCGATATCTTGACGGGCTCCACCTGTTCTGCGGCGACGTGGATGGGCTGGGCGAGCAACGCCAGCGCGGCGGCAGCCGACAGCAGCTTTTTCATGGATTCTGGTCCTCCGTCCCCCGCGGCCGGAATCAAACCGGCGGCAAGGGTTCCCCGAAGCGACCCACGGCCCCCGCATCGTTCAGATGCGGGGGCAAGTCAATAAGCTACTGGTTCTGCCATTTGAAATCGGCGGGCAGGATGCATTTGCCGGCATCGTAATTGCCGACGCTGCGGATGATTTCCTGATCGGCGGGCTCGATCCGGCGGCCGCTGATCTGGCTGTCGATCACCCGCCGGACGAGCGCGTCGAGCCGGGTGACGAGGTAACAGTCGATCGCCGGCGGCGCGTGCGGGTTGCCGACGCCGCTGTCGTCGGTCAGGAACAGGTACCGCGACTGCGTGGCTGCCGCCATCGCGCGCATCGCATATTCGGCCTTGTCGGCAACGCCGGAGGCGGCCACCGGGGTGATATGGATGCGCCTGGCACGCGCCGCCTCGGCCGCCGCCCATGTCCGGCCGAACTTGTCGTCGTGCGGCGGCGCATCGGCGACGAGCAGCAGCGACTTCACCGCATCAGGACGCCACGACTGGCCGACCGCGCGGATCAGTGCCTGATCCATCGCTTCGGGATAATCGCCCCCGCCGCTCGCATATTGCTGCGCAAGCTGTCCCTGCACGCGGCCGATGTCGCTGTCGAAGGCGATCGTCCGCGTGACATATTCGTCGCCGAGATCGCGATAGAAGACAAAGCCGATCCGGATGTCGAGATCGCGGTGCTTCGCGGTGATGGCGCCGATGATCGAGCGCAATTCGGCCTGCAGGTAACTGATTTCGTCGCCCATGCTCCCCGTGGTGTCGACGACGAGCATCAGGTCGAGCTTGCTGACCTTGGCCGCCGCCTGATTCGCGGTCAGCCCGACGGTCTGGCCACCTGGCGCGTCGGCGACGAGCACCGGCCGCGCGTCGGCAATGGTCCGGCCGGCCTTGCGTGCGGTGACCGTGATCCGTTCGCTCAGCCGGTCGAGGCCGGGGAAAAAGACCGCGCTGCCGTCGGCCTGCGTCGCCATGGTGATGCTGTTGCCGTCCGAACAGGTCACGACGACGTCGGCGAAGGGGATCGGCTGGCCGCTGCGGTCGTTCACCTTCACCGTGACGACACGCATCGTGTCGACGCGGGGCAGCACGCGAATTTCCTGTCCAAGGCTAGTCCGGTTCACATAGGCGGCATAAAGTTCGGGGTTGAGCAGGTCGTCATGCTCGCCCGCGGTCAATATGCCCGATTGCGGCTGCGGTTGCGGGCGTGGCCGCGGTGGGTATGGCGGCAATATCGTCGGGCTGGTCCGGGCATAATCGCTCGACGAACCCGCGGAAGGCGCGGCGGGAGGCGGCGGGCTTTCGACCGGCGCCGACATGTCAGCCGCGCCGCGCTCGGCGCTCGACCCGGTAACCACGACCGCCTCGGCACTTTCGTCCGAGCGCGCCTCGGGTGCATAAACCGGGGACGGCGGCGGCGGAGGTGGCGGCGGCGGAGGCGGCGGGGGTGGCGACGCCATCGGCATTGCCTCGTCACGCGAAACGCGGCCGCCTTTGGTTTTGTAACCCGCGTTCGATTGCTGCTGCGGCCGGGCTTCGGGGTCGAGACGCGGCAAGGGATCGGCGGTACGGCAAAAGCCCTGCTGACTGGCCGCGGGCTGCGCTTGGGCGACGGCAACCGGCAGGGGTGCGGGCGCAGACGCAAGAACGGCCAACATCGTGACGCCGGTCAGATATCGGCTACGCATCATCAATCTCCCCTCATGTGATACAATATCATGAGCCTGTCGCTCGGTCGCTGAACCGTGGCTGAACCGGGACGAATCGTTATATTGCCGAGGGTTAGGACGCTGTGCCGGCCGTCACACCAGCGAAACCCGCGCGCCCGCATGCCGCTCAATCCGACCGGCCAGCTCGAGCTCGAGGAGAACGAGCTGGACCGTTGTCGCGGCCTGACCCGATTGCCGGACCAACTCGTCGATCGCAACGGGCGTCGGTCCGAGCAGCGCGGCAACATCGCGCCGGTCGCCCTCGCCCGCGTCGATCGCGGCAGCCGAAAGGGCGCCGGCGGCTAGGGCAAAAGGCCGGACCGGTTCGCGGACCATGCGCGTATCGATCGGCCCGACCGCCTCGATCACGTCGTCGACATTCTGGATCAGCGTCGCGCCTTCGCGGATCAGCAGGTTGCAACCCTGCGCGCGGGGGTCGAGCGGCGAACCCGGCACCGCCATCACCTCGCGCCCGTAATCGCCGGCGCGGCGCGCGGTGATCAGCGATCCCGAACGGGGCGCCGCTTCGATCACCACCGTGCCATGCGCCATGCCGGCGATGATCCGGTTGCGCGACGGGAAATGGCGCGCGAGCGGTTCGGTCCCCGGCGGCTGTTCGGCGACGAGCAGCTGATCGCTCGCGATCTTTTCCTGCAACGCGGCATTCTCGGGCGGGAAAGCGATGTCGATCCCGCTGGCGATGACGCCCGCCGTCGATCCGCCGAGAGCGCCGATATGCGCCGCAGTGTCGACCCCGCGCGCAAGGCCGCTGACGACCGTGACATCCCGCGCAGCGAGATCTGCCGCAAGCTGACGCGCGAAGCGGCACGCCGCTGCCGAGGCATTGCGCGCGCCGACGATCGCGACACAAGGGCGGCGCAGCATCGCGGCATCGCCGCGCACGATGACGACCGGCGGCGCGCCCTCGACCTCGCACAGCAACGGCGAATAATCGTCTTCGTCACTGAAGATATGACGCGCGCCAAGCGCCGCGACCCGATCGATTTCACGCAGCACGGCGTCGGCGGGCGCGATACGGGGCCTCCCCGCACCACCCCGCAGCGCGAGATCGGGAAGCGCATCGAGCGCCGCCTCGCCCGAACCGAAACGCTGCATGAGCTGGTGCCAGCTTACCGGTCCGACATGCGGCGTGCGGATCAACCGCAGCCGCGCCAGCCGTTCGGCTGGCGTCACGCGGCGTTGTCCTGCTTCTTCGACCCGACCCGCGGCTCGGTCCCCGCGCGCAGCCGGACAATATTTTCGCGATGCCGCCACAACACGATCACCGCGAGACCGGCGAGACCGAGGGCATAGGCGGGATAGCCGAACGCCAGCGCCGCGACGGGTGCCGACACCGCGCCCACCATGCCGCCGAGCGACGAGATACGAAGCAGCAGCACGGTGCCGAGCCAGACGGCGGCAAAGACCAGCCCGATCGGCCAGCCGAGCGCAAAGGACAGGCCGAGCAAGGTCGCGACCCCCTTGCCGCCGCGAAACTTCAGCCACACCGGATAGCAATGGCCGATCATCGCCGCCGCCCCGGCGAGCATCGCGCCCGGTTCGGCCAGCTCGGGCACGAAATGCCGCGCCAGCAGCACCGCGACCGCGCCCTTGGCGCCATCGAGGATCAGCGTCGCCGCCGCCAGCCCCTTGCGCCCGGTCCGCAGCACATTGGTCGCGCCGATATTGCCCGATCCGATCTGTCTGAGGTCGCCCGCGCCGAACAGCCGGGTCAGGATGACGCCAAAGGGGATCGAACCGAGCAAATAGCCAAGCGCGATCAGCAAAAATATCGTCATGACACTCCCCGCTCCATCGGCGCCACTGTGGCGATGTTGAGCGGTTCAATCAACGGGTTCGAGTGCGTCATTTTCCATAATGGACAAACTCGCCAGCGGATTGAGCACAGCCCGGCCACCTGCTACGCCCCTGCCCATGTCATCCCCGTCCCGCGACGCGCCCATCCTCTTCTTCGACAGCGGCCTCGGCGGGCTAACCGTGCTGGGGCCGACGCGTGCGCTGCTGCCGACCGCGCCGATCGTCTACGCCGCCGACTATGCCGGGCTTCCCTATGGCCAGAAAAGCGAGGCCGAACTGGCGGCGCGCGTACCCGCGCTGCTCGGCCGGCTTGTCGAACGCTACCAGCCGCGGCTCGCGGTGATCGCGTGCAACACCGCGTCGACGATCGCGCTTGCTCACGTGCGCGCCGCGCTCGACCTGCCGATCGTCGGCACCGTGCCCGCGATCAAGCCCGCCGCCGAACTGACGCAAAGCGGCGTCATCGGCGTGCTCGGCACCGAAGCGACCGTCCGCCAGCCCTATGTCGACGATCTGAGCGCGAAATTTGCGGGCGGAAAAACGGTGCTGCGCCATGGCAGTCCCGGGCTCGTCACCGGCGCCGAGGCAAAATTGCGCGGCAATCCGGTCGACCCCGCCACTATCGCCCGCGCGATCGCGGGACTGCGCGACCAGCCGGGCGGCGACGCGATGGACGTGATCGTGCTTGCCTGTACCCATTTCCCGTTGCTCGAAAAGGAGCTGCAGGCAGCCGCCGGCCCCGGCGTCCGGCTGATCGACGGCGCCGCCGGTATCGCGCGCCGGATCGCCTATCTGACCGAAGGGCAGGACTGGCCGGCGACGGTAACGCCGGGCCTCGCCGTCTTCACGCGCAGCGACGACCGGCCGCCGCCGCCATTGGCCGTGCTGGCGCCCTATGGCATCGGCAGGATCGAGACGATCTAGCCGTCGTCGCCCTGCGCGCAGGACGCCATCCAGGCGCGGTCCTCGGCCTCCGGCCCTTCGCCATCGCGACCCGAGGTTTTGGGCATCGCGGCGCGCGCCGCTGCAGGCGTGCAATGCGCCGCTTCACCCTTTTTTCCGGCTTGCAGACGCCCCTCGCACAGCGACAATTGCCTGTCCGATGCACCCCAGCCGACCTTGGCAGCTTCGGCGGGCGCCTGTCCTGCACAATAGGTGTCGGTTTCCGAGCCGGGATCGCCGCAGATGCGATCGATCTCGACCACATTGCCCCGCGCGGTGCCGACGAAGCGCTGGACGTAATAGCGGTTGGTCGCAAAGTCGCTCTGCACTCCGCAGACACGCGTCCCCTGCTGCGCAAGTGCCTTGTAGGCGCAGATCGAGGAACCCTGCCAGCTTTCGCAGCTCATCCACAGCCCCTCGAACGGCGGCTTCGCGGGCTTCGACGCCGAAGCCCCGCTTGCCGACACCGCCACCGACAGGATCAAGACCTTCACTATCCGCATATCCGCGACCTCCTTCGACACGCCTTCTTCAGTCCCGGCCATAGCCGTATCGCGGCGGACCCGCGGTGCGCCCGATCACTCTGATCGATCGGGTGAATTGCGAATCGTTCGCACTGGATTTCCGCCTGATTCGACGTTATTGGCCCGCCTGTTAATAGCCGTCGGCGGGGGACGGCAACCAGCTGACAAGCGGGGCTGTAGTGAACTATAACGATATTTTCGCCCGGGCGATCGACCGACTGCACGAAGAGGGGCGCTACCGCGTCTTCATCGACATCCTGCGCAACAAGGGCGCCTTTCCGAACGCCCGCTGTTTTGCCGGCCACAACGGTCCGAAGCCGATCACCGTCTGGTGCTCGAACGACTATCTCGCGATGGGCCAGCACCCGAAGGTCGTCGCCGCGATGGAAGAGGCGCTGCACGATGTCGGCGCCGGTTCGGGCGGCACCCGCAACATCGGCGGCAACACCCATTATCATATCGATCTCGAGGCTGAACTCGCCGATTTGCACGGCAAGGAAGGCGCGCTGCTCTTCACCTCGGGCTATATCTCGAACGAAGCAACGCTCGGCACGCTCGGCAAGCTGCTGCCGAACTGCATCATTTATTCGGACGAGCTCAACCACGCCTCGATGATCGCGGGCATTCGCAACTCTGGCTGCGAAAAGCGCGTGTGGCGCCACAACGACCTTGCCCATCTCGAAGAATTGATGGCGCAGGACGATCCGGAAGCCGCGAAGCTGATCGCATTCGAAAGCGTCTATTCGATGGACGGCGATGTCGCCCCGATCCACGCGATCTGCGACCTTGCCGAAAAATATAACGCGCTGACCTATTGCGACGAAGTCCATGCCGTCGGCATGTACGGCCCGCGCGGCGGCGGCATCACCGACCGCGACGAGGCGGCGCACCGCGTCACGATCATCGAAGGCACGCTGGGCAAGGCATTCGGCGTGATGGGCGGCTATATCGCCGCCGACAAAAATATCATCGACGTCATCCGCTCCTATGCGCCGGGCTTCATTTTCACGACCAGCCTGTCGCCGGTGCTCGTCGCAGGCGTGCTCGCCAGCGTCCGCCATCTCAAGGCATCGAGCGTCGAGCGCGAGGCGCAGCAGGAAGCCGCCGCTTACCTCAAGCAATGCTTCCGCGACGCCGGCCTGCCGGTGATGGATTCGACGACGCATATCGTGCCGCTGATGGTCGGCGATCCGGTGCGCGCGAAGAAGATCAGCGACATCCTGCTCGCCGAATATGGCGTCTATGTGCAGCCGATCAATTTCCCGACCGTGCCGCGCGGCACCGAACGCCTGCGCTTCACGCCCGGCCCGGCGCACGACGAGGCGATGATGCGCGGACTGACGCAAGCGCTCGTCGAAATCTGGGACCGGCTGGAACTGCGCAAGGCGGCGTGACCGACACGCCGGGCTTTGACGAGGTCGTAAAGGGACGCCGCTCGATCCGCGGCTTCCTCGACAAACCGGTTCCGAAAGCGCTCATCGCCGAGGTGATCGAGGTCGCGATGCGCGCGCCCTCCTCGTTCAACAATCAGTGCTGGAATTTCGCGGTCGTCACCGGCGCTCCGCTCGACGCGATCCGCAAGGGCAACACCGACGGCATTCTGGCCGGCATCCCCGACAGCCGCGAATTTCGCCGCTTCGACGGCATCGCCGACGACCACCGCGCCCGCCAGATCGAGATCGCCAAGCAATTGTTCGGTGCGATGGGTATCGCGCGCGAAGACAAGGATGCGCGGCAGGACTGGGTCTTGCGCGGCTTTCGCCAGTTCGACGCGCCGGTCAGCATCGTCGTCACCTACGACCGTGTGCTGCTGGGCAGCGACATCGCGCCGTTCGATTGCGGCGCGGTGACCAACGCGCTCGTCAACGCCGCCTGGTCGCGCGGGCTCGGCTGCGTCATCAACAGCCAAGGCATCATGCAAAGCCCGGTCGTGCGCGAACATGCCGGCATCGCCGACGATCAGGTCATCATGATCTGCGTCGCGATGGGCTGGCCTGCGGAGGATTTCCCGGCGAACGCCGTCGTATCGAACCGCAAGCGCGTCGACGAGGCAGTCCGGTTCGTCGGCTTCGACGATTAGGTTGCCGACCGCATCATTCCCCAGAAATGCGGTCCGCCGCCCGGTACGTCCCATTCGACCTGCGTAACAAAGCCCAGCCGCTCATACAGCGGCACATTTTCTGCCGTCGCAGTTTCGAGCCAGCAAGACAGTCGCTCACGATCCGCCGCTGCCGTCTGCGCACGGATGATCCGCCCGCCATGGCCCTTGCCCTGATGCTCGGGGCGCACGCCGACATAGTGAAGATACCAGAAACGTCCCGTCGGGCGGTGGGCGTCGATGCCGCCCTGCACTTTCAGGCCGCGCGGCAGCGCGGAGCCAAAGGTCGCGACAAGCGGGATGACGGTGCGCAAAAACTCGATCATCCCGCCATGCGCCTGCCCGGGCGCACGCCATAGCGCCGCGGCTTCGTCGCCCGCCGAACGGAGCACGGTGCCCGCACGAAAGTCGGCGGGAACAAGCACATGGAAAAGCCCGCGAAGCGCGCGTGCACGATGCTCGGGATCAGGCAGGATCCACGACAGCGCAGGATCGGTCTGGAAAGCGAGCGCCAGCGTCACCTCGACACCGTCAAGCTGCGCTGCCGTTGCCCGTTCGATTGCCTCGCCCATCCGCCGCTCCCCCGTTTACGGAAGCATAGCAGCAAATCAGCCGCGCGCGAGACCGCCGCGGATCGCATAGCCTCGCGCCATGCTGCGGCAATGACCGGCCATCCCGGTCTCGCGGGCGAGCCCCGCGATGACGCGCCCGAGATCAGCGCGCGGAACGACGTGAAAATGGGCGAGCCACCCGAAGAATGCGCGCTTCCACAATGTCGGCAACCGGTCCTGCTGGCCGAAATCGATAATCTCTATTCGCCCGCCCGGTGCGAGATACCGTGCCGCATGCGCAAGCGCCGTGGCCCAGTCGGGAATCATCGACAGCGCGTAGCTGATGACGATGCGATCGAAGGTCTCACGCCCGAACAGGCCGGCGGGGTCGAAATCGCACGCATCACCTTCCGCGAGTATGGCGCGCCCGTCCAGCCCTGCCTTCGCAATCGCGCCGCGCGCCGTGTCGAGCATCGCGGCCGAGATATCGATGCCAAACAACCGCGCCTCGGGCCAGGCGCGGCCTGCAAGCACGAGATTGCGGCCGGTGCCGCATCCGATTTCGAGCACCGCGCCGCCCTGCGGCGGGGCGAGGCCCGCGATCATCTCGTCGCGACCGACGAGGAAATATTTTCGCGTGAAATCATAGAAGTGCCGCTGGTAGCGATAGATGCTGTCCATCAATTTGCTATGCGCGTCGCTCATCGTCATGCGGCCTTCAGAACATAGAGATGCACGCCGCCATAGATGGCCGAACGATCGCGGCGGGTATAGTCCCGTGACGCCTGGTCGCGATATTCCCAACGGTCGAGCAGCGCCTCTGGCAAGCGCCCCGGCAGCAAGCTCGGTTCGGCGGCCGTGCGGAACAGCACACGAGCGCCGGGCCGTGCGGTGCGGCTAACCTCAGTCCACAATGCGGTCAGCTGCACGTCGCTCATCCAGTCCTGCGCGTCGAGAAACACATAACGGTCGAAACTCGCTGCGTCGGCGGCGGCGAGCATGTCGGTCATATTCGCATGCAGCATCGTCACCCGCGCAGCGCGATCCCTGACCACGGCATGGTTTTCCGCCTGCAAATAGGGCGGCAGCGGTGCCTTGGCGCCCCTGCCGTAACGCCGCCCAAACGCCTGCCAGGCGAAATAATTCTCTTCGAGCGGAAAGTCGCAGGCGAGCTTTTCCAGTCGGGCGCGCAACACGTCCGCCATCGGCTTGCCGTCCGCAAGCGCGTCATATTGGGCCGGCGGAATACCGAGTCCGAAGAGCGACGAGCGCTGGTCGGTGATCCAGCGAATGAACCTGCGGTCGAAAAAAGGCGCGAATTTCGCATCGAAGATCGCGCGTTGCTCCTCAAGCGTCCTAGCTTCAAGAAACTGGCGCGGATCGACGCGGTGCAGGCGTGCGACAAGATGCGCGAGACCGATGAATCCGCCGAGCAGCCCGCGTTTGTGAAGTCCGTGCGCAAAACCGCTGATCCGGCGGCGGCCGCGAAGATCGCGACCTTCCCAGTAACGCCGTGTCGTATCGTCGAGATGGCTACGAACGAAAGCGTGATAGTCGCCGATATTCGCTCCATTGTCGGCCTCGGCGAAAAAGCGGCGGAAACTGTCGTAGTTCGGCAACCGCTGGATCGCCACGCGTTTCAGATGATTTAGCGCGACATGCGCGGTGTTAAGATCGACCGCAATGATTTCCGCGGGATCGGCGACCAGATAAGAAAAGACGTTGCACCCGCCGCTCGCGATCGTCGCGATCCGGTTGCCCGGCTCAATCGCCAGCGCTTCCATGTCGACGACCGGGTCCTCCCAGATCTGCGCATAGACGAGGCACCTGAAAGCGAGGGCAAAGGCACGGTCCAGAAGGCGTTGCTTGTGCTCGACATCGTCGCGGACAACGGCGGCGGCGATCTTGCGATTGGGTTGGCTGGCCATGGGCTTCGGTCTCCCGGGACAAGGTGGATCCGGGGCCGCGCATGCCAGCGATTGATGCGTTTTGTGCGTCGTTTCGGTGACAAACCGGCGACAGGATCAAAAAAATCCTGCCGCCGGTCATATCGTCAGTCGCGGCAGTATC